>DNGG01000023.1 GCA_003486675.1 Cyanobacteria bacterium UBA11372
ACATCAACTTGTTTGTCTTTATCTTGCGCTTGTTGATTGCGATTAATAGTCGCGATTAACCTTGATTCCAAGGGTTCTCTCTTCTAAAAGATGAGGGTGGGCATCTGCCCGCCCTCATCTTTTTGGGCAAAACAGCCCCTATGGGTAGTAGCTTGTAGGTTGGGTTGAGGTACGAAACCCAACCTATTAGTATTCGGTTGTTGGGTTTCGCTGGCGCTCAACCCAACCTACCCATTGATGGCTACCCTACTCTTTTGGGGCAAAACAGCCGCTAAGATAAACATGTGCAAGCTTTTTTCCAGCCCAATCTAACGATGCTAGAAGTTCAAGATATTAAACGCGAAGTCGAAACGCTGTCTCATCGCCTGGGTAAAACCCAGGACTATCTTTGACATTCCCGCTCTTTCCGCCAAAATTCAAGACTTAGAACAACTGGCGGCGCAACCGAATTTTTGGGATGACCAAACTGCTGCCCAAAAAACCCTGCAAGAACTTAACGACCTTAAATCCCACATCCAGCAATATCACCAGTGGAAACATAGCTTAGAAGACACCAAGGCGATTCTGGAACTGCTGGAATTAGAATCCGACAGCGGACTGCTGCAAGAAGCAGAAACCAATGTCACCCAACTCAGTCGCGAACTCGACCGCTGGGAATTGGAGCAAATGCTTTCTGGCTCCTACGATGCAGAAGGGGCAGTACTGACAATCAATGCCGGTGCTGGCGGTACAGATGCCCAAGATTGGGCCGAAATGCTGTTGCGTATGTATACCCGCTGGGCAGAAGATCGCGGCTATAAAGTGCATTTGTCGGAAATTTCAGAAGGCGATGAAGCGGGGCTAAAATCTGCCACGCTGGAAATTACCGGGCGCTATGCCTACGGTTACCTTAAATCTGAGAAAGGCACCCATCGTCTGGTGCGAATTTCGCCTTTTAACGCCAACGGTAAGCGGCAAACTAGCTTCGCCGGGGTGGAAGTCATGCCGATTTTGGAACAATCAGTTGAATTGGAAATTCCAGATAAGGATTTGAAAATTGATACCTTTCGTTCCGGAGGTAAAGGCGGGCAAAATGTCAACAAAGTTGAAACCGGCGTGCGAGTTGAACACGTCCCTACTGGTATAGCCGTGCGCTGTACCGAAGAACGAAGTCAACAGCAAAACAAGGAAAAAGCTCTTGCTCGTCTTAAAGCTAAACTGCTGATTATCGCCCAAGAACAACGCGCTCAAGAAATTGCCCAAATTCGGGGCGATATGGTTGAGGCCGCTTGGGGCAATCAAATTCGCAACTATGTTTTCCATCCCTATCAGATGGTAAAAGACCTACGTACCGAGGTGGAAACCAGTGCGATTACAGATGTGATGAACGGCGAGCTTGACCCGTTTATTCAAGCCTATCTGCGACAAGAAAATCAACTCGTCGAAAGCGGGGCGGTGTAATCGGCAGAAACCCGGTTTTGCTCAAAAACCGGGTTTCTCAACATATTGTTAAAATATTGTTACAATATCAGCAATTAACTCACAACCTGATAAACTTCACCTGACTTAGCATCACCGTTTTATGAACTCTGCTTCACCCTCAAACGCTGCCGAAACTGCAACCGAAACACCATTAGCTACCCCCGCAGCTCAACCAAGTTACGTCAAACTCGCCATGCGTAATATGGTACGCAAGCGGGGAGTATCGCTGAAGCACTTTGCCCTGACAACGATTTGTCTTTTAGCGGTTCTGATCGGTCTTTCCTACCTGACTCGTTAACAAATGCAATCAGATCCGGAATAGAGAGGAGTAGGTGTGGAATTAGAAGTAAGCATACAGAATATTTTTGAGGAATTATACCACGAAAGCGTCATTTCTGCCGAAAGTTGGCAGGAATGCTGCGAGAAATGGCTAGAAATTCTCAAATCTGAGCTTCCACCCGCCGATGCCTATGAACTGGGGCTGCGTTTCACCGACGATGCTGAAATTCAGGAATTGAACGCTCAGTACCGAAACAAAAATCAGCCGACTGACGTCCTGGCTTTTGCGGCCTTGGAAGCAGAGATACCTCAGTCAGAGGAAATGCTGCTGCACCTACCTTTGTATCTTGGAGATATCGTCATCTCGGTGGAAACGGCTTCTCGGCAAGCTCAGCAGCAAGGGCATTTGTTGCAAACTGAGTTAGCTTGGTTAGCAGCACATGGTTTGCTTCACCTGTTGGGTTGGGATCATCCGGATGATGATAGCTTGACTAAAATGCTGTCGATGCAAGCAACCTTGCTTGAATCTATAGGCGATCGCACCTTTGTAGATCAAATCACACCTGTTTAAGTTAGTGGCTGCACATGAAAGTGAATCAACCCCTCAATTCCCCCAAAACCTCCAACCCCCAAACCTACGAAATATCATCGAATGGTTCCTCTCCCCACTCTGAGATGCTGTCATCTGGGGTGAAAAACCCAACCGAATCAGTCTTACCGCCACAACGCCAGATGGCGTGGCGGGTAGCCTCCAACCTAGCAGTTAGCTTCAAATATGCCTGGGCTGGACTTAGCTACACTTTTCAAACTCAACGCAATTTTCGCATCCACGTATGTATCGGCGCTCTGGCAATTAGCCTGAGCGTCTTTTTACACTTAAAATCCGTAGAAGTTGCGGTGATTGGCCTCACCTGCGGCTTGGTTTTGGTGATGGAGTTACTCAATACCGCGATTGAGTCGGTTGTCGATTTGACAGTGAAGCAAACTTACCACGAACTGGCTAAAATTGCCAAGGACTGTGCGGCGGGTGCAGTTTTAATTTCGGCAATGGCATCGGTTTTAGTGGCTGGGTTGCTCATACTGCCACAGTTGTTTAGCCTGATTTATCTGTCAGCTATTAATTAGCAGAACGATAGACCATTCAAAATTAAACATCAAAAATTAATTCAAAATTAGAACTTGACAAAAGGTTGATTTTGAATTAAGAATAGAGCCTTGCCTAGCTAAGGAGTTTGAAGGTTGATTTTAGTTATCGATAATTACGATAGTTTTACCTACAACTTAGTTCAGTATCTCGGCGAACTAGCAGCAGAATTTGCGGTAGCATCTGAAATAAAAGTGTATCGGAATGATGAAATTTCTGTGGAGGAAATCAAAGAATTAAAGCCGGATGGCATCGTGATTTCTCCAGGACCGGGACGCCCGGAAGATGCGGGGATTTCTTTGGAATTAATCGGAAAAATGGGGCCGGATTTACCGATTCTGGGGGTATGCTTGGGGCATCAAGGAATCGGTGAAGTGTTTGGCGGTAATATTGTTTCGGCTGGGCAGTTAATGCACGGCAAAACTTCTCAGGTCTATCATACGGGCGTGGGAGTGTTTCAAGATTTGGAAAATCCGTTTGTGGCAACACGGTATCATAGTTTGGTGATTGACCGGGAAACTTGCCCGGAAGTGTTGGAAATTACAGCTTGGGTTGAAGATGGAACAATTATGGGGGTACGACACCGGAACTATCCTCATATCCAAGGCGTCCAATTTCACCCAGAAAGTATTCTCACGACTTCTGGAAAGCAGTTGCTGAGAAATTTTCTCTCATCGCTAATGGGTAATGGGTAATTGGTAATTAGTAATTGGTAATAGACTGCTGCAACTGCCCAAACCGCTTGGGCAGGCTCCAATGCCCACCCCACAAGAGATGCGATCGCAGGCGATCGCTAACAGTCTATTGCCACCCGCCCGCTTGTCGGCGATCGCATGAGTCGATATCTTTAAGGGATGATGAAACGACGACAGTTGATGCGCTATGCTGGCGCTGGATTGGTAACGGCTTTTGGAACGGCTTGGCTGTCTGGATTTGAGGCAATTCAAGCACAAACAAGTGATACGCTTTCAATTCAATGGTTAGGTCATACCTGCTTTTTATTTTCGGGGGGTGGTAAGCGCATCCTGGTAAATCCGTTTCGCCCTCTCGGTTGTACCGCAGGGTATCGCGCCCCGAAAATAGAAACTGAGCTAGTGCTGATCAGCAGTCAGTTACTCGATGAAGGGGCGGTAGATCAGCTACCGGGCGATCCGAAACTGTTATTTGAACCGGGTGTATACAACCTACAGGGGACGCAATTCCAAGGTATCCGCACCGATCACGATCGCGTAGGCGGAAGGCGTTTTGGGATTAATATTGCTTGGCGTTGGCAACAGGCAGGGATTAATATTCTGCATTTAGGGGGCGCGGCTGCACCGATTACTGTAGAACAAAAAATCCTCATGGGGCGTCCCGATGTACTGTTTGTGCCGACCGGAGGCGGGGCAAAAGCTTATAATCCTACTGAGGCAAAGGCGGCGATCGCTTCTCTCAATCCTAAAATAGTCATTCCCACCCACTACCGCACCCAAGCAGCAGCAGATACCTGCGATATCGTCGCCCTAGATGAATTTTTGCAACTGATGGATGGCACTCCCACTCGCCGCATGGATGGCGATACAATGACTCTCAAGCGAGGTGAGTTACCAGACAAGGGTTCTGCGATCGCGGTTTTTAGTTATCAATTTTGACATTGGTAATTGGTAATTGGTAATTGGTAATTGGTAATTGGATTCATTGATATTACCAGCTCACCTGCTCACCTGCTAGACTGTCGCCTTCCCCAATTCCATCGCCGAATAAATTTGATTAAACTTTTCATTTGGTAACAATGAGAGTGGATCGAGGGACAGTTCTGTTTTAATGCCGGTGACTAGATACATATCCATGTCACCTTTATTTTTTGCAGGTATTTTTCCCCGAGGTTCAAATTCAAAAAAATTTTTGACTAACTCAAAAGTTGCTGCTGAAATATTAATGCTTCCAGCTACGCCACACGATTCCATTCGGGATGCCGTGTTAACTGTATCGCCCCAGATATCGTAAGCAAACTTTTTTTTACCAATCACACCCGCTAATACCGAGCCTGAGTGAATACCGATCCTAATGTCCCAGTAGGGCTGATTCTGCTGAAGTTTTTCAATTTTGCGCCAATTCATAAATGCTTTAATTTGTAAAGCTGCTAGTACGGTATCAATGGCATGGGTGCTGTTGGGGGTGGGAATTCCCCCTACGCACATATAGCTGTCACCAATCGTTTTCAACTTTTCTAGATTGTGGGTTTCTACGATCGTGTCGAAGTAAGAAAAACAATAATCTAGTTCATCTACTAGATCTTGCGGGTTCATTTGTTCGGCTAATTTAGTGAAGTTTTTGAAATCGGTAAACAGCACTGAGGCGGATTCATAATATACGGGTTTCACTTTCTGATTGCGTTTTAGTTCATTGGCTATTTCTCCTGGGAGTACGTTCAACAGTAATTGCTCGGATTTTTGTTTTTCTGCCCTTAGTTGAGCGTACAGTAAGTTCAACTCTTCAAAGCAGTTAGCGTTGCGGATTGCTGCTGATACTTGCAAAGCTAGTAAGTAAGCAATACGCACATCTTCTGGAGTGTAAGCTTGTGTCTTGGTGGTGGCAAAATTGATTGTGCCGATGACAATGCGATCGCTTTGCAGCGGCACGATCAACTGAGAGGAAAAAGCCGACAAAAAAGTTGTCTGCTCGCCTATCGCTTCTGAGTTTACGCCACTTTGGAACAGTTGAGATTGACTTGTTTTGAGCGCCCGACTAAAGGGGTTGTTGTCGCTAAAGGCAGAGTCATTAAACTCGACTGGCGAGCCAAACAGCGTCACAAAGCGTTTATGATTGTTAAAACAAAGGTAGACGCTGAGGTGTTCAAAGTCTAACAACCATTTAGCTTTTTTGCCCACGACTCGCAAAATCTCATCTACATTGAGAGTGCGGTTAATTGCAGTGGCAAGTTCATTAATGGTGGCGATGCGGCTAGAAAGTGCTTGCGCTTGGGCTAGCAGGTTTTGGGCTGTCTGTAGGAGTTGATCGCGGTCTTGATTTTCAAGATTATAGCCACTGATAGACTGGAAGAAACAATCCATATTTCATCAATGGTGCTGGCGCATTATTATGGCTCGTCGAATTATTTTTTTAACTCGATGAGTTGCACCCCGAACCAGTATTGTTGTAACGATTATAACGCATCAATTTCCAGCGCGATCGCATCGGTGTATCGGTTGATGCTGGTGAATAGATCTGCGGTGGCTATAATCTCGAATATTTCTGATTCATCTAACCCAAACTCTGCCAATTTTTGGTAATCTGATTCGGTCAATTCCTGTGGTTTGGTAGCCGCAAGTAAGCCAAATTTGATCGCGGCTTTTTGACGTTCGGGTAGGGGACAGGCATCAAAGTCTGAAACCAGCGTTCTCAGGACTTCCTCGCTAATTCCCAACGCCGATAGTCCGTGTAGGTGAACTTTGAGTGCATAGGGACTGTTGTTCGCTTGCGAAATAGCAACTCCGATCATTTCTTTTAGCGTTCGGGGTATATCTCCTTGCAGGATTGTCGCCCGAAATTTTTTCCAGTTTGCTTCTAGCACCTCGGCATTGACTGCCATCGATTTAAACAAATTGGGGACAATACCAAAGCCCAATTCGGTCACAATTTCTTCGTAAATTGCTTTAACTTTTGGGTCGGTTACTTCATGGTATTCTTGGAGTGGAAAGTAGGCCATTTTTCCCCCTCGTATTAAAAGTATCTCAATTTTTTTTACGGCTTATTTTTTTCAAACGATCGATCGCCCTGGTACTACCTGCCTCAAGCGAGTATCCGCCTTGGCAGGGGTAAGCAAGCTAATCTTGACATTATATAGCTGGACAAAAAAATTAAACATGTATCTTAAGTATTATTTGTGTATAAAAAATTAATAGTGAAATAAATCTGCCCCCAGATGCGATAACGATGCACTACCATACAGGTGGTGGGTAGTTCGCGTCAGTAATTCCAGGGATAATTTTTTTTACCGTCGGTGTATCTAGAGACTGGAGTTATTGCAAAATGAAATTGCAGCGATCGGATGGGAAACGGGAGTGGGATTATGGAAGGAGTGCATTTTTCCTCAATTGAACTGGCGGCACAGTTTCGTTTGCTACAGTCTCAGTTGCGCGAAGTCTGGCAGGCGATTGATGTGTTGGATAATAGCGATTACGATATCCTGGTGATTCCTTCTGTGAGTCTCGACCAACGGGAACTGCAAAAGGTTGAGGGATTTCTGCATTATGAAGAACGGCTGCTGTTTTCGCTAATTCGGCTGCAAAATCCGCGAACGCGGGTGATTTACGTGACTTCCCAGCCGCTATCGCAGATTGCCATCGATTATTACCTGCAATTGCTCCCCAGGATTCCATTTTCCCACGCGCGCGATCGCTTGCTGCTATTCTCCACCTACGATGCTTCCGCCACCGCCCTAACTAAAAAAATTTTAGACCGCCCGCGCTTAATGGAGCGCATTCGCGCCAGCTTGCGGGCGGATAAAACCTATATGATTTGTTATAACTCTACGCCCCTAGAGCGCGAGTTGTCCGTTCGACTGGATGTACCTTTATTAGCTTTAGATCCAGATCTGCTTTATTGGGGAACAAAAAGCGGCTCTCGGCAAATTTTCGCAGAATGCGGGGTTCCCTATCCCGATGGCAGCGAATTGCATAAGAATACTCAAGATTTAGCCGCAGCAGCCGCACAATTGTGGGAACGGCAACCCTCATTGCAGCGCATGGTGGTAAAACTAAATGAAGGATTTTCTGGGGAAGGTAACGCCCTGTTGGATTTAAGACCAATTCAGGATAAAGCCCCTGGGAATGCATCTCACAACGAACGAGTCGCAGCGATTCATGAAAGCTTTGCGGATTTAAAGTATGAGGCGAAAGGCGAAACTTGGGATAATTTTTCTAGTCGCATCCCGGAATTAGGGGCAATTGTAGAAGCGTTTATTGAGGGAGAGTATAAAACTTCCCCCAGCGTCCAAGGTAGAATTACCCCCACTGGAGAAGTGGAAATCCTCTCTACCCACGATCAAATTTTAGGCGGCCCCAGCGGTCAAATTTACCTCGGTTGTCGCTTTCCCGCCGATGAATCTTATCGCCTTACTTTGCAACAATTGGGATTGAAAATTGGTCAAAATTTAGCCGAAAAAGGCGCATTAGAACGCTTTGGTGTAGATTTTCTTGCCGTGCGTCAAGACGAGATCGCAGGCGTTCCTCAATGGGATATTCAAGCAATTGAAATTAACCTGCGTAAAGGCGGGACTACTCACCCGTTAATGACTTTGAAGTTCTTAACTAACGGTCGTTACGACCTTTCTACCGGCTTATTTTACAGCCAACACGGTTGTGCCAAATATTACATAGCTACGGATAACTTACAAAAAGACCGCTACAAAGGATTGCTGCCAAACGATTTGATGGATATTATTGCAGAACAGCGGCTGCATTTTGATACCAGTACCGAA
>DNGG01000226.1:0-7090 GCA_003486675.1 Cyanobacteria bacterium UBA11372
AGGGATATAAGGCGCTTTCTGATAAGTCCTGTCGCTATCACCAAAAACCCGGTTTCTTGCAGAAACCGGGTTGCAAGGGCGGAGTTGGTAAATCAATTTAGTTCCTAGCTCCTATGCAATTTTTTAGAGTAACGGCTGGGTGGCGATCGCATCCAAACCCACCGACTTCAGCAAATCTTGCCAATTAGCCACTAACGTGGTATCGTTTGGCTGCTGCTTTCTTGCTTCGGCTAAGGTTGCCACTGTATCAAACCAAATGCCGTTTTTTCCATACAACTCTGCCCGATCCAGGGGTTTCCCCTGAGCTATTTCGCTCTTGAGTTCTGGGTTTAGTTCAACTCGCCTCACTTCCCCACGTACCCCCGGACTATCGGGTCTTAGTCCTTGCTCGCCCACCATAATAAATGCCCACTGATAAGTCTTGCCAACTTCTAGGGCGGGGGCGCTATCTGGCAGTTTGACGCTGACAATCCCCGTTTGACCGTTGATGGGGATTTTAGCCTGATAAACTGCATTGTCGCTTTCATCTCTGAGGCTAAAAAATAGCTCTTTTGCCGCGCTGTCGGCAACATATACAAAGAACGTCGGACGCTCTGTGGTGGTTAACCCGTCTTTTGTCTCTGGCATCAACGGGACGATACATCCGCCGATGTTGGTTACCGCTTGCAAGCATCCACCGCTGCGCGATGCTCCCCCTGCGGTGTCGTCGGGTTTTCCTTCTCCGGGGGGATCGAAGGTGACGCGAGCGATCGTACTAATCCGTTGGGTTTGGGTGCCATTCGCCGACTGGGTTTGAGCTTGTACTTTTGTTAACAAACTTGGTGCGACGACGAGTTCTACAAACAGGACGGTAGTAAGCAGCCCCACAAATTTAATAGATTTTTGCCTAGCCATGAGCTTTTAACCTCTCAACTTTTACTTTCTTTGTCTGATGAACTGACACCCTTTTGATTATCGACCCGACTTACTCCCTGTGTTGGTGTTATGGGATTGGATGACTTGAACGTTAAAAAAACATTAATCTTCATTATATCTTCATATAACCCGTTGCGCCTTCATCATATCTTCATCTTATCGATCCCCCCCTTTAACTTTAGAATTCCTAAATCTATATTAATCCATAATTGAGAAGATTTTATGAATTATTTGTAACTTTTTCCCATTAGTTTTCTGATATCAGAGTATGGCCTTTTTTATCGATTAAGCCCTGAGATTCAACACTTTACCCCGCTAGCTCGTGTCCAGCTCGCCCTTGAGCTAACTTGCTTTTCACGGCTTGTTTCCTGACAAAAATGGGAAAGGTAGGAAAGGTAGGAAAAGTCGGAAAAGTCGGAAAAGTCGGTGAGAGCGGGAAATTGATTTTCTTGATTTTCGCTGCTGGCAGATCTTGTTGGCATTTCCTCACAGCCAATTTCCCACTAAAACAAAAGGTGCCCAATAAAAGGGATGCTCGTACTTGGGTTGCTTGAGCAGGTTCAGCTGTGCGGTGCGAAGCGCTTCGGCTTTGCGGACTCCTTTGGATAGTTCCTGGTAAAATTCCGACATCAGTTGGGCAGTGGATTGGTCTTTCACCGACCACAGGGTTGCTAGGGTACTGCGGGCACCAGAGCGCACCGCGACACCTGCCAATCCCAATGCAGCTCGCTTGTCGCCTGCGGCGGTTTGACAGGCACTGAGAACGAGCAATTCAATCGGATTGGCACTGCCTTGTTCTCTAAACCGCAATAAGTCCTCAAATTCTTTGACTTTGATTTTTTCATCCCAAGTGAGAATAAAAGTTTGTTCTGGGTTGGAACTAAACTGACCGTGAGTGGCTAAGTGAATTATAGGAAAAGAAGTCGCTTGGATTTGTTTTTGCAAGTTTTTTTCCGTAAATTCCCGATCTAGGAAGGTTCTAGCGGGCAACTCAGAAGCGATTTGTTCGACTTCAAGTTTGACTCCCGGCAGTGCTGCAAAGCCTTGACGGGCTTCGGTGAGTCCGGCTGTCAAGACTTTGAGCTGTGCTTGAGCGAGCGATCGCGCCTCTAACAACTGCAACCCTGGCGTGACGGCGATATTGTATTTTTCTACTAGATAATACTGACCGTTGTGTAGCGCCGCCATCGGTAAATTACGTAGGGCACCGTCTAAAATGAATACCAGTGTTTTTACGGTACTGGGATTGAGTTCGGCTTCAATTGGTCGGATCAGCCAGTCATAAATTTTCTGGGAAACGCGCAAGCGATCGCGAGAAGAGAAAAATGGATTGAGGGATTCTAGCCATTGATCGATCGCCTTTTCGACTTCGCTTTGGGGTAGTTCGCTCGTGTAGCGGCGCAAAGGTTGTCCTGGTAGAGAAACGATTACTTCCAAGCGGTCTTTTAAAATAATTGGATATAAGACAGCTGCGGTGGGATCGATTTGGTCAATTTGCTGCGGTTTGGCTCTCAAACAAGCTTCTCGGAAAAAATTCTCCAATTCAGCTAGTTGCAGCGCTTCCAGCAGTTGACGAGCTTGCTGGATGTTTTCTTGGGAAGGATTAAACTGCAATAGCAATCCCACTAACTCGCGGTAAACGGGTTCTACGCTATCGCGAAACGAGAATTGCACGTCGGAATTAACCGCAACTAAGTCGCTGCGAAGGGATTGGAAAGTTTTAACGGCTTCGGTGTAGGATGCGATCGCCCGCTGCAAATCTCCCCGCTGTTTAAAAATTTCCCCCAGTTGGGCCTGAGTGCGTGCCACAATATCATCGGCTCTAATTTTTTGGGCAATTAGTAACGCTTGCTGGGTTAAGTTTTCTGCCTCGTTCGACTGCTGGGAAAGTTCGTACAACTTTCCTAGCTCAATCAGTGCGTAAGATTCAGCTTTGGGATCGTTGAGCGTTCTTGCTTGTTGCACTGCAACGGCTAAAATTTTGGCAATTTCTTGGGAATTGGCAGTTGGTAATTGATTGTCTTTCTCTAGTTCGATCAGGCTTTGGGCATAGTTTACTTGAGCAAACACCGCATCCCTACTGGGAGATAGATTGGCTAATTGGGCTTGTATATTAGGTAACAAGGCTCTCGCCGTCGCTTGCTGTTTAGTTTGTACTAGCAGGCTTAATTGGTTAAGTAACGCTTCCAGTTTAGCGATCGCATTTGTTGCATTTTCGGCGGCTTTCTGGTATAATTCCACCGCTAATTTAGGCTCGGGAGAGATGCGAGCGGTATTGCCCAAGGCGAAATAGGCGGCACTAATATCGGCGGGAGAGTTGAGGGAAGATGCGATCGCCAAACTTTGCTGAAGAATTTTTTGACTGCGCTCCAAGTCTCCCGTAACTTGCAAAGCGATACCCAAACTCCGCAATCCCGTAGCTTTTAGCAGGGAATCGGGTGAGGCAAGCAGCTTTTGATTGACTTGTTCTAAAATAGCCTGAGCGCGGCGGTACAGTCCCAAAATTTGCAGCGCTTGCGCTTGGTTAATTTGACTGCCGAGGATGCCAATTTCATCTTTGGCTTGAGTATAAGCTTTTTCTGCTAATTGCCAGGTATTGAGGGCAGCTTCAGTTTGTCCGAGTGCCAGTTGCAGACTCGCTTGGGTATTTAGTGCTTGCGCCAAAATTAATGTTGGGAATCCTCGATCGCCCGATTGGATCAGGTTCAAACTTTTGTTAATTGTTTCACTTGCTTGTTCCCACTGTCCCAACTCTTGATAGACGTTCGATAGGTAAGTGAGGGTAGCAGCGAGATGGAAGACTTCGCCTTGTGCTGCCAATTCTTTAACAGCTTGTTGCCAAACAGCTGCCGCCTCAGAAAACCTTCCCGCCTCGTAAAGGGTTCTGCCTTGTTCTAGGGCAGTTAAAACATCATTTTCGATTTTGCTCGTTCCCAGGTTGGATTTTTTGCTCGTTTTGCTCGTTCCCAGGTAGGAACCTGGGAAAGTAGATTTCGTTTTGCTCGTTCCCAGGTAGGAACCTGGGAAAGTAGATTTTGAATTAAAAGAGTGAGTAGTCAGCGAGTGGTTATACAGAGAATTGCAAGCGAGTGAGGTACAGCCAAAAGGCTTTGTTTGGATAGCGGCAGTATTAATGCTGCCGCTATCCAAACGAAGGTGTACCTCATCGGTCTGCAATCTACTATATTTTGGACTATGACCCAAATTAAAATCAAAGCTGGCTGCGGGAAAAACAGTTATAACAAAAAACAGGGTCAGCAAGGCCAACCAAACGCTGGAATGAAGGGATTTTAAAAGCGAAATAATTTTTGTTATCACTTGATCGATTACCGCTATTCAATCTGTACCAAGAAGGGGAAGAGGTTTTTATCAGAACCAAATTGAGATTTTTTCTGGTATAAATTTACTCTCTTCCCTTTCCCTCTGCGTTGACGAGGCTTTATCTATCGGTACAATTAACTGTTCTATACCAGGAATCTTGAGGTGCATTTGCTACAAGTTCTACTTGACCATTGGCATTGATTTTCCATCCCGTTGCCTCAATAATTGGTTGATTATGAGTTGTCGGTTGCTGCGTCTGGGTTGTACTGAAACGACCGACAGAGGACACCGGACGAATATCCCGCCAAACAGCGCGACCTCTGAGAGTTTGAGAGGGATCTGAAGGTAACCCGCCGCGCCCGGTAACGACAAAACGATTACCTCGATCTGCGGCACATCCAGCGACAATTTGATTGCTGGGATCGGCGAAATTTTCCGGCAGTTGGACTATGGTAGCAGCGGGATCGAGATTGGGGGTGTTGATTTGTACCGTACCGTTTAAAGCAGGTGTTCCGCCAGTAGCGGTAATGTCGCTCTCTGGGGTGAGTCGTTGTTGGACTTGAGCGCCGAAAATACCTTGGGCAGTAATATTCACATTTCCCCCCAGACTAGCGACAGAATTAGCCGTGATATCGCTATTTTCCAAAGCAGCGAGGGTATCTGTATTGAGAGTAATATTGCCGCCGTTTCCCTTGCCGCCTAAATCGCCAGCAGTAGCGGAGATAAAGCTATTGCGGCGCATGACAAGGGAGCGCGATCGCACGCTAAAATTTCCTCCCACACCCGATTCTGATGTTCCCTCCAAACCCCCTTCATTGTCCATCAAAATGGCATTAGCCACGACTTCTAAATTTCCTGCATCCCCCGTTCCCTGGGCGCGAATGCTCACTCTTCCCTTATCTCGCAGAATTAACCGATCGGTATATATCCTCAAGTTTCCCCCATTACCCGTAGATCCGAGTTCCGTCACCGAAGTAATGGCGCTAAAACGCTGACCATTGGGAGTAGTTCCCACCAATTCCACCGAATCAGAAGCGTTAATAGTAATATCACCGCCGTCTCCTGCACCAAACGAACTCGCTGCTAAAGCTGCACCGCTACCCAAAATTACCCGCCTGGTATTTATGTTCAAATCACCCGCATTTCCAGTCCCCAAACCGCTAGTAAACACAGCACCAAAAGCATTGGCAACGGGGGAAATTGCTGCTAGAGAAATCGGGTTGCCGCTGTATACTTCCACCGATTCAGAAGCGTTAATAGTAATATCTCCACCGCGTCCATTGCCAAAACTGCTTGTTGTCAGAATTCCGTTATCTCGCGCTAGAAATCTGCTCGTATTAACTGTCAAGTTTCCAGAATTTCTGCCGTTTCCCCCTGCCGTACCCGCAGCAATAAAAGCGGCGCTCATTTCCAGAGAATTGGCAGCATTGATTGTGACATCTACCCCCTTGATATTTGCATTTTCCCCGGCATCACCAAAGGTGGTAGCGGCAACATAAGCGCCATTTTGCAGCCTAAAAACAGGGGTATTAACTGTAATAGCTCCTGCAAAACCCGCTCCAAAGTTGAGGGTAAAAAAGCCGTTTATCAGGTCGGTCGGCATTACGGTTCCAGTGACAAATCGCAAGACTGTTTTCTCGTATCCGCCAGTGCCGGTAATTTCTACCAACTCGGATGCATTTACTGTAATACTTTCCCCAACGAGGCCACCCAAGGTAAAAGATGACAGGCGCGCACCTTCGCTTAAACGCAAAGAACGGGCTTGCACTTGAATCGCACCGCCACCCGTCCCGCTAGTATCAACCCTGGCTCCACCTAACAGTTGAATATTCCCAAATTCGTTCGTGCCTTGCCCATTTTCAATAGTCAGTTTGCCATTATTATTAACTGACACTTCGCCATTAAGCACCGACCAAAGTTCAATTCGTCCCCCTGGGGTTGTTGGCACAATATTTCCATTAAAAACAACCAGGGGAATTCCGCCAGCCGTTAAACCCGAATACAGCGGATTATTGCTGCCAGTAATTGTTAAATTACCCCCCAACAGTGCTAAAGTTTGTCCAGTTTCTACGGCAAGATTAGAACCTTGCACTTGAATTGCAGCGGTTGGATTTGAGCCAAATTGCAAGCCAATCGGTACATTAATTGTTAACAGAGGCGGGGCGGTGGGATTAGTTGCCGAAAAACTACTACCATCGCCAAATCTAATGCTGTTGGCGGTACTGCCGATAAACGAACCACCGATATTTAACCTGGCATTGGGGCCAAAAATAATGCCGTTGGGATTAAGCAGGAATAAATTAGCGCTTCCGTTAGCGCGAATTAACCCATCAATATTAGAAATGTTTCCCCCCGTGACGCGGCTGAAGATATTTTCTATCCCTGAACCATTGTTAAAAAATGCCGCACCGCCTGTAGGGACGGAAAATTCGCCAAAACTGTGAAACAAGCTGTTGCCAGTTTGAGTACCGCCTTCGATTTGAAAATTATTCCCGTTGGGGATAACAACCGTATTGTTTGGCAGCGTCCGATCTGGGACGATTTGTCCACTAGCAGAGCTAGTGGCACTTAGCCACAAGAGAGAAATTGTCCCCAGTTTCCAAGCTCGACTACAAAGTTTCATATCGTACCATTTTCCTTATGTTGGCGCTACCTACTCCTTTATACGCTCTGTAAATGCACCAGACGGAAAAGCTATTATATATAGCATACTTTTTTTTAATTGTCAAACTAGGGGGAGAGCGATCGCTCACACCCACCCCCCACGAAGATCGCTTCGTGCGTAGGCTTACAGCAGCATCGCCCCCAGACAAATAAGAAATATTACCTATCTTAAATATTAATAATATTTACT
>DNGG01000226.1:7271-37841 GCA_003486675.1 Cyanobacteria bacterium UBA11372
CTTAAATATTAATAATATTTACTTACAAAGAAGTAACGAACAAATCCACTAAATTAATAAAGGTAAATAAAATCTCAATAAACAAGAGAGAATGCCATGCACTTGAGTGAAGTCACCCATCCCAACCAGTTGCACGGGCTGTCGATACATCAACTTAAGCAAATTGCCCGTCAGATGCGGGATAAGCACTTACAAACCGTAGCAACCAGCGGCGGTCACCTCGGCCCAGGGTTGGGTGTGGTGGAACTAACACTAGCACTTTATCAGACCCTAGACCTAGACCGAGATAAAGTAATCTGGGACGTGGGACACCAAGCCTATCCCCATAAAATGCTTACCGGGCGTTATCATCGCTTCCACACCTTGCGGCAAAAAGACGGTATCGCTGGTTATCTCAAGCGCTGCGAAAGCAAATTCGACCACTTTGGTGCCGGACACGCTTCCACCAGTATTTCTGCTGCATTGGGCATGGCCTTGGCGCGGGACGCTAAAGGGGATAACTATAAAACTGTCGCAGTTATTGGCGACGGTGCTTTAACCGGCGGTATGGCACTAGAAGCCATCAACCACGCGGGACACTTGCCCAAAACCAACCTGCTAGTGGTGCTAAACGACAACGAAATGTCGATTTCCCCCAACGTTGGCGCAATTCCCCGCTATTTAAACAAAATGCGCCTCAGCGACCCGGTGCAGTTTATCACCGATAATTTAGAAGAGCAGTTCAAGCACCTGCCCTTCGTCGGCGAATCCTTATCCCCCGAATTGGCGCGGGTAAAAGAAGGGATGAAGCGCCTAGCAGTGCCAAAAGTCGGGGCGGTATTTGAAGAACTCGGCTTTACCTACATTGGGCCGGTAGATGGGCATAATTTAGAAGAATTAATTGCCACCTTCCAACAAGCCCATAAAATTACTGGCCCAGTTTTGGTACACGTAGCCACCACCAAAGGAAAAGGCTACGAAATTGCCGAAAAAGACCAAGTCGGCTACCATGCCCAATCGCCGTTTAATTTAACAACTGGAAAAGCGATTCCTTCCAGCAAACCCAAACCGCCCGCCTACGCCAAAGTCTTCGCCCACACTTTAGTTAAACTTGCCGAAAATAACCCCAAAATTATCGGCATTACCGCTGCAATGGCAACTGGAACCGGGTTAGATAAACTGCAAGCCAAACTACCCAAACAATACATCGACGTAGGTATTGCCGAACAACATGCCGTTACCCTCGCCGCTGGTTTAGCCTGCGAAGGAATGCGCCCGTTGGTAGCAATTTATTCTACATTCCTGCAACGTGCCTACGACCAAATTATTCACGATATCTGCATTCAAAACTTACCCGTTTTCTTCTGTATGGACAGGGCGGGAATTGTCGGTGCAGATGGCCCAACGCACCAAGGAATGTACGATATTGCCTATCTCCGTTGCATTCCGAATATGGTGTTAATGGCACCCAAAGATGAAGCCGAATTGCAACAAATGCTCGTCACAGGGGTTAATTATACTGCTGGCCCGATTGCGATGCGGTATCCGCGCGGCAACGGTTACGGCGTCCCCTTGATGGAAGAAGGATGGGAAGGATTGCCAATTGGTAAAGCCGAAATTCTGCGCCAAGGCGATGACGTACTGTTGTTGGGTTACGGGACGATGGTATATCCGGCAATGCAAGCGGCAGAAATTCTCAGCGAACATGGAATTGAAGCAACGGTAATAAATGCCCGTTTTGCTAAACCTTTGGACACTGAATTAATTGCGCCCTTGGCGAAGAAAATTGGACGAGTTGTCACCTTAGAAGAAGGTTGCGTCATCGGTGGTTTTGGTTCAGCCGTGGCTGAATCTTTGCTGGATAATGATGTAGTCGTGCCAGTGAAGCGGATTGGCATTCCCGATATTTTAGTCGATCATGCCGAACCAGACGAATCGAAGGCAGATTTAGGCTTAATGCCAGCACAAATTGCCGACCAAATACGCACCGCTTTCTTTAAGCAACAACCAGTTGTTGTTAGCTAGCTCCTCTCGTTTCTCTCGTTTCCAGGTTCTACCTGGAAATGCCTTGCGACGGCAGAGCCTCTAGTAGGGCATTCCAAGGTAGAACCTAGAAATGAGAAGGATATCTCATACATAAAGGAAACATTCAAAAGGATACTTATTTTGGCAGAGAGGCGATTAATTGTTGGTTTGGGAAACAATAACGTATTATCGGTATTAGAGGGGTAATCTGAATAGACTGTCGAAGGTCATTTTTATTAACCTGGGCGCTGTTGGCTCAAAACTTGGGGCAAGGCTTTCATGAGGCAATTACCGGACAAACCCTCCTCTTGTCTCAACGGTGGGATGGAATTGATGGCAACCGATCCATAATCGATCCAAATTGAATCAAGCACGCTTAGTAGGAAAGATCCCAAAGCCAAATAGAGACTTATGTTACGCTACGCCTCATATCCTCATCATAGTTGACATCTGCAAAAATGAATACTATAAGTATCAGAGAGTAATTTCCCGGCTAATGAGACAATCACCCCTAAATGAAGTATTGGTTGGCGACTGCCGCGAAGTGATGAAAACACTTCCAGAAAACTATGTGTCTGCATGTATTACCGATCCTCCTTATAACTATGAGTTTATTGGTCATAAGTGGGATAATTCAGAAATTCAAAGACGTATTGAAAAAGTCAATGCTAAGGAAAATAAAACCCTTGTTAAAAATATTCCTTATGGCAGCGGTTTAGCAGGTGGAGTGAGAAATGAACAATGGTACAAAAGGAATCGTGACAACATCTTGGATTATGAGAAGTGGTGCTTTGAGTGGGGCGAGCAGCTTTTTCGTATCTGCAAACCTGGTGCAACAGTTTTAGTTTTTAACAGTACGCGCACTGTGGCTCACGTGCAAGTGGCACTTGAAAGTGCAGGTTTCTATGCGAGAGATATTCTCGTCTATAAAAGATCGAGTGGCATCCCTAAAGGTGTAAATATTAAGCAGCAATTAGAGAAGAATGGATATGAGAACCCGGAAAGATGGGATGGTTGGCACAGTTGTCTTAGAAACGAATGGGAGGCAATCTGTGTGCTGCAAAAACCACTTGTTAATAACTATATGGAAACTCTACTAAATTACGGTACTGGTCTTTTCTATACTAAAGATGGGTTTGGTGGTTTTCAATCAAATATTTTAGAGGGCATACAACGCGATAAAAATGAAGAGTTTAACGTTCATTGCACAGTTAAACCGCTCGCTCTAATGAGAAAGTTGGTTGAGATATTTGCCCCCCGCCTAGAGAATTCTATTCTAATCGATCCTTTTGCAGGTTCAGGAACTACATTGGTTGCAGCAAAGGAATTTGGCATTAATTATATTGGAATTGAGATAGTGCCTGACTACATAGAAATAATCAACAAGCGCCTTGATGGGTTCATCGGTTTACAGGGAATATTGCCACTCTCTCCGTAAGGAATAATTTTAGATCAAAACCGCTTATTCTTTGGATGAATTCAAACGAAGCATCACCTGTATAAACTCTCCAAGTCCCAACTTGACATGCATTAATCGCTGCGGGTAAATTGTCTTTTCTAAGAATCAAGAGTACAGGTTCATAATTATGAGTACGAAGTAGCGAACCATAAGATTTGAACTTTTTAAGTGTTCCAGAGTCGCCTGAACCAATACGATACTTTGTATCTATCGCGTATCCATCAACAATAAGATCGCATGGTTCATCACTACCCACTCTGAACGCTGGCTGAAAACTGTTGCAATACGCTTTACATGTTTCAATAACTAGCAATTGCCAACACATGCCTAGTTCGCGACCCCAGTACTGTCTATTTTCTCTTTTTATTATGGGAGAAATCCCAAACACATCCATCAAAAGATCGTGTTCCTCATTATCTTCCGCGTAAACCTTTTTAATAAATGAGTTTTGATATCTTGTTAAAATTTGCTCTAGGGTTCTTTCACTCATCATCAGCTACCAACTCAGCTAGACTCACAGACAGTGCATTAGCTATTTTGTTCGCATTAATTAGGGTTATATTCCTTTCACCTCGTTCAACTGAACCAATATAAGTACGGTGCAATTCGCATAATTCTGCAAGTTCATCTTGGGAAAGATTCCTGAGTTTTCTGAAATGCCTAACTCTTTTACCAAACTGCTCTGTAATATCCATAGAATGGGCAAGATGGAGCAATGATGACTATAAGTCGCAAAACTATCAGTGTCTACAGACTATAAGTAGCATCAGAACCACGATCCGCCTCTCAGATTCGTGGGAGTAATATCATGCTCTGCTTGCCAAATGCCGCGCCGAAACCGTCGCGCGATCGCCCAATAATGTCAAAGGTGTAGGCGATCGCATCCATGTACGCTAAGAAAATACCCATTCCCACATGTGGGTTTACTTGGATGCGGGATAGGTGCGATCGCATAGGAGAGCGAGCGATCGCTCTGTGCCAAAAACCCTCAGACCAAAGCTTTTTGCGGTAATTTACGTCTATAAGTGCTAGGCTTGCACTAACTGGCAAAATATTAACAGATGGTCAACAAAGATTTGATTGTCCAAAATCTCGAACAACTTCCTGAAGACCTCTGGCGAGAGGTTTTAGACTTTATTCTTTTCTTGCGCCACAAGCAAGAACTAGCAGAAGACATTGAAGATGCTGAGGACATAGCCGATGCAAAAGCTGCCCTTGCTGAAGAAGGCTTGATTTCTCTAACTCAAGTCAAGCGAGAACTGGGGCTTTAGTCGATGTCCTATGAAGTCGGTTTCAAACCCGCCGCTTTGCGTCAACTTCGCAAACTTGATGCTGATGTTCAAGTTTTGATCGTTGCCGCAATCGAATCTCTAGCCGAATATCCCCGTCCAGAAGGTTGCAAAAAACTCAAAGGCGAAACGGATTTGTACAGAATCCGAGTGGCAAACAAGTATCGTGTTGTCTACCAAATACAAGACAATCAACTCCTGATTACTGTGGTCAAAGTTGGGCATCGTAGAGATATTTATCGCTAGATACAGATA
Source organism: Cyanobacteria bacterium UBA11372 (assembly GCA_003486675.1). Classification (GTDB taxonomy): domain Bacteria; phylum Cyanobacteriota; class Cyanobacteriia; order Cyanobacteriales; family Aerosakkonemataceae; genus Microseira. Next base: position 12,279 of record DNGG01000226.1, read on the forward strand.
TGGAACCAGATGAACTTAAAAATCTTGTCCGAGCGGGGCAGTTTGGCGCTATTACTCTAGACACATCAATTTTTGATGCTCAAGGTTTGAGGCTAGAGTCAGGACTACTTAAGCAATTAGAACAATTTCGAGATAGTTCCACAAGACTGATTCTTTCCGAAGTGGTCAGGGAGGAAATTTTATCACATCTAATAAACAAAGCAATAGACGCCCAAAAGGCAATAGAGAATTCCCTGAAACACGCCAAGGAACATTGGCAACTTGAGAATCAGCAGATAGAAGACATTAAAAAAATAATTTTTGGTGGGCGTGAAGCACAAGAAATTGTGTCTGAGCGATTTAGCCAGTTTGTAGAGTTTACATCTCTAGATATAGTTGAAGCTCAAAACTATGTAATGGTTGGCGAGTTGATACAAAAATACTTTCAAGCCAAGCCACCATTCTCAGAGACAGGTAAAAAGAAAAACGAATTTCCTGATGCTATTGCTTTGATGTCTTTGGAAACATGGGCTAATAAAAACCAAACAAAAATTATTGTTGTTACATCTGATAATGATTGGAAAAACTTTTGCAAAGGTTCTGAAAGGCTTATTGCTATTGATGATTTGGCGAGAGCTTTGGGACTATTTCAGCTTCAAGATGCCGATGATATCTGTAGATACTTATCTGAAAGATATCAGAAGGGCAAACTAGATGATGTAAAGGAAGCGATCTCTAATGCCTTGGAGCAGCAAATGTACGAGCTTGAAATTTATCCAGAGGCAAGTTCTAGTTTCGGGTATGAACATGACTCGATAAAAGTAATTTTTAATGGGTTTGAGTTTAAATTATTTGCACCTTCCAACCTAATATTTAGACCAGTTAATTTTGATGATGATGGTTTGGTAGTTGAAGCGAAGCTGAGCGCTGATGTCAATATCGAGTGCGAATTTTCATTTTTTCGATACGATTCTATAGATAAAGATGATGTTCCAATGGGGAGTGGTAGTGCGAACATTCAAACTAATTTGGACGTAGATATTTTAGTTTCATTCATGGGAGATTTGGATAAAATCGGGGCGGAGGTTAAAGTAGATGATGTTGAAATTAATCGCGTAACCCATGATGTCATTGATGTTGGGGAGATTGAGCCAGATTGGATGCATGAAGACTGCGATTACTGAAAAGCGGCGTAACAAACCTGTTACAGCGGCAGGAATTAAGTCTCTGGTGTTGACTTCGACGATAACTGCCGCCGCTGAACACCAACGTTAGACCGGCTGTTATGATGATTCTATAAACAAACTCATATCAACTTGGAAAAAGTCGGCTAGTCTTCTAGCTTCATCTATGGCGATCGCTCTTTGACCAGCCAAAATTTTCTCAACCTCTGTTTCCGTTCCGATAATTGGTATCAAATCTGATTTATCTAAATTTCTAGCATCCATCAAATGTTGCAAAATTGAGCTATAATTACCTGTAGGAATCGGATAGTTTTCAGCTTCAAACTTCTCAACTAGCGTTATCAAAAGCTCCAGAAATAGCTCCTGGTGGGGTTCGCATGGGGCGGTGTTCCAGTTCTTGAGCGAGAGCGATCGCATTATCATTTTCCGCTTCAGTTTCGATCGGTTTGGGTAGATACCGAACCAGTAAATCTTTGTAATATTTTGTATCAAAAGTACGGGTCATTTTTCCACTCATCCTGGCAATTTCCCGGTGGAAAGAGTATTGCATCCGCTACCATCTTAGTTAATCCTGCCAAAAATATACGAAACTAGAATGCGGACGATCGCAAAGAGCAACCGATATGCAACCCGCTAGCAACGTTTACCCCGTGATTTGGGAAGAAGACCGCGTTTTTCTCATCGACCAAACTCGCTTGCCCAACGAATACGCCACGGTAGAAATTAAATGTTATGAAGATATGGCGCAGGCGATCAAAAATATGATAGTGCGAGGTGCGCCTGCAATTGGAGTCGCCGCCGCTTACGGGATGTATTTGGGGGCGCGAGAGATTGAAACAGACGATCGCGAAGAGTTTATCGCCGAATTGGAAAAAGTAGGCGAGGTGTTGGGGGCGACGCGCCCGACGGCGGTAAATTTATTTTGGGCGATCGCGCAAATGCTGAAAACCGCCCGTCAAACTCTAGGATCGGTAAGCTACATCAAAAGCGTTTTACTCACCAAAGCGCAAAAAATCAACGCCGACGATATCCAAATTTGTAGGATGATAGGCGATCGCGGTCTAGATGTTCTACCCAAAGACCCCCATCAGCTAACTATCTTAACCCACTGCAACGCCGGAGCCTTAGCCACAGGCGGATACGGCACCGCTTTAGGGGTAGTGCGATCTGCATGGCGCGAAGGTCGTCTAGCAAAAGTATACGCCGACGAAACCCGCCCCCGCTTGCAAGGCGCTAAACTCACCGCCTGGGAATGCGTCCAAGAACGCATCCCCGTTACAGTTATTTCTGATAACATGGCGGCGCATTGCATGAAACAAGGGTTAATTCACGCCGTAGTTGTAGGCGCAGATAGAATTGCTGCTAACGGCGATACCGCCAATAAAATCGGCACGTACAGTTTAGCAATTGTCGCCAACGCGCATAAAATTCCTTTCTTCGTCGCTGCACCGCTTTCTACAATTGATTTTGAATTACCCGAGGGCAGCGAAATTCCGATCGAAGAAAGAGATCCAGCGGAAATTTATCAGGTAAACGAGGTAAACTTAACTCCATTTGGGGCAGAATTTTATAACCCCGCCTTTGATGTCACCCCAGCCGACTTAATTACAGCGATCATTACCGAACATGGGGCGGTTACACCAAGTCAGCTGATACAGTTTCAAACCAGACAAGCTGGATAACAAAAAGCGAGAGGGAGGAGTAAAAATGTTGTTTGATAAAGACAATAAACGCCGCTTCAAACCTCTGCTTTTTGCGGCAATTTTTATTGCAGGTATTGTTTTGACCTTTGTTGGGTCTAGTTTATTTCAACCTGCGGTTAGCATACCTGCAATCCTCTCTCAAACACCTGCAACCCAGAACAGAAATTCAACCGCACCAGAAAACCTCGGCGAACAACTGTTTAAACAGGTAGTCGAATGCGTCAAAGGTAAAATTACCAATCCTAACCAACTGAGTGAGACGGCTTTGCAAGCAGCTTCCACCGAGTGTATGTTTGAATTGGTGCTGCTCAATCCCAATGGTAGCGTCAGGGATGATGCCAGCGATCGCCTCACCGCCTTTGTCCAATTTAGCGGCGTTAGTTTCCCTCAACCCGTCGCTAAAGGTCAAGGCAACATTCCACTAAAATTGCTACCAGATAGCCAACTTTTTACCCTCCCCGTCCAAATTGGCAGACAAACCAAAACCTTTTTATTAGATACAGGCGCTTCGGGTTCAATTATCGATAGCCAAATCGCCAAACAATTAGAACTAGAAAGCACCCCCGTTCCCACCGAACTGTTCAAATATACCGTAGTGGGAAATAACTGCTCCAACGTACAAGTTAACTTACATCCTTTACCCGTTCTAACAGTAGCAGGCGCGGAGGTTGAAGGAATTCTGGGCATGGGACTACCCCAAACATCGATTCCAGGCAATTTATCTGGAGTTTTAGGACTTGATTTTTTAAGTAATTTTGATATAATAATAAATCCTAAAAAGCAGGAACTAAAACTTTTACCCGCTTCGCCTCCAGTACAAAATGCAATTCCCTTAGTCGGAAAATTAGGCAGTATCATCGCTCAAGTTAGGGTGAATGGAAGGGGGCCATTTTCATTTCTTTTAGATACTGGGGCATCTACAGTTGTAGTCTCAAAAAGATTAGTTCAACAATTGGGAATTGACGCATCTAAAGCAGAAGAAATAGACATTCTCGGATTTTGCGGCACCGAAAAAGGAAAGAAAATCAAATTAGACAAAGTCAGCTTACAACAATACGAAAACGATCAACTCGATACAGTAATCCTCGAAAACAATAATCTTTTTAACTTACTAGGAATCGACGGCATTATCGGGCAAAACTTCCTAAATAAATATCAACAACATTGGCGATTTGGTAAGCGCAATCCCCTGGGATATGCCGAAACAGGGAGCTTAGTATTAACTCCGTGATGGATAGGGAAGAAGCAGATGTAAATGCAGGGGAAATAGAGAAAAATTTGGATATGACTTACGCTAATATTCCCGGTTTCTGTGAAAATATGATAGCGATCGCCTTGCTGTTTCAACGATATCGAAAAAACCATGCTGTTTTTCTCAGCCTATACTTCACTATCCCCACAATTATAAGACTAATATACCCAAATAGTTTAATAACAGGAATAAGCGGGAGTTGCTTGTTAAGAGGTATTAATAAAATTATAGATGTTAGGAAAAGTAGCCACATAATTGCTACACTAAATAATCCTATAATATCCTGTTTTAGACTCCTGTATTTTCTAAAAATTACAGCGCTCATAATGATATATAACAATAGTTCAATCATCAAATTAACTGGCGAAAAATGACCAGTAGCTATTGTATTTAATAAGTAAAATATACGCATTAAAAAGCCAGAAAAAATTGTGTAAATAAAGAAAAATACTATATCTTGTTGCAGGGTGGTTCCGTAAACAATTTTGGCTCTACAGCCAGGACAAGAAGCAGCGCCAAAGTCTATATTTTCGGTTCCGCAATATGGACATCTCAGTTTTTTTTGTTGATTTTGACTCATGGTGTCTACCTGTTTAAAGCTACTTATCTCAAGATGAACCAGTCTCCGGGTGAACGAGATTGGATAAATTCCTATTTTAGCTAATACATCGAGTCAAGGCTGAGTTACTTGCCCACTCCTGTGGTATAATCTAGGGCTAGTTCGGGTACATCAACTTGACCGCCTAAAATAACTCGGCGACCGAGCAAGGGAAAAAATAAAACTCAGATTGGGCAATAGTTACAGGAGTTGAAGTCTTGCTGGTTGAGAGTCTAGCGAAGTGACTGGGGGTTACAGGTTCACCTTATTTTCAACTACGCCTTATTTTTGCTGCGAGCATTTAATTACATTTAAATTTGAGGTGTAATATGACATCTATAGAAATAGCTGTACGATTTTCTAAACAAATCGAAAGTTTGTTGGTTGATAAATTTGGAGCTAGAGGAAAAGGTTTACATGAAAAACTTACCAGCGTGGAAAAACATATCCCCGCTCAATTACAAAAAAAGATTCGCAAGATAGCAACAGTAAGGAATAAGGCCGTTCATGAAAATAATTTTGACATCCCAGATATCGATAAATTTTCAATGATATGCGAACAAGTTATTGATGAATTAAATGCGTTGGAAATTAAACAAAACATAGATATTGTTCCTCTAATAAGAGGAATATCCTTAGTATTAATCAATATAGCCATATATATTTACTTTGTTCATAGGGGTGGTCAGGTAAAAAATATTTTGGAATTTATTGGTATAAAAAATGGAAAGATATTTAGCTTGAGAATTGAAGATATTTTTGGCAGTGAAATTAGAAGTATGTTTTCTATATATAGTGAATATGCGTTGTTTGTATTCCTAACATTTTTGTTAGGCGTATTCATTTTGATACCGCTTGACAAAATGTTTTATAGATTCTCTCAAGCAAGTATTGGAGGAAGGATTTCATCAATTTTATCGTTTATTATAGACAGTAATTTAATAATAATTGTTTTTTCGAGTATGGTATTTATCAATGGCTGGATGTTCGACTGGTTTAGAAACACTTCTAATTATATTCAACGGCTAGTCATGAATCTTCTTAGAAAGGAGATATAAAAAGCTATGGCATGAGAAAAATTAGCACAAGTTCATCCTACAGGATAGACAGTATTTCCTGTAGTTGGATCGAACACAAACAACCGATCGAGATCGAATTGGATCGAAATGCGATCGCTAACCTTCATCTGTACATCCACCCCATCTAACCCAACGCGAAGCAAAACCTCCCTTCCCAAAGGTTCCAAAACCTTCACCATAGCAACCAACTCTCCCTCCTCTTCTTCTTCGCGATCTTCGCGTCTAATTCGCGCTTCGCGAATCGCTTCGCTAACGCGGTTCAATTACTCTTATATCTTCCGGACGAATACCCAAATCAAAACCTTTTGCTAATTGCTAATTGCTAATTGCTAATTGGCGATTACCCATTACCGATTACCCATTACCAATTACCAATTACCAGATTTTCTAATTCTGAAACAACTTGCTCTAACTCGTCAACAATCGGCATTGAACTTGCCCCGCGAAATGCCTCTACTAAGGCGCGATAATACCACAGAGTGCCGTCTTTTCCACCTTTGAAGCGTTGCCAAACCGATTCGCCCAATATTTTATAGTCTCGTAAAATTGAGCGGGCATTGTGCAATTTATCTGCTGCGGAGACTAACAACACCGAGGGGGAAGCGCTGGGGATGTGGGCGATGTATGCTTCTTTGCGCTGTCGCCAGGGAGGTTTGGGAGTAGTGTCGGCGTCGGTGCAACCATCTACAATTGCGGTGACGGTATCGCCGAAGCGGCGGCGAATTTCTTCTCGAGTCGGAGCGCCGCCTTGATCTTCGACGGCGTCGTGTAGAAGGGCAGCGATCGCTTCTTCTTCATTTGCGCCATATTCCAAGGCAATGCTGGCAACTCCTAACAAATGTGCAACGTAGGGCACCCCGCTACCCTTGCGGACTTGGTTTGCGTGTAGCTTAGTTGCATAAGTTAGAGCATCTGTAAAGCGTTCTGAAAGAATCATTCTTTATATTGTCTAATTGTACAGTTTTTTAGTTTTGCCTTTGCTCAAATAGTATAATATAAAAATCCCTAATCGCTTATATGTAAATTCAAAAAAATGTCTCGCGCTTGTGAATTTCCCTTTGTCCAAATTCAATATGTTAATCCTTCCTTCAATTCTTATATTACTCTCTATATGTTGGAAAATTTTGGTGCTACTATTAAATTAACTAGCAAATATCCAGCCCAAAACTTGAGAGTACAAATCTGGACAAATGCTTTAACCAAGCTAAACAGCGAAGGAAATTGGCATAGCATAGATTTTTCCTACGTATCCAGAGAAACAGAAGATACCTTCATCTTTCAAGGTGGTTTCATGCCTACGAGTGAAGGTTTTTATCAATTTACTTATAGAGTCGGGCTTGAGGATGACGATCGTTGGCAATGGCTAGGAGAGTTTCAACAAAATGGATATCTTAAAGTTGAACCTCCATCTCCATTGATGAAATGGACGCAAGGCCCAAGTTACGTTGAGTTTTTACCCCATGTTTATGTGGGAAACTTTATAGCAGCTTCCCAAGCTGAGCAACTTGGAATAGATGCTGTCCTCAACTTGGCTACGGAATTTAATTTAACTTTTCCATGTGATTCTAACATTATATCTAAAAAACTGGGAGTTTTAGATGGAGCGCAACATCCTATCGGTGATGAGGTATTATTAGAAGCTGTTAACTGGATAGATGAACAAGTTAAGAATGGGAAAAAAAAGGTGTTAATAAACTGTAGAGCAGGTATAGGCAGGAGTGGCTCTGCGAGCATTGCCTATTGTTTTTATAAGCATCCTGATTGGAGCTACCAACAAACTCTAGATTACATTTGGAGCAAAAAGCCAGATATTTACCCTCATAAACATCTGCAAGAAAGCTTGGAGCGCCTGTTTCCCAGGGAGAACAAATAGGCTCGAGGTTTAAATAACGTAAGTTGCTACTTACATCGAGCCAAAAAATCGTGGGTTTGACAGCGAGAAATTAACTCTGAAACCGGGTTTCTCACTGGGATAATATCGTTTTCCAATCAATCTGCTACACAAGGCGCGGGGCGGGTTTATTTGAATTGTTTGTTCTTGTCAAAGGTTATTTGTAAAACCCGCCCCTACAATACTTTGCTCTGTAGCACGATCGCAGGAAATTAGTATAATGGGTAATCGCCATTACCTATTACCTATTACCCATTACCAATTACCAATTACCGCTTGAGTAAAAAATTATTCTTGAGGCAGGTAGTATTAAGAATTTTTTGGTATATTTCCTGGCGTGCCGAATTTAGCGCGAAAAACGTTGAGAAGGTACTATCGCTCCCTTATGTCATGCAGGAACAACAGGTGGAAAATCGCGATACGCTTGTCAAAGGTGCTACCAGGCTTTGGCAAAAGTCGTTTGGACGGGGTTCGCGCATCCCCAATCTGGAAATAAACCTTTTGCGAGACAGGCAATTCCAGCAGCAAGAGACAACAGACAGACAAAATGGGTGGCAGACAAACCAGGTTATTTTTGTCACAACAGAAACAGCTAAAATTATCCCAAAAACTGATATGGAAATCAATTGGCAACCTTCGATAGAAGAAAATTCCTTGCCCGATTTAATCGTACCAGGAACAGTAGGGGCGAGTTTTACCAACGATTCTGCTGAGGCACTAGAGATTTCGTTAAAGTCGCCAGTACTTGCGGACTTGATAGATCTCCACACCTACGAGCAATTAGAAACAGCTTTTGCTGCTTGCTTGCAAAAGTTGGAACAGCTGACGGGTTGCCAAAAACCGACTGCCGAGCAAGTTCAACAATTAGAGTTGCGTCTGGAGCAAATGCAGTCAGAATTGGTGCAGATGCGTCAGGCAATGGCTAAGGCTTTTACTACTCAAAAGCGTACCGAAAAACAGTATAACTTTGTTCAATCGGTAGCTAACAACTGGGAACCGCGCGCTCAAATTGCTTTGCAAAAAGGCGATGAAAATTTAGCTAAAGAAGCTTTGTTTCGATATAAAGCCAACTCTAATATTGCTGCTTCTTTCAGATTTAGTTTGGATTGGCAATTACCTTTGGTGGATACAATAAAACAAAATATCATTGAATTGGAAATCAAAATAGCTGAAACTAAAACCCAAAAAGAATTACTCGCCGCATTGATAGAGGCCAAAGCGATCGCGCAAATTCAAACAGCATTGAAAGCGAGGTTGCAAAACTTGGAAATCCTAACTAATGGCGACGAAGCGACTCAGGAACAAATTCAATATTTGGAGTCGCTCCTTGAGCAACTGCAATCGGATTTAGTCCAAATCCGTGCTTGCACTACCCAGGCTACTAATACTCAAAAAAATACTCAAAAACAATTTTACTTAGCTCAATCTTTAGCTAATAACTGGCATCGACGCGCTGAGAGCGCCCGCCAAAAGCGCGATGAAGCTCAAGTAAAAGAATGGTCGATCCGCCAAAAAACCGATGCCGATACTGCTGCTTGCTTAAAATTTATTTTGGATTTGCAAACAGCTCAAGTAGAGTTGCTAAAGTACAATTTAATTGCGCTAGAAATTACAATTCCTCAACTAAAAACAGAGAAAGAGCTGTTGAAGGTATCGGCATCGCTGCAACAGGCAAAAAATCCAAGCGATCGCTTCTTAAACCCCAGTTCTATTTCTGGGTTATCCGAGCAACAATCCGACATGTTGACGATCGAAACAGACAAAAATATAGATGATTTTTTTTGATGCCCATCAGGGCGCAGCACCTCGCTGACAAACTCTCGCCCGCAAGGCAAGGGTTGAAATTTTTCTAGCCGCACCCTTCGAGGATGCCAGATGCAAGGCTATTGCGTTAAATTAAAGATGACATCAAACCTAAAATCATTTACTAACTTTGCCAATGCTAATTTCACATCGACGTGTTCTTCAGGGATTTGATCGAGCAGTGCCAGCATAATTTTATCGTCGCACATCAAGGCAGCTTGGTGTAGTTCTGCCGCCCATTGTTTCGGCATCATATTTAAAGTATCCGGCGTTAATTTCAGCTGCTTTTCTGCTAACCGATCTGAATTTTCAGGAGCTAATTCTTCATAGATGTATTTTACCCCTAAAAGCTGACCAATCTTGTCAAAAAGACTTTCCGTTTGGAACGGTTTGGCGATATAAGCGTCGCAGCCTTGCGATAAAATCTCAGCTTGCTGTTCTTGCAAAGCACTTGCTGTCAAGGCAATAATTGCCGTTGCCTGACCCTTCAAAGTAGACTTAATTTGAAGCGTCGCTTCATAGCCATCCATCACGGGCATTAACATATCCATTAAAATTAGATCCGGTTCCCAACTCGACCATAAATCAACGGCTGCTTTCCCATCAGTTGCTTCGCACACATTGAAGCCTACTGATGTGAGCAACTTAACCAGTAGTTGCCGATTTACCGAATCATCATCTACTACCAAAATGCGATAATCTTTTTGGTTTGGTGCTAATTTAATTATCTGCCTAGTGACTTGCATTGTCTCAATCTTGGAGGTTGGCACTGGCTTAATCTTAATATCAAATTTAAACGTCGAACCCTTACCTAAAATGCTGTTTACGGTAAGGTTTCCCCCCATCGATTTCACCAGATATAGGCTAATCGGTAAACCTAAACCCGTTCCTTGGTTGGATTTCTGACTGCCTGCGGTTTGGGTAAAAGTTTCAAAGATAAATTCTAGATCTTCGGGTGCAATGCCGCAGCCGGTGTCTTCAATTTCAAATAATAGGGTTGAGGGAGAAGGGCAAAGGGGCAGAGGAGAATTTGAATCTATATTCTCCCCATCTCCTCTGCTCAATATCTCCCCATCTCTCACGCGCAAGGTAACGCTTCCTTGCTTGGTAAATTTAATCGCGTTGTTGAGCAAATTGATCAGAATCTGACGCAATTTTCCTTGATCGCATAGCACATATTGAGTTAAATTGGGAGCGCGCTCAAATATCAGTTGCAATCCCACGGATTCGGCTTTTAATTTAAACATATTTTCCAGGCTATCTAGCAAATGATACAAGTCAAAGCTAACTTCGTTAAAAGTCATCTTACCGGCTTCGATTTTGGACATGTCCAGAATGTCGTTAATCAATCCCAGCAAATGCTCGCCCGCCTGGTTGATAATCTTTAAATGTTCTTTTTGGTAGCTTGATAGGGTAGCATCGCGGTTCATCACTTGGCTAAAGCCCAGAATGGCGTTGAGTGGCGTTCTGAGTTCGTGGCTCATTTTGGCGACAAATTCGCTTTTGGCACGGTTGGCGGCTTCTGCTACCTGTTTGGCTTGTTCTAGGGCAGCGTTTTTGTTTTCTGCTTGTTGGCGCTCAAAGTTTTCCCGTTGCACTCGCTCAAACAGAATTGCTTGGTGAATACTGATGGCGATTTGCCCTGCTAATTCTTCGAGTAAGTCTAATTCAACTGCATCCCACTCGCGTTTGGCTGCACATTGATGGGCAATTAGCAAGCCCCAAAGATGGGGTGAAGACTCTTCAGAGTTTCCTGGCAGTAAAATTGGAACCACGAGATTGGATTTAACTTGGAATTTTTCCAGCAAATCGATGTGGCAATCTGTCAAGCCTGCGGTGTAAATATTATTGATGGCGCGTTTGCGTCCTTGGCGATAGTCTTCCCCTGCCCCCCTTTGAAAACAGGTATCGATAATCTGAGTGCCTAAAGCTTTTGTCCATCCTGCTGTTACAGATTCGGCGACGATGATGCCGCTCATATCTGCGGCAAACTGGTAAACTAAGACGCGATCGCACGCCAGAAATTCCCGCACTTCCAAGACGGTTTGATTGAGAATCTCTTGTAAGTTGAGCGACTGACGAATTCGCAGCGCAGTCGCTGCCACTAAGTGCTGTCTCTTTTCGCTCATCTCCAGTTGTTTTTTCAGGTAACTTTGTTTAATTGCACTTTTAATAGCCAGACGGAACATTTCCGGTGTCAATGATTTCTTACTCAAATAGTCACAAACACCTTTTTTCATTGCCTCCACGGCAATTGCTTCATTGCCATATCCCGTCAGCATTATGATGGGCGATTGCCTATTAAAAATCGAAATCAACTCCAACCCATCCATATCTGGCAGCATAAAGTCGAGTAAAATCGCATCTGGTTCGAGCTGCTGGCACACTTCTAGGGCGGCTTCTCCAGAGTCAGTTTCTAATATGTTGTAACTATATTCCTTGTCGTGCAGCAGATAGCGACGATAAGCTTCTCGATCGGTATCGCAATCCTCAACAATTAACACTGTATATTGTTTTTCAGTCATATATATGGCTCTGTTAGGTAACTTTTGTATTTGGTCAAGGTTGACAAATTCACAACCAATTTTTTTTTCTTTCTTGCTTTTTCTTTTTTTTTTTTTTTTCACAATTTAATATAGGATATATTACATCAAAAATTATTGTTTGTCAATTGTAAATAGGGTTATAAACTTCAATATGAGCTAATTTACCTAATAAGTCTGCACAAAACGATAACCAAAAAGGCGCCAACCTAGTAAGTAGCGCAAGTTGCTAGTTATAAGTTACAAGCTTGGTAATTGGTAATTGGTAATTGGTAATTGGATTCATTGGCAGTCTGCTCTTGGCAATTACCCATTACCCATTAGCTATTACCAATCCCCAAGGGATGTAACTAGCAACTTGAGTTAAGTAACTAGGCTGTTAAAATAATATAAGCAGCAAGTGGGATTTAGGAAATTGCTATGCTAGGCCCTACTACCGATGGTTTTTACGACCTAACTGCCAACGGCGATAATTTTCAGCTAACGGTAGGATTGTTGGCTGGACTGCCAGGGGGACTGCGTGGGCTTGAGGGAAACGATTTTATCAGAGGTTCTGCTGCCCCTGAGCTTGCCAACGGCAATCAAGGTAACGATACTTTAATGGGTGGTGCTGGAAACGACGTTCTGTTTGGCGGCAAAGACAACGATCTATTAATGGGTAACCAGGGTAAAGATCTATTATTCGGTGACGATGGTGCGGATACTCTTTTAGGCGGTCAAGATAACGACTACCTTTCTGGCAACCAAGGAAACGATATTCTTTCTGGAGATAAAGGCGACGACTGGTTGCGGGGTGGTAAAGGCAATGACTTACTAACAGGTTTAGACGGAAACGATATTTTAATCGGCGATTTTGACAAAGATACTTTAATTGGCGGTGCGGGGGAAGATACTCTAGTATTGCGAACCGATACCGCCGTGAAAGATGCAGCTAGTGCAGATATTATCCGCGAATTTAATAATGGGTTGGATCGGATTGGATTAACGGGGGGTTTAACGGCAGCAGATCTTTCTTTAGAAGCAGGTTCTATTGCGCCTGGAAGTTCGGATACTTTGATTAAAATTCGCTCGTCGGGTGCAATATTGGGTTGGGTTGAAGGAGTGTCGCCGAATCAAATCGGCAGTGCGAACTTCGTATCCGTTGATGCTGTACTTGCCACTGAAGGCAGCACCGTCAACAACCTGCTGTCTGCTGTCGCTTCTAGCACCAGCATTGTGCGAACCGCAGCGCTTACACCCACTCCGATTAACGTCAACGTCAACTCCTTACCCGCACCTTTCCAAAGCCCAAGCAGCAGCAAACCGGCGCAAATGGTTCCGATTCCAGACAACCCCTTGCTGCAAGTACCGGCTGGCTTTGAGGTGAATGTATTTGCCGCTGGTTTGACAAAGCCTCGCTGGTTAGCCGCAACCCCTACAGGTGACTTGCTGGTAACCGAAACGCTAGAAAACCGCATTCGCTTGCTACGGGATACCAACGGCGATGGCGTCGCCGATGTTCGCACCACGTTTGCTGGGCCGGAAAATGGATTAAATCTACCCTTCGGTATGGTCTTCGCCGGTAACTATTTTTACGTTGGCAATACAGATGCTGTAGTGCGCTTCCCCTACACCAACGGTCAATTACAGATTACAGGCAGGGGTGAAAAAATTGCCGACCTACCCAGGGGCGGACACTGGACGCGCAACCTCGCCCTTTCCCCAGATGGACAACAATTGTACGTCTCGATTGGGTCTAACTCCAACGTCAGCCCGGAACCCTTGCCACGAGCTTCTGTGCAGGTGATGAACCTCGATGGCTCAAACCAAAGAACTTTTGCTTCTGGTTTGCGAAACCCCACAGGACTGGATTTTAACCCGATAACCGGGCAACTCTACACCGTCGTCAACGAACGGGATGGGTTAGGAGACGACTTGGTGCCAGATTACCTTACAGGGTTGAGAGCTGGTGAATTCTACGGTTGGCCTTATGCTTATCTAGCACCGAATCTGGTTGATCCGCGACGCACGGGGGAACGTCCAGACTTGGTAGCAAGCACGCGCACGCCTGATGTGTTGTTCCAAGCCCATTCTGCACCTTTAGGACTGCAATTTTACGACGGTCAGACCTTCCCCCAACAATACCGTAACGGTGCGTTTGTGGCGTTTCGCGGTTCCTGGAACCGCAACCAAGGCACTGGTTACAAGCTAGTGTATGCACCTTTTGGTGCCGATGGTCGTCCCCAAGGGTTTTATCAAGATTTTCTCACGGGTTTTCTGCTCAATCCCGCTGGCCCGACGACTTGGGGGCGTCCTGTAGGTTTACAGACAATGCCTGATGGCAGTCTGCTAGTTGCAGAGGAAGAGAATAACCGGATTTATCGGATTCAATACCGGAATTCTTGAGGGGGGAATGATGAGCGATCGCTCAAGCACGTAGTTGCGCTTCAGCGCTCAAGCACGTAGTTGCGCTTCAGCGCTCCAAGCACGTAGTTGCGCTTCAGCGCTCCAGAAAAATCCAAGCAAATCTTCTTCTTTAACTTATAATTTCTCCTCATGGGGTAAAATCCTGAGATCAAAGCACTCCAGCATCACGCTGATAGACTTTCCAGCGATATAATAAAGCATGACACCCCAACAGAAGTTTGAAATCATCTTCACTCGTCCAGTCATTCAGCATTTAGCAGTAATTGACCGCAAGTATCATTCACTAATTCGCAGCACAATTGAGGAGCAGTTAACCTATGAACCAGAGGTAGAAACTCGCAACCGAAAACCATTGCGACCCCCTTCACAATTAAGTGCTACTTGGGAGTTACGGCTGGGTTCTAATAATGAGTTTCGGGTATTTTAAGATATTAACCCTGATGAGTATGAAGTTTACATTTTAGGAATTGGGGTAAAAGTAGGAAATCAGCTATTTATAGCGGGAGAGGAATGTCAACCATGAAAATTATATCGATTGAGGAAATCAAGGCAAATTTTGAGTATTACCTGAAACAATCTCCAAACGAGCCAATCGTGATTACAGAAAATGGGTATCCCATAGCAGCAATTAATTTAATTCTAGATCCAGAGGAGTTAGAGCGTTTATTGTTAGCTCAAAATCCTAAATTTAATCAAATATTAGAAAATTCTAGGCGAATCCTTAAAGACGAAGGCGGACTAAAGTCTGATGAATTTTGGAAATTAGTTGATGAATCAACAACCCAAGAATCAGAACGATGAGCGAACTTTATAACCTTTGGCAAAGATTCATTCTAATATCATGTCCGGTTGCATCGGCATCCCACGGGGGGGCGGGTTTAACAAGATATCTCGTGGTTCCTTTAATTGATTGGTAAAACCCGCCCCTACAACACAATTAACCGTACAAGTCAGATGCTAACGGACACGATATAACTCCTTCCGATTAGACCTGTCCAAAAAAGAAACTCTTAGACAGGCGAGACGCCTATCCCACAAGAAGTCTATTCAACATCATCCCATTTCAACCAACCTGCACTTTCGCGGTTTCTCCCAGCAGCTTTTAATTGAGCAAACGCTTTTCGGGCAATTTGAATATCTTCAATAGTTTCTAACCATTCGATTAGTGCTTGCCAATCTTCGACGCTAAGGACAGCTACAAGATTTCCTTTTAAATTTATAAACTTAACTGAGTTTAGTACTTCCAGTCCGCTGATTGCGATCGCCTCTACTTTGTTATAGGCTTGATTCAATTCTAGCCCAAGTTAAGTTTGTGTTGAAAATTCCTCTGGGTCAATTCCCCAATTCACCCATGCGATCGCTTCCCTCGCCGATTCCACATCCGGCGGTACGCGCCAAGCGTGAATGTATCCCGTACTCGGACAAATCATTTTTAACAGATAGATATCTTCTACATCGACATTTGAATCAATTTTTAACAAAGTGTATTCTTGCCAATTATCTAATTCAGTTGCTTGCAATTCCTGACAAATTCTGGCATAACCAATGCCCTGAATTAACACTCGCCGCAGTTCGGCGTTATCCTCAGATAATAGCCACTCTGCTTGCCATTGGTTCGGGTGAATTTTTCCGTATTTTTCTGGTAATCTTGTGCCGCGATAAGCGTACACGCTGAAACCATCAGCAAATTGAATCGCCGGTGCGCCTTCTGCGTGCAAGCGTTGTTGGTTATCGAAACACAGAATGCGCGGGCGATCGCATACTAGGCAAGTTTCTTTATACGGAAAAATCATAGAACCACAGTTTTGTGCTAAAAACTGAAGTGTATCCCACACACTTGAATCGTCAGGTAAATTCAGAACGGAAATACAATAATCAAACTTAGTGCTAGCAAGTAGTAATGAATTGATATCAATATAAGTACGACCAAAATGAAACAATGGCTCAAGCTGCATAAATAATTCATACCACAGGCCGTAACCCAATTGATTTCTTAGTTCTTCCCCTAGTTGACGATACAGATCTCTCAGCCATAAACTCTCTGATGAAGACTCGGATAATGAGCGAAATTTGTTTTCTATTTCCAGGACTTTAAGCCGTTCTTCGTCTTGCTGAGACCAAGAAACTTTAGGAAACTTTTTAGATAATATCTTTTGGTGTGTTAATGCTTCTATTAATAAAGTATCTGAAGGTACTTCCAGTTTCTCCTCTAACTCCTTTACTAAGCTTTTCTGTAATACTAAACCTTGCGGCCGCCTTTCCAGATGTTGCTCTAGTTCGCTCAGAAGTTCTCGGTATCGTTCATTTTCATTTTTTCTTTTCTTTAGTTCCTGGTATAGTAAACCTAGAAAACCTTGATTGTAATATTTGTGAGGACTGTCAATAAAAATAACTTTAGGCTCCTCTTTACCAATTAATTTGTATAAGGATTTTACTGCTTCAGTAATTTTTTGACGTTCAATTGGCTCTGTGTATAGGGCGAGGCTGCCCCACTTTTCCCAATAAACTGGAATTAATGCTTCTTGTTCAGGGGTAAGCTTTTCAATTAGCGGCATATCTATAATTCGCTCAAACATAGTAAGGTAGGCATTGCCCACCCTACTATCTTACTCTTATACCGTTTTCCCATGAATGGGCCACACTTGGGGGCGGGTTTAGAGAAATTGTTTGTTTTTCCCCAACGAGATTGGTAAAACCCGCCCCTACCAACATGTTTTATGTGTAGCACGCCTTGCAGGGAAATTGGTATTACTGCCTCTTCCCTAATCGCCAATCTTCGCCTCCGGGCAACTGACTAAAATAATCATCGATCGCCACAGGTAAATCTTTCCTGGAATGAAGGTAAGTTAGATTAAGCAGATGCTTGGCTACCTGCACAATTTGATTTTTATCCACCATTTCTGACAGTTGTGAGGGAGTATAAGCCCCATTCGCAACTTCTACACTGGCTGTGCGAATTGCTGCCTCCATTTCATCTTCAATTACTTCTTCCCATTCGTCAGAGTTGATGTAATAGGAAGTTTTATTATCCTTCAAGTTCATTTTTTGAATTCCTCTGACTGAATCTCGAATTGAAGCCGCCCAAGAATTGGTCAAACGCTGCTCGACTTGATTTTTAATTAAATGAATCAACATCCGAGCGAGAAAAGATTCGATATTCCGCAGAATTGCCTGTTTGCTCATTCCTTCTAATTCATCCACAATTGACAAGGCATCTTCATAACGCCCCTCTAGGATGCTGTTTCTTAAGTCGATGAGTTCCTGAGTCATGACTTTAAAAAGTTTCCCACAGTAGTTACTTTGATTGTACAACCGCTACAACGGTACTAAATATAGTGTAATGGTGCGTTACGAAGAAAGCTAACGCATCTTACATATAGAAATTTGGCGTAATTGCTGATAGTGTAAGGTGGGCAGTTTTGTTGCCCACCTTACTGTTGGTGATAAGGCTTTCGGTTTAGTTCTTGCTCATATTGGGCAACCAACTCGGCGGCTTTATCTAAAGGAGTTGGTCGAGTATATAATAGCCGCTTTGCATCTTCAGCTAGCTGGGAGAGAGTAGCATTTTCTGCCAATCCTCGCGCCAGTGCTTTAGCTTGGAGGGCGTCGAGTCTTCCGCGCAATTCTGCTCTTAATTCTAGAGGAGCTTTATTGGCTGCGTAGACTCTTTCCTCTTTAGCTATATATTCCTTCACTTTGGCTGTCCAGTTTTCCAAACCAATCCGAATCGAATTTAAAATATTTTCCCCGAATTTAGTTTCTAGCCGAGTCAGCCATTGGCTCAAAGCCTCTATCTGCGCGGGATCTAAAGGCGTTTGCAAGGTTGAATAGTCGGCGATCTTTTCCCTACTTTCCCTCAATGCCGTTTCCGCTTGGCGGCTAAGTTCGGTTAATTGGGAGAGCAGATGATGGGCGCAAGCAAACTTTTCCCTCATCTGATTCTGCTGTCTTACCGACTCTTCCAACGTCGCTTTCACCCGCAAAATCAGCGGTTTAATTTCCCCATCGAAATTGGCGCTAACTCCCAAGGGATCGCTTTCAATTTTGTCGCGCAATGCATTAATTTTTTGCCGCGCCGCCGATAATTCGCTCAAATAACCTTGTCCTAGCGAGTCTGCTAAGCGTTGCAGGGATACAATTTCGGCTTCAGAGGCAGCTAGATCGGTTTCTAAGTGCATCCAAGCTGCATCTACCTCTAAAACGGCATTTTTTGCCACATCGAAGGCGCTGGTCATGGCAGCGAGGAGTTGTCGGGGCGCGATCGCATTCGCCGTTTGCGCCACACTCAGCAGTCCCCTTTGCGCCAAGGGAATTTGCACAATCGCCAATTGGATCGAACTTCCGGTTAAAATTTGTTCGATTTCTTTAACTTTCACCTCCGATACCCACAACGGAGATAGTTGCTTTCTCAGTTCGGTTGCTTTATTAATTGTTTTAATCAGCAAGTCGAAATGTTGAAACAACTCGTTCATCGCCTCCAAAGCAGGCATCACCCGCGCCAAAGTTATTCCCGTCAGCTGTACTGGAGGGAAACCGGAAATACCACAAAGCCGCTGGTAAGTTGGCAGTCCGTGTAAGTCTATAAGATTTTGACTTGCTAAGTCAATTTTCTGTTTCCAGTCGGCTAATAATTGGTCTATCTGTTCAACAGTCACAGCGGTTGCCTTTTTCCCTACTATCTATCTGTAAATTCAAGGGTAGCCAATGTTATTACAGAAGACTGGCAACAGGGATTATCATATGGCTATGAAAAGTACACTGCGATCGCATTTAATCCTACTCACTCTCCTAGTAGCTGGAATTAGGATCACAGAAACTGCTATGGCGACACCAGCTAACAATCCCGCCACCAAACAAGCTCGCCGCTGCACTCCCAGGACTTGTACGCCTTACAGAGCCAACTTTGAGCGTGCCATCGCCAATGGTATAATTAGCCGCCCTGGGCGAGTTCCAGGGGTGGAGCAAGCGATCGCACTAGCAGATCGTGCCATGACGGGGGGCGATCGCCAGACCGCCGCCCTTCGCCTCGCCCAAGCTCTAGTAATACTATCCGAAGAACAAGGAACCGAAAGCGCGATCGCTTACGAGCGTACCTTAGAAGCCGACATGAAAGCAAAAAAAGGCCAGTCCCTCAGAACCGCCCTACCCTTATTTGGACGCATCTTTCCCCAAAATAGCAATCCATTTAGGTAATTGGTAATTGGTAATTGGTAATTGGTAATCGGAACTATAGAGTCCAAAAATACCTACCTCTTCTTTCCTCTTTCCTCTGTGTTCTCTGTACCTGGAGTGGTTCGTTAAATAAATATTCTTGCGGTGGTAATAGTGGTAATAGGTAATAACTCAATTACCCATTACCAATTACCAATTACCCATTACCAATTACCAATTCTTACAAACCCAAATCAACAGCAATCCGATGGGCGCAAGCAAACCCAGAAAACGCCACCGCATTTAAACCTTGACCTGGAAAAGTACTATCCCCGACGCAATACAAACCGGGAATCGAAGTACGATTAAACGGCATTCCCAATAAACCCATTAACTTGCGGCGAGGAATTGGGCCATAACTGCCATCCACCCGCCCCAAATAGCGGCGATGGGTGCGGGGCGTCCCCACTTCCATATAATCCAATCCCGCATCTAAACCGGGGAAAATTGTCTCCAATCTTTCTATAATTCTTCCAGCAGCTTCTTCCTTTTTCTCCTCGTACTCATGGGGCGACATTCCCTGCCAATCTTCCACCCAACTCGGCGTAAATACGTGCATAATGTGATAACCTTCGGGCGCTAAAGTCGGGTCTAAAAGCGTGGGAATTGACATAAAAATCGTGCCTTCGGGTGCCTCCATCTTGTCCCAGTCTTCCAGTACAATGTGATGGCACTCGGTACCCAAGGGCAGAACCTTGGCCTCGACGCCTAAATGCAAGCTCAAAAAACTGGGCGATTTTTGATAGCGCTTTTGCCATTTCTTCTCAGCAACGGGCATTTCTTCTCGTGGCAATAGTTTCTCAAAAGTATCCCAGCGCGTGGCGTTGGAAATAATCCGCTTTGCCCGATAAACTTCCCCCGTAGCCAGTTTTACGCCTACTGCTTTTCCGTTTTCGGTTACAATCTTCGTTACCCTGGCTTGGTACTGAATTTGACTCCCTGCTTTTTCGAGTCCTTCGACTAATTTGAGGGCAATTTGACCGACTCCTCCTTTGGGGTAATTAATTCCGCCGTAATGTCGGTCAGAAAACACCATCCCAGCATTAATCATCGGCGTCATATCTGCTGGCACAACCGACCAACAATAGCATTCAATATCGATAAATTTGAGCAAAATTGGGTCTTTAATGTATTTGCGGGCGACTTCACCAGCATTTTGGGGTAAGTATTTCACCAATCCCAAACAAGCCCCCGGATGCTGGAAAAACACCCGCGTCAAATATCGCGGTTCTTCCAAAGACAGCAATTCCATCGCGTTGAGACAGTTGAACACCTCCCAGCACTCGTCGTAAAACTGACGGATGCCGTGGCGTTCTTGCGGAAATATTTCAATTAGTTCTTGCAAAAATTTCTCATAATTGCGATGCACTCTCAGATTTAAACCATCGGGGAGGTGGTAGTGAATTTGCACCGGATCGGGAATGGTTTCCAAGCTGACGTTTACGGCTTGCAGGGCGCGAGTGAGCAAATTGGTAGTGCCTTGGTTACCAAAACCAAAAATCATCGACGCACCGACATCAAACCGATAGCCCTCGCGTTCAAAGTAACCCGCACTACCGCCTGGGATGAGATACCTTTCCAGCACCAGCACTTTGGCGCCCTTTGCTGCGAGTTGGGTTGCCGTTACCAGCCCTCCAATACCAGAGCCAATTACGATCGCATCAAACTCTGGCGCAGTTGAATGAGTTTGAGCAGAAAACACCTGTGAGTTGTTCGATACAGAAGGCATGGAGTCAGCCGTCTACAATAATTTCCTGATTTTCCAGTGTAACGCTTGCGATTGTGCGATCGCGCAGCGTACCGGAGGTATATCGCTCTCGCCCCCAAAGCCTGCAAAAAAAATACGGACTCTATCCGCTAACTGCTGACCGAGCCCGTCTGCCGTTCCTCATAGAGAAGAACACGAGAGAGGAGAACACTAAAAACAATATAACCTTGTTGAAAATCAGTGTCAATACAATTGAAAAAATTTTTCAATTAGCCTGGGCGGGCAGAGGAAAGAGGGAGGAAGGGAAGCGTGGGCAACCTAGAAAGCGTAGAAACCCGGTTTCTGGCTGGGATCTCGAGTTGCCAAACTAAATATTTTTCATAGAAACCCGGTTTCTATGCGTAAGTCCTTTATGATAATTCAAGGCTTGGAACTGGCATCCTTCGCGGAAAGTCCAACAACACCCGCCCACTTAGCAATCCAAAATCCAAAATTCCCCAGCATGACTTTGCAGTTACGTGTCTACGTGCCTCCTCATCCTTTAATTAAGCACTGGTTAGGCGTCGCCCGCGATGCGGCAACCCCACCAGCACTGTTTAAGAGCGCCATCAAAGAATTGGGACGCTGGCTGACTTACGAGGCGGCGCGAGAGTGGTTGCCGACAATGGAGACAACGGTGCAGACGCCGTTGTCTGAATGTCCGGCAACATTTATTAACCCAGAAGTGCCGATGATAGCAGTGCCAATTTTACGGGCAGGACTGGGGTTGTTGGAAGGCGCGCAAACTGTGCTGCCGAATGCGTCGATATACCATCTGGGGATAGTGCGGGATGAGAAAACCCTAGAACCTTCTTGTTATCTGAATCCCTTTCCAGAGAAGTTCGATCCGCTTTCGCGGGTTTTAATTACCGATCCGATGCTGGCAACGGGTGGGACGATTGTGAAGGCGATGGAGGAATTGACTTGTCGCGGCATCGATCCATCGCTGGTGAGAATTATTTCAGTGGTGGCTGCTCCCCCAGCATTGCAAAAACTCAGCGTTGCCTATCCGAGCCTGAATATCTACACGGCGATTATAGACGAAGGGTTGAATAGCCAAGGTTATATTGTCCCCGGATTAGGAGATGCGGGCGATCGCACCTTTGGCACTTTTTAGGGCAGGTGTGGGGGTGTGCAGGTGGGCATCTTGTGCAGGTGGGCAGTGGTGCAGGTGGGCAAAAGGGGAATTTAAATGTACATTCTCCCCATCTGCCCATCTCGCCATCACCGGAAGCTCACCCGCTCACCCGCTCACTCGCTCACCTGCACAAGATGCTCACCCGCACAAGATGCATCCCAAGTGGGCAACTAGAACCGCCACCAGGTAAGCTGGGAACAGAGGTGGTGAAATTTAATCCAAAATCCAAAATCTAAAATCCAAAATCTAAAATCCAGGCATTGTTATGAGTCAGCGTGATGGTTTTGCAGCGGGTTTTATCGCCGGATCGGTGTTTGGCTCTCTTGTCGGCGGGGTGCTGGGAGCAATGCTAGCTTCTAGAATCAACCACCAGGAAACCGACGAAACTGAAACTCCGATCGTTGATGAAACCCCACCGCAGGTTAAACCGGAGAAAGCGAAAAAACGTCAAATCGAAGCAGGTGCATCCGAACAAAGGATAGAAATGGCGCGGCGCAGCTTGGAAGAGAAAATCGCTCAATTGAATCAGACAATTGACGAAGCTCGTCAGCAACTGGCTAAGGTAAATGGGAATTCTACCTTGGGGACGAGCGATACGGCTAGCGCCACACTGCGCGATCGCTCTCTCTCCAAGGACGCCTAAATTCATACCCACTCCTGCTTGCTGCTATAACCTATCCGATTACCGATCCGCGATCGCCACAGATCGGTTAAATTAAAGTCAAACGTCGATACCCTCGCTAAACTCCGCAAAAAGTACAGAACAATCATGGATACCGCAGTTGTACTGCTAATTACTACGCTTGCTCAGTTCTTGCAGATTTATTCGGTTCTGCTGTTTATTAGGATTCTGTTAAGTTGGTTCCCTAATATCAACTGGTACGATCCGCCGTTTTCCATCCTCAGCCAGCTAACCGATCCTTACCTGAATATATTCCGCTCATTTATTCCTCCTTTGGGCGGCATGGACTTTTCCCCCATCCTGGCAATCGTGCTGCTCAATGTGGTTTCCTCCCTACTCGCTAGCCTGCAAAGAGCGGTAGTATTTTAGTTTGGTAGGGACGCGCCGCATCACCCAAAAATTGTAGAATGCCGTGCCGCTTTTGTCGGGGCACGGCGTGGCATCATATCATGTCCGCTTGTATCGGAAAGCAATAGTTAATAGCGTCTTTGGGGCGGGTTTTACGAGAAACCTTTGATACCAAGCGAATTGTCTTTATAAACCCGCCTCCCCCGCGATGCCGATGCAACCGGACATGATATCAGTTGTGAAAACTACCAAAGATTCCAGAATGCCGTGCCTCTTTTGTCGGGGCACGGCGTGGCATCAGTTGTGAAAACTACCAAAGATTCCAGAATGCCGTGCCCCTACTAACGACGCACCTTGCCTGCAAAACCAGATGCCTTAAACTGCGTCAACTTTAAAGGTGTTGGCTGATTCGCAGCGACAGTAATTCTCAGTTCAAAATCGCTGACTCCGGGTGGCACTTCATCAATAGAACCTAAACGAGTGCGATTTTGCATTACCGTATCGTTATTGGCATCGTAGATGCGACCAAAAATATCGGCGTTATAGACATATTTACCCGATGTATTTTCAGCTTTACCAGTGATGATAAAGCAGTTGGCACGCTTGACAGATCCGCTGAGGACTGAACCTTGTCCCACTTCGGGGGGACACTCATGGTAAGAAAGGTCATACAGCTTGATTGGGGTTAACGCCCAAGCAGGTGGTGTATATACCAAACTGATAATTGCGATCGCACAGGACAGCAGAAAGACACCGAAGGCTCGAAACCGCATAATTTACACCAAAAATTGCTCGTTGCACGCATCTTCAATCCCTCAGCTTAGCGCTGGAGGGATTCATTGTGCTTAGATTTGCAATTATATACGCTTCGATAATGTCTTTTTTAAACGAACCGCCAAGACGCCAAGAACGCCAAGAAGAAGAGGAAGAAGATTATAGGGGTTGTCGAACCGGATTTGGTATAACTGGGATAATCTACGAGCGGCAATTTTTGGCTAAAATGCTGGCAATCAAGTTAATTCAGACAAGGGGAAACGCGATGAAATTCGGTCGAATTCCCGGACAAGCTTATTTATTGCTTGCTATCCTGATTTTTGCAGCAGCTAATCCGATTATCCGTAGGCTAACGCAATTGGGAGCGCAGAATTTAATTGATGGTCGCAATCCCATTTCTTTTTGCAATGTATTGTTTGTCGGCAATTTATGCGCGTTGTTGGTTTTGATTCCTATTTTCCGCCCGCAATGGAATGCTAATTCCCTCAAACAACTTTCAAAGAAAAACTGGCTCAGTTTAATTGCCGTGACTATTCTGGGAGGAACGTTGAGTCCTGCTTTAACTTTTTCGGCACTTTCTTTAACCACGGTTAATAATGTAGTCTTAATCGGACGCTTGGAACCGCCTTTAGTTTTGGCGTTATCAGTTTGGTTATTGCGAGAAAGAGTAAATTCTTGGGTGGTAGGCGGTGCAGTGGTTTCGTTTATCGGCGTGGCGCTGACGATATTGCTGCAAAAACCAAATGAAAATATGGTGAGTATGGGTGGTGGAATTGAGATCGGGCAGGGGGAATTGCTCGCAGCGATCGCAGCTATTTCTTTAGCGGTTTCTACCATGATCAGTAGAGCGAGTCTGCGTCAAGTACCTTTGGGAATATTCTCTATTTTTAGGATGGCGGTGGGGGCGGTTGTTTTCTTTGTGGCAGCGATCGCATTATACGGAGCGGGACATTTTATGGATGTCTTTTCGCCTTTTCTGTGGCAGTGGATGCTCGTCTACGGCGCTGCGATCGTCGTGGGTGGACAGTTGTGTTGGTATACGGGTTTGAAAAGTTCTAGCGCCTCAGAAGTGTCTCTGGCTAGCTCTTTTAGCCCGGTAGCAGGAATTTGTGCCGCATTTTTGATTTTAGGAGAAGCCCCCACGTTTGCACAATATGTGGGAGGTAGCGCCATCTTAGTTGGGATTGTTTTAACTGGGATGGGAAATATGCGATCGCGCGTTCAA
>DNGG01000226.1:37955-39503 GCA_003486675.1 Cyanobacteria bacterium UBA11372
GAAGCCCCCACGTTTGCACAATATGTGGGAGGTAGCGCCATCTTAGTTGGGATTGTTTTAACTGGGATGGGAAATATGCGATCGCGCGTTCAAGAAAGTGCGGTATCCCAAGTTAAAGATATGGAGGGAGAAGTTGGTTTTAAAGGAGTGTGACTGGCGCGATTAGTCTGTAGGAGGATGCCAGCCTCCGAGCGTCCAACGACTTCGAGCTACAATAATTACTGGGTTATTCATTCGCAGACAAACAATTGTAGCTCGACCTACGGCATTTAGACCTTCAATTCTTGTGCCATCAGGACTCCACCCAAAGTAATCAAGCCATCTTTGAGTGCGTGGATTAAATAAAGGTACAATTTCCCCAGTTAAAGGGTCAGTAGCTTCGGTAGAATCGCTTTTAAATTCGTTGCACGAACGACAAGCCAAACAAAGATTTTCAAAGGTAGTCTCTCCACCTTTAGAGACAGGTTGTATATGATCGAACGTCATAGGAATTCCGCTATTGGCTTCGCTTGTCAAACAATAACAGCAACGCCGACGATCGGTTTCTTCAATTCGAGTTCGTAAACTGTCAGAAATATAGGTAGACACAAGAATTCAAGGGGTTGGTACAATATGTCCCCGCCAGCGGAGTAATACGCCTGCTTGGGCTTTACGTAGCATAAAAAGATCGGCTTCATGGCGCAGTGCCATCAATTCTAATCGTTCTGCTTCAGTCAGCGTACCGTTAGAATTGCCCTCAAGTAAAATGTTGTATCGCTCCATGTCAGATGCTGTTTTTCGACTATGGAAAATATGCCACAATGCATTGTCATCGAGTTTGTCTAAAGCGGCAATATCAGCTTGAAATTCGTCTGGTACATCATCCCATGTGGGAGGACTCCCGACTTTTATAGCTTGGAGTATAACTTCTTCAAGCGATCGCTGTGTAGCAACAGCAGTATTAACTAACCGTTGATAGATAATTTCGGGGATTTGAAGTGTAACAGTTTCAACTGGCATATCGGTTTATAACCCCAAGTGTTGTCGTAAAGATTGACGCATTATGTCTACTGGAACATCTTGCTGCTGCAACCAAATTTTTAACGCAGATGCACCTTGTTGCACAAGCATTTCTAAACCATCAATCGCGATCGCTCCCCTATCTTGCGCTATCTTGAGAAACTGAGTCGGGTTGGGTGTATAAATTAGGTCGTAAGCGATCGCACCCTCTGGCAACAAATCCAATTCATCCCCACTCACGGGTGATTCATCCACGTGTGGATACATGCCCACGGGGGTTGTATTCACCAATAAATCGGCTTTTGAAAGCAATTCTGGTAATTCTTGCCAGTTATGGACGCTTAATTGCCCAATTGCGGTTGAATTGCGCCAACTATCTAAAAAAGCGTTTAACTTTTGCTCGTTGCGACCAACAACAATTATTTTTGCACAACCCAAAGAAGCGCAACCCGCCACCACTGCCCGCGCCGCCCCACCATAGCCTAAAATTACGGCTATAGTCTGATGCCAATTTCTAGGAGAAAGATTCTGACTCCCCCTCTCATCTTG
>DNGG01000640.1:0-26612 GCA_003486675.1 Cyanobacteria bacterium UBA11372
TTTTTCTTACCAGAGTTGTAAATCAACAGCCACGAGCGGGGTTTCAATTTGGGCAGACCCAGCTATTTTACCTAAGCTTAATCCCAAATATCCTCCCCAGGCGAGTAGCGATCGCCCTACTATTGTTGCAAGTTGTAACAAAATATTCCACCTGAGTGCCGATTTGGTTGAAATTGGTGAACGATTAACCCATTAATCAGGAGTTATCCCACTATGTCTATCAGCGATACTCAAGTTTACGTGGCGCTGGTTATAGCCTTGATTCCCGCTATCCTCGCCTTCCGTTTGTCAACCGAACTTTATAAATAACCCCTGTTGAGGGCATGGGGGGAGACGGGGAGAATCGGAGAGGGGGAGACGCGGCGAGTAAAGATGTCACCGCGTCGGGAACCTATCCTTGTCCCCTTGTCTTAATTGTCTTCTTTGTCTCCCCCTATCCCTCTTCGTCTCCCGATCCAGGGTGCCTTCGCTCAGCGTGGCGGAGGCATATCGCGTTGGGTGTGGCTATGAAGCATCTGGCAGAAGTACCATTCAACTGCTAGGATGTTGACGCTGCTAGCTTGCTTGCGGCGGGGAATGTGTAATTCATTCGCGCAATGTTTCGCCACAATCCCTTTGCCAAAGCAAAGCGCGTAAGTGGCTATTTTCTTGGGCATTTAGCCAAAGGTTGTACTTTACGACTGTTACCAACCATGAACGCAACTCAACCGTCAAGACGCGCCCTGGAAGCACCAGAACCTCGCCGCCGTACTCCCAGAGTTCAAAAGCAGCGGCGCAGTGAACCTTATAGGGCGATCGCTCTGGAAACATTTGCCAAGTTAGCGGTCAACGTCACCCTTTCTATCGCTGCTGTGGCTGCTCTAGTGCAACTGCTACCTTATCACTTCTCTACCCAAACCAAGTTGCGGGAAATTCGCGAGGAAGTCAAACAAACGCAAGCGCGTGTCAATGGCTTGCAAAACGAATTCAAAGGCGCCTTCGATCCCCAACAAGCGAAAAGTGTGATGCAACAGCAAAGTTACCGCGTCGATCCGGCGCGGCGTCAGATTGTATTAATGGAAAACAATAGATATGCCGAAGAGCAACTAACCGGACCTCAAGATTGAAACGGACTCAGTAGCTCGTTTAACCAATTTTCCACTTGCTGGCGCAGACGTGCTGCTGCGTTAGCAGTGGAGAGATTAGATTGAGGTAAATGATTTAGGGCGCGGTGGTAGTCAGCGATCGCCCAGTTCCAATCCCCCAGCAGGTGATAAGTGCGACCGCGTTCGGCATAGACGTGACCTTTTAACCCTCCCAAGCGCAGGGCAAAGTCAAAATTATCAATCGCCTGTTCGTATTCTCCCATGTCGCGAAATGTAATTCCTTGGTTGATCCAGGCGCGGATGTGGACGGGATTGAGGTCAATGGTTTTGTCGTAGTCTTCGATCGCTTCTTCTAATCTTCCTTGAGAAGCATAGTAATTGGCCCGATTGTTATAAGCACCCGCCAGATGGGGATTGAGGTGGATAGCTTGATGATAGTCAGCGATCGCCGAATCTAATTTACCGCTCTGGAAATATGCTAAACCGCGATTGTTATAGTCGTTTGCATTCCCTGCGTTGCGATCGATCAACTGAGTCAGAATCTCAATTGTCTTGCTATATTCCCCTTGTTGTGCTTTCTCAAGGGCAACCTGACGCAAGCGGTTGTCTTTTTCTAATCGACTTTGGGAAGAAATCTCTTTTTGGATAGATGTGGCATAAATCGATTGAGGACTAAACCCTTGACTATGCTGTTGCTTTTGCTGAGCATGATGAGACGCCGCTGCTGCTAGGGGAACAGTCAAGCGACGCTGGTGTGTACCACTGTCTTGATTGTTGAGAGAAAAGCGAGCGTTCATGCGATCCTTTTTTGAGCTGTGGTTTGTTACATTAATTTATGAATTTTCAGAGCTTGATTGCTCTGCCAATGTGTCACTTGCTCATGTGTCTTAAGGTAGAAATCTCTGTTTGGCAGAGAATCTGTTAAAAGACAGATGATACAAGCGATCGCAATCGGTTTGGTTCAACCGAATACAAACTACAGTTCTGTAGTTCGAGATTTCGGAAACAGAGCCAAATTTTATTGCCAATAGGTAATCTTTCCTAGAAAATGCCAAGGTTGTTGGCTGTAATAAACAATCGGTGATGCACCCAAAACAGAGGTAAAATCCAACGGATAGACACTATCTGTATCCATCCGTTAAACGCTGAAAAAGATTCCCATGACAATGGCAACATCATATACCAATGTCCCAGATGTATCCGCAGATGACTATCTGGTTGTTGGTTTGGCGACCTGTTTCATTAAAGAAGACGGAGAAGTACATCAGGTTCCCATTGTAGAACCGATTCCCTCAGCAGCTTTGGAAGCAATTGTTAAGGGAATCCCAACTTCCTATCAAATGGCTGTGGGGACAACCTTGGGAGCGGTTTTAGCAGGGGATAGACTGCTGCTGCCAGCAGAGTTTCCCGCCCAGGCACAGTTTGGGGCGGAGTTTGCCTCTCGAGCGATCGCCGCCGTCCGCACCTACAAGCGCAAACCCGCTGCCAAAAATATTATTCCCCCAGGGACTATAAAAAATGACTTCAACTACTCAGTAGACCGCAAGCGGGTGCTAAACTCCCAGCGCATCATCCGCACTGAGGACAACGTCAAGCAGCACGAGTACACCCACAAAGTACTATAGGCAGGTGGGCAGGTGGGCAGGTGAGCAGGTGAGCAGGGGAGATGCGACACTCCTGACGCGGAGAATTTGGAAGATGGGGAAATAATTACTTTTGATCAGTTATCTCCCTCATCTCCATCATCTCCCTCACCTCCCGTATCTCCCCATCTCCTCTGCCGCTGGTGCCCCTCTGTCCAATTACCCATTACCAATTACCCATGACCCATTACCCAAGTTAAACATGTTAAAACTATACGGCGGTGCCCGCAGTCGGGCTTCAATTGTGCAGTGGTATCTGGAAGAAATCGGCGTTCTCTACGAGTTTGTGCTGTTAGACATGCAAAATGGGGAACATCGGCAACCCGAATTTCTGGCGATTAACCCGATGGGGAAAGTCCCCGCTATCGTCGATGGGAATTTTAAACTTTGGGAATCCGGAGCCATTTTGTTGTATTTGGCGCAAAAGTATGGTAAAATATCAGACTCGTTAGAGAAGCAAGCAGAAATTGCCCAATGGGTGCTGTTTGGGAATGCGACATTAGGGCCGGGGATTTTTGTAGAAGCGAGTCGCGATCGCGAAACACCCCGCTTGCTGACTCCGTTGAATGAAATCTTTGAAAAGCAACCTTTCCTGCTGGGCGAAGAATTCAGCGTTGCAGATGTAGCAGTTGGGTCGATTTTAGCTTACATACCGATGATGCTGAAGTTGGATTTGAGCGCCTATCCGGCTGTTTTGGACTATATCAAGCGCATGACCGAGCGTCCAGCATTCCAGAAGACAATCGGGGGAAGGACTGCGGCTTAAACCCGATTGTCCCATAAACGTAAAAAAATTCGCCAAAGTACGCAGAGGGGGCTTTCTCTCTGCGTACTTTTATGTTTAACTGACATCCTGCATCAGAGCCTTGAAATAAATTTCAGGCTGTAGGGGCACGGCATTCTACAACGTTTGAGTACAAACTAAAAGTTCTTCTACGCCGTGCCCCTACAAAAATATTTTCACAGCGGATTTAAACCATGACACAATTGTTCACAGATCTACCCGATTGGAATACCCTCGCCTCACGTTCGCTTGCTGGTGAATTGATCGCCAGGGAAGAAGCACTTGCAGTCCTGCGCGCGCCGGATGAAGTACTTTTGGATCAATTAGCGGCGGCGTACCGAGTGCGCCGTCACTATTGGGGAAATAAAGTCCGATTGCACTTTCTACTCAACGCACAGAGCGGTTTGTGTCCGGAAGATTGCCATTACTGCTCTCAGTCTAAAATTTCGACAGCAGAGATTGAAAAATACCCGCTGCTAGCAAAAGAAACTATTCTGGAAGC
The DNA here is from genome assembly GCA_003486675.1 of Cyanobacteria bacterium UBA11372. GTDB lineage: Bacteria > Cyanobacteriota > Cyanobacteriia > Cyanobacteriales > Aerosakkonemataceae > Microseira. Next base: position 4,015 of record DNGG01000640.1, read on the forward strand.
TGCCGGACGTGCGGCACAATTAAAAGCAGGCACATTCTGTATGGTGATCTCTGGGCGATCGCCCGGAGAGAAGGTTTTTGGCAGAGTTTTAGAAGCGGTAAGCGAAATTAAAGCCAATTACGACCTCAAAATTTGCGCTTGTTTGGGTTTGTTGAGTGAAGAACAAACGCACCGACTCGCAGCAGCAGGAGTCGATCGAGTTAATCACAACCTGAATACTTCCGAAGATTATCATGGGGAAATTTGTACCACGCATAATTTTAGCGATCGCTCTCAAACCGTCCAAAATGTAAAAGCAGCCGGAATCACCACTTGTTCTGGGGGAATTCTCGGCATGGGCGAATCCGATGACGATGTAATTGATTTAGCCTTGTCTTTACGCAAATTAGAAGTCACCAGCGTGCCGATTAATTTTTTAATTCCGATTCCCGGTACGCCATTTGAAGCGTTGGAAAAACTAAATCCGCGTCAATGTTTGCGGATTCTTTGTTTGTTCCGGTTTATACTCCCTGCTCAAGAAATCCGGATAGCGGGGGGAAGGGAAGTGCATATGCGATCGCTCCAACCCCTGGGACTTTATCCAGCCAATTCTATCTTTATTGGCGATTATCTGACCACAGCCGGACAAGCTGCCAAAATGGACTTAGAAATGATTCGCGATGCCGGATTTGTTTTAGAAGCACCCGATGGTTCTATTTTAGAAGGAAATCCATTAGAAGGGATGCCAGAAACGCTTTCTAATCCATCATTTGTAGCTACTAAAAAGTAAATTGTAGCCATAAAAGAAACCCGGTTTTTTAGAAAAACCGGGTTTCTGGGCGAGCGGCGATCGCATGTCCCAAAACAAAGCAAAAAGTTATAATCAATAAAAACCAAGGATAAGGCAGATTATGAATACTACTGTAGTAACGACTTTAGGCAAACCATTGACTCAATTAACTTACTCTATATTGGTTGAACAGGAAACAGAAGAAAGTTATAAAGCAACGGTGTGGGGATTGGCAGATTGTCAGGCGACTGGAGAGACGAAAGAGAAAGCGATCGCAAATCTACGCCAACATTTAGCACAGCGTTTAGCAAAAGCTGAAGTAGTATCGCAAGAAATCCCCCTCTCAAAATTAACTTACGCCGTAATGGTTGAAGAAAAAGAGGGAAAATATCAAGCAACAGTGTGGGGTTTACCAGAAATTCAAGCAACTGGAGAAACAAAGGAAGCTGTATTAAAAAGTATCAAACAGCTTTTAACAGCACGTTTGGAAAAAGTAGAAGTTATTAATGATAAAATCGATTTACCGGCTAAATTAGAGAATCCTTGGATGAAATTTGCTGGTAAGTATAAAGACGATCCACTGTTCGATGATATGGTGGCAGAAATTGAAGCTTACCGCCGCGAACTTGATGCGGAAATGGAAGAGTATTATCGTAAGATGGATGCGGAGGAGCAAAACCAGTGAGCTTGTGGATACTTGATACAGATCATTTTTCACTTTTTCAGCGAGGACATCCACTGGTAAGGCAACGAGTTAATGCAGTTAATTTTGAAGAAATTGCAATAACAATTATTACAGCAGAGGAACAAGTGCGTGGGCGACTAAGTCCTATTAGGAGGGCTGCTTCAGCAGATGAAATGGTATTAGCTTATACGAGACTTTGGGATACTTTGGAGGATCTCAAAACCATCAATTTGCTTAATTTTGAGCAAGATGCTTATGCTGATTACGCTGAATTAGTTCGGCAACGAGTTCGTATTGGCACGCAAGACTTACGCATTGCTGCGATCGCAATCTCTAGAAACGGTATTCTGGTAACGCGAAATCGGCGGGATTTTGAACGAGTTCCAGGTTTGGTGTTTGAAGATTGGAGTATTGCTTAATTTCAGCCAGTCTCTGGAGTCTTATTGTCAACGATCCTGGTAGGGGCACGGCATCAATAAGCTTTGCTCTTAACGAGAAGGTTTTCTCCTGCCGTGCCCCTACAACCAATTTTAATCATCAAGATTACTTGTTTTATTGAGATATTAAGACGAGAGGCGATCGCTTGTAGTTTCTCCCGACGCTCATCGGAAACTGTGATGGTAAAAGTATTCATATCGCGAGCAAATCTGGCTAGTATTCGTATTGTAGCCGATTCGCTATTTCTGGTGGAATTTGGGAGGATGGAAGAGTGCGATCGCTCCTCAATTTGATTGGATTTGATTGGGGGATTTGGGAGCGATCGCCCAGGAAAGCTAGGTTAACGCCTTTGGGAGGGTCTATCGACTGCTGTTGCTGCACTTATAATCGCCCAAATCCAAACAATAAAATAAATCGGAATACCAAGAATTACTCCAATACCTGTTAGGGTTAGCAACACGGCAACGAATATCAGTATAAGCTGAATTATTCCCTGAATTACTTTCCCAACAATTAAAGTACCTATGCCAGGAAAAAAGATATTTATGATAATTGCTGCGACTTTCATTTACTACTCCATTTGAAACATTTATAAGCAAATATCTTTAATCTATTTTCTTTTCACTCAACACTTTACGTAGAGCCTTGACAGCATTATCAAGTCCTGTTTCCATCATGGTTCCACCTGTAAACTTAACGAGAGCCGTAGAATTTACGATAACCTCAATACTATCGCCACTTGCTACAGCCAGCTTGAAAAGTTGTGCGTGCTTCATCAGTTCATTGTTTGGCAAAGTGTAGTTAGTTGATGCTTCACGAGTAGAGACAGCTACTACATCTCTGTAGTGAAACTCGTCATCTTGTTCATTAAGAGGTACACCTCTCATGAAATTGTAGTCACACTGATAAGAGCTAAGCTTATGCTCTGTTAAATGCACTACTGTTACAGCATTGATGCTAAATCTAATACGCTCATCTTTGCCCTTTTTCCAAGCAAGCTCATTACTTGGAATGCCGTTGGTCTGCCATAGGATGGGACCACGAATTACAATAGAATCCCTGATGAGTTCAGATATGTCTATATTGAGATGTTCTAGCGATCTCTTCTTGAGTTGTTCAATATCATCAATTAGCCAAGCATCTATCGTCTGATCGCCAGGAGCATCCATCAAAGGCTTAAACTCTAGCAACAACCATACTCCTCCTGCAATCAAAAAAATTAAGCCTGTTGCAGATTGCGACAATAAGATCAATAGTCCCAGTACGATTAGTATGATCGGCCCCTTTAGTTTTGGCCTTGCAAAATATTTCCGAATTTTATTTCGCTTATCATTTTCTGAAATACTGGTAGTCAGTGAGGCACTATAAGATTCTGCCATTGTAAATTTCTCCATTTATGAAATTTGCGCGACAAGCGCTGCATACAATTGGTTATCAGGCATTGGTAATTTTGACAGTAATACTCGTAACTTATCGATATTAATCTTACAAGAGAGAGCAGTTTTAACCAGATCTATAACCAATGGTGGAGGATAATTTTTTATTCTATTACCGTTATAATAATCGTCTCGAACAAGCGCACGAAACAACTGAACAGTACCGTCTGAGTCACCCATCACGGTAGCTGAATTGAGTAACTCATCTACTGCTTCAATTTCACGGCGAATTAATATTTTTGGTCGTCTACCTTTGAGTAGCGCTAGTGCCAAGTGATAGTAGGCATCACTCATAGAAGGCTCTATTTCAATAACCTCCTTAAATGCACTTATTGCTTGCTGATAAGATTTTGCTTCTAGGAACTTAATCCCTTGGTCTAATAGGACAGTAGGATCTGGCCTATCAGAGGCTTGAAAATTTATGTTGACCTGCTGATCAACCCTCTGACCTCGCTGGTCGTACTTTGACATAATCTTTAATCACAGGATAGCTGTAAAGTAGATGTCTGAATTTTTAGAATAAATTTTGAACCAGCTCAGCTACTTTCATTAAAGCTGTTACGATACCGCCAGCTTCAGCTACTCCCTGGATAAGATCCTTTGCTTTAGTTAGGTGATCCAATATAGTGTTCTTACTTGGCTCAGGCTTGTTGGCTTGCTGGACAGCCTTTTCGATGTGGTAATTAACATCCGTAGCAACTTCTACATCTATAATTTCAGCTTCTCTAGCTTTTGTTATCTCAGTCTTGAGCTTCTCTAGTTCACTAACAAAGTCTGCACGATTCTGGACAGCACTAAGATTAATATTGCCAGCGGCGTTGTATTGATACGTGACTTTTTGACCACGCTGGTCGAAAACTGACATGCTTCTGACTCCTTATAGGGGATTTTATTCTTGCTTTTGGCTAGCGAATAGTCGCAAAACCGATCAAATTCCGGTTAAAGCTGCTTTTTCCTTGATTTACTATCTTCTTTCCGCTTACAACACCCTTCCACTTGCTTAATCTCAGTTATTCTTTACTTATAATAAACTAGCTCTACTTAGCAGTCTCCTGATAAGTATCAGCCAGTATGCTAGGATTACATCAGTAATTTCCTGTACTTCCAGCTATGGCATCGGCTAATGAGCAGTTTACCCAGGCGGTGAACCACTGGGACTTGGAAACGCTATACGCAGATTTGGCATCTGCTAAGGGGAAGCGTTTGACACCCGTGGAGAAGCTGCACCTGCGGGGGTTGCTTTGTGGTTATAGTCCTGCTGAAATAGCGGAAAGGCTTGGTAAGGATGTTAAGGGAGTTGAAACAGATCTATGTGCCACTATTTATAGATACGTTAAAAGTTTGCTCGATAAATGTAACGAGAAGATAGGTAATTGGAGAAATATTACTGAATGGCTTGAGGATGCTGGATATAAATCTCAGTCAAATGCTCAAGTGCCAGTTAATAGTTTGCTACCTGGAAATAGTGTATTTAATCTAACTAATATAACTATTGATAACAATCAAATAGTATTTCTGATTAACCTGAGAATACCAGCATCAAAACTTTCATAACTGTCAATACAAGACCTAAATATTGACGACAAGACTGCTAACTAGGGTGTTTGTGCAATTAATGCTGTAGTAGGGTGAAATGCGCGATCGCATCCCCCACCCCCACAACAGAAAGCTGACGTAGTTGAGTCGGGTACACCGGATCTACATTCTCATCCATGAGATAATGGCTAATGGTGAGTTAATTAACAAATCTCGACCATTAGCCATTCGCTACCATTCATTAGTACTTTAGTTAGTGCAGCAAGCTAGGAGAAGTCAGAACAAAAACATCCCTCGTTCCTAAACCCGGAGACAGGGGTTTAATCGGAGTGGTAAAATGAAAGAACTCCCGGTCGTTAACTAATAGCAGTTCTCCCGGCTTCAGGACTTTATTAAAAACAGGCTTTTCCTTTTTAGCTACATACAAATGGGTTTCCCCGCCTTGAATATTTTCCCTATCAACGGCAAAAATTCCTACAAACTCACAGCCATCTCTATGAATTCCTTCCGGCGCAGGGTTGCCGAAATTATCAGGCGAACAGCTAGTCCTAATTTGATGAACGCCGATTTCTACTCCTGGATTGAGCTTACAGTAATGGCTAAATTCAAAGACAAGTTTCTTAAACTCATCGAGTTGTATCATTGCATCATCAAGTTCGGCAAACTCGCGCTTGATACCGCCCACTAACGGATTATAGTTTTTGCTTTGAAAAAGATAGCCGTGAGGCAGCTTGATTAAATCATCCCCGAAAATTTTGAACCGCGATAATCTTCTAGTTCGGTAATTACCTTTTATGTAAGGATCAACTGGAAGATCTCTAAAAAATCGCTTAAAACCCTCTAGCTCGATCGAATCGACTTTTTCTAAAGCAAAACTGATCGCGTAAGCAGATTCCGCTGATCCCCATAGCGTTTGCATTTAATTTAACTCCTTATTTGTTGCTCCTATCTCCAATATTTATGTTTGGAGACTTCTACTTCCAGTGTAGATCAATTTTTTTTATAGTGTCGCTAAGTAGACTACAAAAAATGCAAAGTTATGGTAAAGAAGAGCGAGCAGCGAAACCCGGTTTAATGCTCGCTCTCTGCTTCTAACCCCGCACTGCTTTCACCAAACTCTGGCACGCCCGCAGGAAAACGCCCACATCGACGCCGAGGGCGATATACTGCACTCCGGCATCAATCCACTGCTTGGCGGTTTCTGGGTTGTCGGCAAAAGTCCCAGCGGCTTTACCGGCGTTGCGAATAGTCCCGACTGCGGTTTGCATCAGTTCGATGACGCGCGGATCTTGCACTTGTCCTGGAATACCCAAACTCTGGGACAAATCGTAAGGGCCGAGAAAGATAACGTCAATGTGGGGCACGCTGACAATTTCTTGGAGATTATCCACGCCGCGTTTGCCTTCGACGTGAACCACAACCATAGATTCGGCATTCAATTGGTCTGTAATTTGCGTCCCGGCTGACGAGTAAACCCCCGCGCGGGTGTAAAATGAAAGACCACGCTCTCCCAAGGGACTGTACTTAGCACCCCGAACGACAGCTTCGGCGTCGCGTCGGGTTTCGATTTGAGGCACTTGGACGCCCGAGCTGCCAATATCAAGCGCGCGTTGAATTTGCGGCCCGTCGTTCTTGCGAACGCGAACGATAGGGGATAATCCCACACAGTCGGCGGCGCGGCAGAGGTCTTCAGCAACCAATGGGTGCAGGGGACCGTGTTCTAGGTCGATGACGGCAAAGTCAAATCCGGCATGTCCGCAGATTTCGATAAAGGCGGGATAGGCGCAGTTAGTAAATAAACCGAGTACGAATTCGCCTTGCTGGAGTTTTTGTTTGAGTTGGTTGTTACGCATTCTCTTACCTGGGACAGTAGCTTTAAAAACGGATATTGTTGAAAAAAATTGGTCAGGGTATCCACTTTTTGGGTCGTCTTAACATAGGCTAGGGATAGGGATGCTAGCCATCTGTACTCCATGTCATTGCTGATTGTATTTGTAGATGATGACCCAGGGATTCGCTTGTCTGTCAGCGATTACCTGGAAATGTCCGGTTATATGGTCATGACGGCTAAGAATGGTCAAGAAGCGCTGGCTTTAGTGGAAGCGTATCAACCACACTTGCTCGTGACAGATATTGTCATGCCAAAAATGGATGGCTACGAACTCGTGCGGCGAGTGCGTCAGCGACCAGAATTCCGCTTACTGCCTGTAATCTTTCTCACGGCGCGAACGAATACCGAGGAACGGATTCGGGCATACCAGCTATGCGATTTTTATCTAGCCAAGCCGTTTGATATCAAGGAACTGGGGGCAATGATTCGCAACCTGTTGGAGCGAAATCGCAACATCGAAGTTTCGCTGTTACGGGAACAGGTACCCGCCAGACTGGCAGAGCAGGATGAAACTACTCCGACAGCCACGACTACCTGCAAGTTGACTAAGCGAGAACGGGAAGTACTGGAATTGCTTACTCACGGTCACTCGAATGGTGAAATTGGCGAGCATTTGCACCTAAGTCCCCGTACAGTGGAAAAACACGTCACTAGCCTGCTGAGAAAAACCTTGACCACCAACCGGGTAGAACTGGTGCGGTTTGCAATGGAAAATCATATGGTGGAATAGATAGCAGTTGACACTCACCTTGCTAAAAGCGAACGTGATTCTAGCGGTTGTCTAATCGGGGGATAAATCCACCCGATTAGACAGTTCACACTAATTGGGGACTGTCATCGACCCCACCCTCTGCATCAACTGTACCCATTGCAGATACAGACTTCTGAAGATCCAGAGGGCATGAAAAACCTAACCATTGACCTATATTCCGAGCAGCATTGTCATCAGCATTGCATCTATAACCATCAAATCCCTTGAACCAATCGCCATTACGCACACCTAATACACCATTACGATGATCGGATTTGCTAGTATAAGGTGCTGGTACAGATTCGACAGGTACGCCAGCACGAATTGCCTTGTACCAAGTGAACTGCTCTAGCTGGTAAAACGCCCATGTGTCACGGTTATTGGCAGCATCAGACTTTGTTTTCTTCCTCTGGTTCATAGTCCTTCGACATCCAGACAAATCTTCAAACCGCAATCCCATTCCAAAGTCTTTGGCAAACTGTACCAATTGTTTTGAAATCACATGGTTAATATGGGTCATGATACGTCTTTCACGTTGCTCTAATCGCTTTACTTCCTTGAGTTGTTTGGCTTGTTGTAACTTGCGGCGAGTCCTCTGAAATTGTCTTCTCAATCCCTTAACTCGTCCACCTTTCCAGAACTTGCCAAAACTGTTAGGAAGTGCCGCAACAGCAATATTGTTTTGTCCTCGGTCTACGCCAATCCAGCCTTTTACTAATTGCGGGTCAGCAACTTGCATTGACACACTAATTAGTGCATACCAAATTCCCTTCTTGGATTTAGACAATTTTAGCGAACCTAGTTTAGCTTTCGCAGAAATGATTTTGTCTAAAACTTCAGTATGCGAAGCTTGATGAATAGAAAGAGGGATGCGTCCTTTTCTGCCTCGATAAAGGCTAAAGGAAACTGTGTATAAATCTCCTGACTTACTAACCGCAAAACCTTGGTTTTTAACCTCAAGCCACATACACTTGAAGCGTTTAGCCTTGGTTTTTGCACTGGCATTCCTAATTGTCTAGTTGATCCACATTGAACCAATTTCAATATGACGGAACGCCGCGCTGGTCAACTTTTTTCTTTCCTTTACTTCGATTTTCAGTAAGTCATTAGCCACTTGAGTATTGATAGTGGTTAACCTATCAAACTCAAGTGCTTTGGCTTGATTAAGTCGATAAAAAGGAAGTTTTAGTGTCAGTGTTAGATTTGCCATACAAAGATTATACTATATCCTACAGGCTTTGCAGGATACCAGAGGATAAATCCTCTCTTGTCGTTTTCATCCTCCGGCTAAAGCTCGGAGGCTCTCAACGTTTTTCTTGGTAGGTTGGGTTCACCGAGCTTTGCCTGCTGACTGGTGCTGGTTGATAACATACTTCAACAAACCTTCGCAGGCGTCGAGTAGCAAATCGATTACCCGATCGAATCCTTCCGCTCCACCATAGTAGGGATCGGGAACTTCTTTAAGCGTATAACGGGTGCAGAAATCGCACATCAGTCGCACTTTCTCCCGATATTTTCCAGCCAGATCGAGCAATAGTATATCCGAGTAATTATCCCGATCCATTGCCAGAATCAGATCGAAGTTTTCAAAGTCTTCTTTGTGAAACTGACGAGCGCAACCCTTCATAGGAATTCCGCGCTTGCTCGCAGCGGCAACCATGCGGCGGTCGGGCGGACTACCGATATGATAGCTGGAAGTGCCAGCTGAATCGCAGATAATCGAGTCGCTCAAACCCGCTTGCTCGATCAAGTGATTCATAATATTTTCTGCCGAGGGCGAACGGCAGATATTACCCAAGCAGACAAACAGTAGTTTGTATTGCATCCGTCGCAAGTATGAATAGGTTTCTAATCACTTTACACTTCTATGTTCGCTTCAGCCAGATTCCCCTGATACCAACCGCGTTTGCTCCTTGATAATCTGCGTCAAAGCTGTCACCAATGTGCCATGCCTCCTGGGCGGCACACTCGTGTTTTTCCAAACCCTCAATAAAAATTTTCGCTTCGGGTTTCGCCGCACCGACTTCAGTAGAAATTGTAATCGAGGTGAAAAACTCTGCCAAATCGAGAGCTTTGAGTACCAAGTATAAACGCGAGTCAAAATTAGACAGCACCCCCAATTTAATCCCGGCGTTGTACCAGTGTTCCAAAGCAGGGCGGACATCGGGATAAACAGTCCAGGGAAGGGCGGTGGCAAAGTGGGTATACAGTTGGATAAAGAAAGTCTCAAAGTCTTTAAATTGGTCGATAACCCCAGCCGCTTGGAAGGTTGAGCGAGCGATCGCACTCCACCACTCAAACTCACGTGCGACTATCTGCTCTAATTCTACCCCTGGGAACGCCATCGGACTGCTTTGCTGAAAGCTTTTGTAGAAAGCTTGATCCAACACCGACGCCGCAACATCCACCCCAAAGTCTGCCGCTATCTCGCGGTAGACTTCACCCACACTACCTTTAACGCCAAACAGCGTCCCGACGGCATCTAAAAAAATTACCTTTGGTTGAACCATTTTGGGATTTTAGATTTTAGATTTTAGATTTTAGATTTGGGATTTGGGATTATAATACGTTATATTATGTCGAGGTAGCTATTTCAATCTGAATCGATGTAGAATAGTTATTTTGTTATTTAGTAATTTCTAAGCGATAGCGATACAAAGCAACAGGTCTATTGCCCACAGCAAAGTAATTCGGGTCTTGGGGAGACAGGTAAACGGCTGTAATTTGATCTGCCTCTATTAACGCTCCAGGTGTGTTTTGATGGCGATAGGCCGTTGTCGTTTCCACCTCATTTAAGTATATATCTTTTGTGCCGCGAAACACTTGCTGACAAACTTCCGTGCTGATAAATAGATGGGGCGAAGGCATCTCGGTTCCTCTGCTAGTAACAACTGAAATTAGTTGGCGATCGCCAGGGAGAGAAGTAATTTGACGATTGGGGTTATCCGGATCTACCTTAACCGATAGAATTGAGCGATCGCCCAAAACCGCGTTGCCAATATTCAACCCATTAAAAGCGCGATCCGCCACCACAGAATCTCCCTTGTTAAGGATAGGCAAGGGGGAATTGGATTTTCGATTAAAAACCGGGAAATTAAACCTACTAAAACTATTAACCCCTTGAAATCGAACTAAAAACGTCACAGGTTGATTGAGATACCGACGATTGCTTTCAAACCCTGGCGTCACAATTTCTGGGGCTAGGGGAGCCGCCAAATCCACCAAAGTACTCGTAACCTTCCAAGTCCCTGCCATCCAATCAGGATAAATCAAATCCTCAGCCCCTACAACCGCCTGCACGAGAGGTTTACCATCCCAATTAGGAAATTGCGCCAACCGATCGTTCAAAGGCCCAGCTAGCGCCTCTCCACCCCAGAGCAGGCAGACTAATACCAAACAAAAACTCCAAAATCTTCCCAACTTCTCTTCGCGTCCTTCGCGCCTTCGCGGTTCAAAAATCACACAGCTTCCACAGGCAAAGGTTCCCAAACATCTCCATATTTTTCCCGTAAAGCTTGCCATGCTTCGACTTGTCCCGGTTCGTATTCCCCAGGTTTACCCCACTGAAGAAAAGCACTCAAAGCGGGTTCCTCTTTCTCATCCAAAAACCTAATTGTATAGGTCGTAAAATTTCCCCGTTTTGCTTCACCCGTTTCAAATTTCACCCGCTTAATTGCATCCATATTCAAGTGAAACTCAAAATCTTCAGCGTGCATATTGGCGTACTTACCTTTAGGCAACTCGGCATAAAACAGCTTCCGAATCGAACTGCGTACTTCCAGCACTGCGGCGCTACTCGTTACGATTAGACGCAGAGTTCCTAATTGCTCGCAAGCTTCCAGAAATTCTTTTAAATTGGTCATAGGTAATGGGTAATTGGTAATGGGTAATTGGTAAATTTTTTGCCATTAACTACCAGGTTTTTCGTGTCGTTCGTAAGCCTCTACAATTTTTTGAACTAGGTTATGACGCACGACATCTGCTTGGGTTAGCTGACAGAAACCAATGCCTTCTACATGTTGCAGGATTTTTTGCGCCACGGCTAGACCAGAGGGTTGATTCGGTGCTAAATCGGTTTGGGTAATATCTCCAGTTACGACCATGCGGGAACGAAATCCCAGGCGCGTCAGCAGCATTTTCATCTGAGCGGGGGTGGTATTTTGAGCTTCATCGACAATGACAAAGGCATTGTTAAGGGTACGTCCCCGCATGTAGGCAATTGGAGCCACTTCAATGATGCCGCGTTCCATTAGATTGGGGATTTTTTCTGGGTCGATGAGTTCGTATAAAGCATCGTAAATTGGACGGAGATAGGGGTTGACTTTTTGCTGGAGATCCCCTGGTAAAAACCCTAACTTTTCACCCGCTTCTACTGCGGGTCGAGTTAAGATTAACCTTTCGTACTCGTTGGCTAAAAGTGCTTGAACGGCTAAAACAACTGCGAGGAAGGTTTTACCACTGCCAGCAGGTCCGATGCAAAAAGTCAAGTCGTGGGTGCGGATAGATTTAACGTACTGTCGCTGACGGAAGGTTTTGGCGCGGATTTCTTCGCCTTTGCGGGTACGATAAAGAACGTCGCGCTGTAAATCTTGCAACTCGTCAGAGCGGTGGGTATCGAGGGCGTGACGCGCGGTGAGAATATCGACGCTAGAGATAATTTTGCCTTTGCTCCAGAAATCTTCAAGCGATCGCACCAATCTTACAGCCAGGTCAACTTGATTCTCAGTACCTTTGATCTGCAAGTCTTGTCCCCGCATTACCAGCGTCGCACCTGTTTGCTTCGACAGGGTTTTGAGATTTTCTTCTTTATCGCCAGATAGAGCGATCGCGCTTTCTATACTTGGCAGTTGAATTGTCGTCCCCTCTACCATTCGTTTAAAGAACCTTCCAGCAGATTAACCGCCTTGCTTGATTTCATAGCACCAAATTCAAATGAAAAAAGACGCCTGTGGGTTCTGCGTTGGTCTAGCTTGCTGATGGCAAGCGCTACAACCCGAACTTACCAGTCACAAGATGCTACAGGCGTCGAATTGCGTCCTATAAGAGCGGTATTTTTAGTGCGATCGCTTGCGGGAAGCTTCCGCTTTACGCTTGCGACGCAGGCTGGGTTTTTCGTACCGTTCGCGACGCTTGACTTCCGACAAAATACCGGCTTTTTGAATCTTCTTTTTAAAGCGTCTTAACGCCGAATCTATTGATTCATTTTCTCCTAAACGGACTTCTGCCACGCGCTATTATTCACCTCACTTATCCTCTTAGTTTGGATTGTTAATTAGCGACTGATTAGTTACTTGTATAGACGTTGGAGATAACGTGCAATACAAAAATTACTTAAAGGGCGCATTTCGCTCCCTTTGATCGAAAGCTTCCTGCTTCAACCTTTGGGAGTCGGCTCCAACAGTGGAAGCAGGCGTAAACAACGCGCTTGCCCCACGTACAAGGGTATGAAGCAGCATTTTCCAGAGCGATCGCCGCATTTAAGTCACGCTCGACAGAAACGCCGCAACGATCCGATTGGTAAACATGCTCGTTCAGGGGCATTGGTTGAACCTTGCCGCAGCCAGAGCATGTTTTAGACGAAGGAAACCACCTCCACAGATAATTGTACCCAAGTGCTACAGAACCTCAAGGTGCTTTGAGCGCCTTTGATTCCACGGACTTTTAGCACGTCGAATCAAAGGCGAGCGTCCTTTTTTGTAATGGTTTTGCAACTGCTCTCATCTACATGCTAGCTGCGGAAGCGGATTCTGGGCGAAGACCTGGGAACCGGAGCTTTGCGAGGTGGGGAAGTTCTCGTAGGAGGCTCGTGGCTTCCCGCACCATTTTCTCTCTCTGGCCCTATACCACCGTAAATATCCAGGTAGACTGATTGTCCAGCGGCTTTAGCAGCCGCTTCAATCACCGTCCGGATTGCCTGAATATTCCTACCACCCCGACCAAAGACTCGGCCTTTATCTTCTCCTTCAAACGCCAGACGAATCCAAACTTTTGGTTTGCTGGGGTTTGTTTCGCAGTCTATCTTCAACGAACTTGGCGACTCTAAGAAAGGCTGCACTAGAAATCGCACCAGTGCAGCATAATCTGGCATAGCTACTGGAGCTGGGATGGACGGTTTACTGGGTGGCTGAGGCGCGGACCTGCTCGAAAACATTAGCTTTTTCCAAGATGTGGCGAACGGTGTCTGTTGGCTGCGCTCCTTGTTGGATTCGCTTAACGATCGCAGGAATGTCTAGCTTTGTTTCGTCGGTTCTGGGGTTGTAGAAACCCAGTTCTTCCAAAGGACGACCATCGCGACGCGAGGTACTTTTCGTGGCAACGATCCGGTAGCTAGCTTCGCGCTTTTTGCCGTATCGTTTTAATCGAAGTTTGATCATGTTGCAGCAATCATGCTCTTAATTGTGACTAATCATCCATTGTACTTCTTTCGCCTGGTACTGGAAAATGACCAGCTGGATGCAGAAACCTGAAGCTAAACTTCCCCAGACTGTAGGGTGCGTTAACGCAGTGTAACGCACCATCTATATCATATGCACTATTGCTGAGTTTGACGCGCTTCAGGCTGGTTGTGCCAGGGTTGCCCCCTTTGACTTCAAAGTTGACCAAAGCCTTTTTTCTTTTTCTCTTTTTTCTTTTTCGGCTTGGCTGCCCCCTGGTTATAACCCCGCCAACCGGGTGGCGCTGGACGGTTACCCCCACCAAAGGGAGAAAGCCCCGGCATACCAGGCATTCCCGGCATGGCAGGCATCCCGCCTCCTTGCCCCATTTGCTGCATCAGACTCCGCATTTTTTGGAAATCGCTCACCAGCTTGGCGATATCCGATTCTTGGTAGCCGCACCCGCGGGCAATGCGACGGCGGCGACTGGGGGACGCCGATAGCAAATCCGGGTTTTGGCGTTCCTGCTTCGTCATCGAATTAATCATCGCCTCAGCCCGTTTTAACTGGGCTTCCCCTTGCTGAAGTTGGTCGGATGAAAGCTTGTTCATCCCTGGAATCAGCTTCAGCAAACCTCCCAGCGACCCCATATTTTTCAGCAGCCGCAATTGTTTGAGAAAGTCCGTAAAATCAAACTTGGCTGCCAGGATTTTCTCTTGCATCTTGGCGGCGTCTGCCAAGTCCATTTCTTCCTGGGCTTTTTCTACCAGGGTCAGGACATCTCCCATCCCCAGAATCCGCGACGCCATCCGGTCTGGATAGAACGGTTGCAGCGCTTCTACCTTTTCCCCGACGCCGACAAACTTAATCGGCTGCCCGGAAACCCGCCGCACCGAAAGCGCTGCCCCACCGCGCGTATCCCCGTCCAGCTTGGTTAAAATCGCACCCGTAATGCCGATTTGATCGTGGAAAGTGCGGGTGAGGTTGGCTGCCTCTTGCCCCGTCATTGCATCCACTACCAGCAGGGTTTCGTGGGGTTTAACCGTCTGCTTGATGCGGGCTAATTCCGCCATCATGTCTTGGTCGATTTGCAGGCGACCGGCGGTATCAATAATTACCGTATCTATGCCTTCTGCCTTTGCTCTTTCTACGCCTTGACGGGCAATTTCAACGGGGTTGGCATCAGTGCCGAGTTGAAATACGGGTACGTTAATTTGCTGACCCAGGGTAACGAGTTGGTCAATCGCCGCTGGTCGATAAACGTCCGTCGCCACGAGTAGGGTAGAGCGATCGCACTTTTGCAGGTGCAAAGCCAGCTTAGCAGTAGCCGTAGTTTTACCCGTCCCCTGCAACCCCGCCATGAGTACGATAGTCGGGCGAGTTTCGGCGATCGCTAGGGGGACGTTGGTTTCCCCCATTACCGCTACCAGCTCGTCGTAGACAATTTTGATAAACTGCTGGTCGGGTCGTACCCCAGCAAAGACTTCGGCTCCTTGTGCCTTAACTTCGACCTCAGCAATAAAATCTTTAACTACCTGGAGGTTGACATCTGCTTCTAACAGGGCGCGACGCACTTCCCGCAGAGCCTCTTGTATATTCGACTGGGAAATGCGATCCTGCCCCCGCAGTTTCTTCCAGGCAGATTCCAGGCGTTCGGATAGTGCATCAAACATAGAATCAACCATTAACAGACCGGGTGGTTTTTTGCTACCAGTCGCCGCAAGGGTTCAGACTACCGATAAATCTTGCCGTTTCAAGCATGAGTGTGCCATCATCGCAAAAGGTTAGTCTTCGCGCCAGGAGCGAGATCGGTGGCTCGACTATTGTACCTAAGTGCGATCGCTATTAGCCAACAGGTTAAGAGCCGATCTTTAATGTATGCCTCCAGAGCGAGCAAATTTGAAAATATTGGTAATTTAAACTGGCATTTTTCCAGCAAAATTATCAAAGATACCAAGATTAATTTAATTAAAATTAGCGGTTAATCAACTATTATCGTTAACCTTTAACTCGAAAGCAGCTTGAGATTTCATTCATGGCAAAAACTACTAATAGAGCAAAGAAGAAATCCAAAAAACAGGCTGCAACTGAAACTCCTAAACTCAGTCCAAAGGAGCAAGCCGCAATCAAAAGGCAGGCGGCGAAGCAGCGGCAAGAATTCATCACCTACACCAGTGCCGTCGTCGGTGGAGCTATCTTTCTTGCCGCGATTTTGTTTCCGGTTGGCGGTGTTAAAGCCTCAGTGGGGGGATTTGCTGGGATAGTCGCGATGTGTCTGTCCTTCAAATACTACCGTCAAGCGCTTTGGGCGTTCCTGATCTACGTACCGTTTGGGGGTACGGTTGTGTATGCGGTTGCGGGCGGAAATGCTCTGTTCCAACTGGCAAAAGATGGGTTTTACATTCCGGCAGCCATTACTCTGTATCAGGAATGTAAGCGGAAACGGCAGCCTTTTCTGATGCCCGAAAAGCTCAAACAGCCGCTGATATTTTTACTGGTGCTTTGTTTGCTGACGCTGCTGGTTGTCAACGGCGCCCAGCAGTTTGCCTCTAGAAAAAGCGGTCAGCCGATTCTACTAGGACTGATGGGGCTGAAAGTTCTGCTGGGATACCTTCCCCTAATTAGCTGTGGTTACTACTTAATCCGCAATAAGAAAGAATTGCTGTTTTTGACCAGAATGCATCTAGTTCTGGCGATTATTTGCTGTGCTTTGGGGTTTGTTCAGTACTATTTCCTCAGCAGCGGCAAGTGTGTGGGAACGCGAGGCATGTCTGGAGAGGCTTTATTTAAGGCAACCCTGGAAGCCCGGTGTTTGGTGGGTGGTGCGTTGGTATTTAGTCCTGAAGTTGGGATGATTCGCTTGCCGGGGACGTTCGTGTCTCCCTGGCACTGGGCTTGGTTTTTGATTTCTAATGCCTTTTTGACGTTTGCTACTGCCTTTAGCGACCCCTCGCCCCTGTGGAGAATTGGAGGTTTGGTTGGCATGGCAGGGGTTTTTGTCAATGCCGTTATTTCCGGTCAAAGAATTGCTCTAGCACTGGTTCCCGTCGTCACGATTATTTTATTAGTGCTAACGGGTCAACTGGCTAACCTGAAACGGTTTATACCCATTGCAGGAGGACTTGGGGTACTGGGTACAGTTGCTGCGGCGATGTTCCCCCAAGTTATCCAAGAGCGGGTGCAAAGCTTTGTTGACCGCTGGAATGCTTCACCCCCAACTGAGTTTATTGCCGCTCAAGCAGGTCACACCAGTGGCGGTCAGGAGGGAATTTTTGGGGCGGGTTTGGGACGCGCCACCAACTCGGCACGAGCTTTTGGCAACGTGCAGTTAGTCGAAACTTACTATCCCAAAATATTCCACGAAATCGGGCCTTTAGGGGTGTTGGCATTTTTAGCACTGGTGACGACCCTGACCTTCGTGACATTCAAAGTTTACCGATCGGTGAAGGAAAAAAATTTACGCAGCTTTGGTGCCTGTTTTTGGGTGTTTGTTTTGATCATCAGTTACAACACCTACTGGTATCCTTTAGATACCGATCCGGTTTGCGTTTATTACTGGTTTTTTGCCGGAGTGATTTTAAGATTGCCGGAAATAGATAAGCAGGAACAGGAAAAATTAGCAGCAGAGGAGGCAAACGATCCAAAAAATAAAAAGAAACGAAGTCTCAAATCTAAAAAAACTGCTACTGCAAAGAAGGCAGCTTAACTGATAGATAATAAAGCTGGTGGCTAGGCTAGCACTGAATAAAGGAGTTTCTTAACCGTGACTTGGCCTTTAATTTCGGTAGTGATTCCCACTTACGGACGCGAGGAACCCCTGCGCGACACGATCGCAGATGTGTTAAAGCAAGATTATCCCAATTATGAGGTACTGGTAGTCGATCAAACAAAGACGCACCAGAGCCAAACTCAAGCTTATTTGGAAAAACTAGCGGCGGATGGCAAAATTCGCTGGTTTCGCGTTGATTGGGCGAGTTTACCGGGGGCGCGGAATTATGCGGCGCGGCGGGCAAGTGGGGAGATTATTCTATTTATTGATGATGACGTTCAGCTCAAACCCGGTTATTTAGCCGCCCATGCCCGTAATTATATAGATCGTCCGGAGGTGGGAGCAGTCGCTGGGCGTGTTTTCGACCGGATGAAACTAACCGATTCCGGGGGAGAATTGACGATTGAGGATTTACCGCCCCAAGCAATGGACCCCGGAATTGCTTGGTATTATATCGATTTGGTGCATACAGTAAAGCCGCAGCAAGTGATTTCGGCACGAGGCTGCAATATGTCTTTTCGCCGGGAAATTTTTAGCAAGTACGGACTGCACTTTGACGAACGGTTTAAAGGCAGTGCGGTGCGCGAGGAATCGGATTTTTGCTTAAGGTTGCGGCAGACTGGCTATAAGATTTGGTACGACCCAGAGGCGGATTTAGTTCACTTGGGCGAGGAAACGGGAGGTTGTCACGATATTAGTACGCGCAGTCTGCAATATCAAATTACTTTCTACCACAACCACTTCTTAATGGCGTTGAAAAACTTAACGCCTTGGCAGCAACTAAGGCTATTTGCTCGCTTGTTTGACTGTCACGTGTTGGGAAATCCTCCTTGTAATAAAAGCGGTTCTCCCATCAAAATAATCACCCGCGGTGGATTCTATTCCCTGGGATTTATTAATGCCCTGGTAACCCTGCTCAAATCTACAATTGATGACGGTCAAATTTACACTCAACAAGATAGCGTTAATGGGTAATGGGTAATGGGTAATGGGTAATGGGTCGAATTTTAGATTTTATTGCTAGATTTTCACCAATTACCAATTACCAATTACCAATTACCAATTACCAATTACCAAAGTTATGAAAATTTTAGTTGCTAGCCATACCTATATTGTTGACCTCAATCGCGAAAAGCTAAGAGCGTTAGCTAATCTGGAACCGGGTATTGAAGTTACCGTGGTTGTGCCGCGCCGCTGGCAACCTGGCGGGGTTCAAAATAAGACGATTGAAACGCAATTTCTACAGGAAAGTTCGTTTCAAGTTGTGCCGGTTTCTAATTTTAGTCAAAACAATCAAGGATTGCTTACCTTTGGGGTAGAATTGATTTCTTTGTTGCGTCGATTTCGCCCGGATATTATTCAGGTTGAACAGGGATCTAAAGCTCTGGCTTATGCTCAATTTATTTTCCTGAATCAGATGCTGGGATTAAAGGCAAAAAATCTATTTTTTACTTGGTGGAATTTGCCTTATGAGTTAAAGTTTCCCGTGTCTGTTCTGGAAGCTTATAACCTGAGCAATACTGATGGAATTGTAGTAGGCAATAAAGATGGGGCTGATATTTTGCGCCAGCGCGGCTACAATGGCCCGATGAAAGTTATGCCGCAACTGGGTGTAGATGAAATTAGATTTAAACCCCAGCCGCAACCGGAATTAGCGGCTAAATTGGGGATAAATTCAACGGATTTTGTCGTGGGTTTTGTAGGCCGATTTGTTGAGGAAAAAGGTTTGCTGACGCTGCTATCAGCACTGGCGGGGTTGCACGATAAAACCTGGAAGTGGCTTTTACTAGGTCGCGGCCCGTTGCAATCAAGTTTAATGGAACTTGCAGCAGAAAAGGGGATAAAAGATAAACTGGTTTGGGTTGAAAGCGTTCCCCACGATGAAGTTCCTTGCTATATCAATTTGATGGATACTTTAGTGCTGCCTTCTGAAACAAATTACAAGTTTAAAACTCTGACGGCAGCGGGTTGGAAAGAACAGTTTGGTCACGTGTTAATTGAAGCAATGGCTTGCAAAGTGCCGGTGATTGGTTCTGATTCTGGTGAAATTACCCATGTGATTAAAGATGCTGGTTTAGTTTTTCCGGAAGGGAATGTGGAAGCTTTGCGGAATTGTTTATTGCAGTTGATGGAACAAGCTGAATTAAGAGATAATCTGGCTGAGTTGGGTTATCAACGGGCTATGGAACAATATACGAATAAAGCTTTGGCTAAGCAGTTGTTGGAGTTTTATAAGGAGATTGGTTAAGAAAGAAGAGAAACGAACCACAGAGGCACAGAGGACACAGAGGAGGAAGGGAAGGGAGTAATTTGAGAATGCTGGGAGAACAAGATATTAAGATACGAGAGGCAAATAAAGAGGAAGATTCTCTGATTGCTAGACATTTTTATCAACTGTGGCGAGACAATGATGTTCCTCCCCAATCTATCCAGGATAACTGGCTGGAGATTACGCTTCAATTTATAGAAAGGGCGCGTGAAGAACTCGGCTATAAGGCTTTTTTAGCAGAGATTGATGGTGAAGTTGTTGGCTCTGCTGGGTGTCAGCTTTTTTCTGGTTTATACCCACATGCGCTAGCAGAAGAATACCGGAAATATGGATATATTTGGGGGGTTTATGTTGAACTGCCTTACCGGGGACAGGGTATTGCTAAAAAACTTACTGCAAGGGCTGTCGATTATTTAAAATCCCTTGGCTGTACGCAGGCTATTTTACACGCTTCTCCATTAGGGAAACCAGTTTATTCTAGCCTGGGCTTTTTACCAAGCAATGAAATGCGGTTGGATTTGATTTGAAAATTGGTAATGGGTAATTGGTAATTGATAATGGGTAATAAACTTATGTTGAAAATTACGTCTAGGGCAGGCGAGACGCCTACCCCACAAGAGTTTTTAGACAGGTTTAGTTGACTTTTGCAAGAAGTAGGCCAATTACCAATTACCCATTACCCATTACCCATTACCCATTACCTAAGATTATGCGAATTCTGCAAATTGTTCCTTCTATTTCTTTAGTTTACGGTGGTCCCAGTCAAATGGTGCTGGGACTTTCTGCTGCTTTGGCTAGGGCAGGGGTTGAGGTGACGGTTATTACTACTGATTCTAATGGAGATACTGGGCAAGCACCGCTGGATGTTCCTTTAGATTGTCCTGTGGAACAAGATGGGTATTTGGTGCGGTATTTCCGCTGTTCTCCTTTTCGCCGCTATAAATTTTCCGTGGATTTGTTGGGTTGGTTATATAAACACGCCAAAGAGTTCGATTTGGCACATATTCATGCTTTGTTTTCGCCTGTTTCTTCTTGTGCGGCTACTGTGGCGCGATCGCGCAATCTACCCTACATTCTCCGCCCTCTCGGCACTCTCGATCCAGCAGATTTACAAAAGAAAAAGCAGCTCAAACAACTATACGCCGCACTTCTAGAAAAACCTAACATCGCCGGTGCTGCTGCTATCCACTTTACCAGCCGCCAGGAAGCTAAAGTTTCCGAACGATTCGGTGTTTATACCAAAGATTTGGTCATCCCCCTCGGTGTCCAGTTACCCAGCACCAATACCCAATTACCTATTACCAATTCCCCATTCCCAACTTTGCTTTATATGTCGCGGATTGACCCAAAAAAGGGGTTAAATTTGCTACTTCCTGCTTTAGAAAATCTTTTAGCTGAGGGATTTAAGTTTCATTTTGTTATGGCGGGCGGAAATCCGCAAGACCCTGATTATGAGGGGAAAATAAAGGCACAGGTGCAGGCATCGCCGCTAGCAGAATATACAACTATTGCAGGATTTGTGACGGGCGATCGCAAGCTATCCTTACTACAACAAGCCGATTTGTTCGTCCTGCCTTCTTACTACGAAAACTTTGGCATTGCGGTAGCTGAGGCGATGGCATCTGGAACACCCGTGGTGATTTCAGATGGCGTTTATATTTGGCAGGATGTACAACGGGCAGAAGCTGGCTGGGTGGCTGCTCTAACCGTAGAATCGCTGAGTGAAGCGTTAAAATTAGCACTTGAAAGCGAGGAAGAAAGAAAGCGGCGGGGTGAAAGGGCGAAAGAGTATGCGCGATCGCATTATAGTTGGGATGCGATCGCGCAACAGACTATTGCGGCATATCAAGACATTCTGTCTCAGCGAGCATAATTTGTCATAAGATCTAAAGCCCGACCGGAATACTGGATTTTATGGCACAATCGCAAAGTAGATAATTGATCGGTTTTAAGATCGGGGGAAATCTGTTATGACGCTTAGATTAGGCGATACGGTACCTAACTTTACTCAAGCCTCTAGTGAAGGCGAAATTAACTTTTACGATTGGGCAGGCGATAGCTGGGTAGTTCTATTCTCGCACCCGGCGGATTATACACCCGTTTGCACCACCGAATTAGGGGAAGTGGCGCGCCTGAAACCGGAATTTGACAAGCGTAACGTGAAAGCGATCGCTCTGAGTGTAGACGATGTAGAATCCCACACTGGCTGGATTGGCGATATTGAAGAAACCCAGAGTGTCAAGCTCAATTATCCAATTTTGGCAGATCCGGATAAAAAGGTTTCTGATCTTTATGACATGATCCACCCCAACGCCAGCAATACGGTAACAGTTCGATCTGTGTTCGTGATCGATCCGCAAAAGAAACTGCGTCTCACCTTTACCTATCCTCCCAGCACGGGGCGCAACTTTGATGAATTGCTGCGGGTAATTGACTCTCTGCAACTGACGGATAATTACAGCGTGGCAACTCCTGCCAACTGGAAAGATGGGGAAGATTGCGTAATTGTTCCATCGCTCAAAGATCCGGAAGTGCTGAAGGAAAAATTCCCCAAAGGATACGAGGAAATTAAACCCTATCTGCGGATGACGCCTCAACCCAATAAGTAAGGTAAAAGGTAAAAGTAGGGTGGGCATTGCTCACCCTATTTTATATGACTTATATCATGTCCGTTGAATTG
>DNGG01000640.1:26872-32653 GCA_003486675.1 Cyanobacteria bacterium UBA11372
GGACACGGCATCTGACGATATCTCGGACAAACAGATAACGTTAATAATGCCGTGTCCCGGCTCCTTATTATGCGTAATCGACCGGACATGATATTATGCAAAGAAACCTGGTTTCTGTGAAAAATCGTCGATTTAGAACTAGATCTCAAGGCAGAAACCCGGTTTCTAGTTTCTAAAGAGCGTCATTCATGATTGATACAGGCTAGATTTTAAAGTGTCTTTTTAAATTGTTAATTGGCTGCTCGATATAATGCCATGACACCATAGCCACTATGACGGTAGTTATAGAGTTAAGCACAAATTGAATCCCAATTGAGTTGGGATAGGAAAAGCCAAGGTAAGACAAGATATTGGGAATAATTACAGCAGCTACAAAGCTGTGGTAAATGTAAATTCCATAACTAATCTTTCCGAAGTATACAAGGGGTTTAAATTCTAAAACCATGCCTAGAATGCCACCGAAACCTCGTGCGGCTCGCTCGACTATCCAGACAAAGAATAAAGCGTTAATACTATCTGCGATCGCTAATCTGAGTCCCGGATCTATATGTGGTCTGGTAAGAGCGATCGCAAAAGACAATGTACCTCCGAGCCAAAAACCCCAATTACATAATATTTTCTTAGTTTTAGCTCTATGGGGGTTGTAATTGTAAAATGCTAATAACGCTCCTAAGCCAAGAGAATCCAAGCTGCCAGGGATAAGCAATTGCATTCTAATTTCGTCGCTTAAACCCATTGCCACGCATAAAATCCTGAAGACCGGGGCAATTATAATTGTTGAAACAATCAGCTTTTCTAAGTGTTTTTGGGGAAACAAAAAGATTAACAAAGGCCAAAATAAATAAAATTGAAACTCGATAGCTAAAGTCCAAAAATGTGAATTAATATCCCACGGATGCAGGGAATAGTAAAAATTAGATGTATAGGTTAAATGCCAAATTAAAGATGGATCGCGGCGTAAATAAAATATTGTTATTAAGAAAATGGTTAAATAATAAATCGGAAAAATTCGCAGAAATCTCCGGATATAAAAACGCCGGATAGTCACCCCAATATCTTTTTTACCATCGTCGATATTTTTTCTATACTCTAAGAGAAGTAAAGTAATTAAAAAACCACTGAGTACGAAGAAAAATTTGACTCCAAGGATTCCTAATGCCAAATGAGAATTTAAAAATAAATGTTTGGGTAGCCAGTGGCAAGCCAATACACCAAATACAGCTATTGCTCTTAAAGCATCTAGCTGAATCATTGGTTGTAACTTGCGTTCTTGGGGTAATTGTACGTCGCGTTTAAGTTTGACTAGCATAGAGTTTTTGGGGTGAGAAATGCACATGGACTGGTGACGACTGCTACATAGCAGCCGCCAAGGAAATTGATAAAAATATCAACAGCAAAAATGTCAGTAAAACCGATTAACGGTTTACCATATGCACCCAAAAATATAAGATTGATGCCTACAAATAGAAGCAAGTAGGCACGACAAAGTTTGCTGTTAAAGGCAGGCAGCGAGAATGCGTGAGCATTTTTTTACCATTCGCCGCTAGCGATTAAAGAGCAGCCAAACAATCTTAATTCATATGTGACAAACCTCTTACCCAATGGTAGCTATAGGTCAAGGCTTCCATAACCATTGTGACTAAAGTTCAGGCGAAATAATGATGGGTAGAACTGCTGACGTTAGTCATAGGCATAGGGGATGTTGCTAGTGGTATTTTCACGATCTTACTTTAACGTTTTACAAACCTGTCCATAAAGACCTATAGCCAAGCACACTCAACAGGGGATAAAAAGCGCTGTAATACATAACATTTTGTCCAAACCTGTAAAGTAAAGTAAACATTTGTCCTTGACGGGGATCGATGCTTTTTGCTATTTAACAGGCTCTGGCGCTTCTATTTGAATTGTAGACAAATTTCCAGAAATGTCACCTCCGAAAAAATACTGAAGACGTAAATTTACGGACATAAATTTTACCAGTGTTAATTTTAAGTGACTGAGTTAAAAAGCTATATAAAAATCCATCTAGCCACAAGCAGAAAAAAGATATAACCTATACCGCGATAGCCAATATGGGTGAAAATTGGTCTTGTTATGGCGATTGGGCTGCGATCGCCAAATAATTTAGCAAAAAATTTATGGAGGGTGAGCAATTATTCAGGCGCTTTGACGGGGATTGTTGATGCACCCCAATCGCCACTAGACACCAGGCTCGCATCAACTCCCTAAAAAGGAAAATCGCGCTTGGGCTTAGCCCTGTTTCCGGGGTAAGCAGTCGCGATCGCAGTATGTTCGGCTTTGATTAACCGAGCTGTATTGTCCGTTGCTCAAACCGCAGGCTTTTCAAGCTAGTTTCTGATCGGTCAAAATCTTTACAGTAACTTTAAGGTAAATTCACAATGGACATCAAAAACGGATTTGTCGGCACGATTGGCAACACGCCGCTGATTCGGTTAAATAGCTTTAGCGAAGAAACCGGCTGCGAAATTCTCGGTAAAGCCGAATTTCTCAATCCCGGCGGTTCGGTTAAAGACCGGGCGGCGCTCTATATCATAAAAGAGGCAGAAGAAAAAGGCTTGCTTAAACCAGGTGGTACGGTTGTCGAGGGAACCGCTGGCAATACGGGGATTGGACTGGCTCACATTTGCAACGCCAAAGGCTACAAATGCCTAATTATTATCCCAGATACTCAATCTCAGGAAAAAATGGACGCATTAAGGACGCTGGGTGCCCAAGTCCGTCCCGTTCCCGCCGTTCCCTACAAAGACCCTAATAATTATGTCAGGCTCTCCGGTCGAATTGCATCTGAAATGGAAAATGCCATTTGGGCGAATCAATTTGATAATTTAGCAAACCGTCGCGCTCATTACGAAAGTACGGGAAAAGAAATTTGGGAACAAACCGATGGCAAAATTGATGCTTTTACCTGCGCTACCGGAACGGGTGGAACTTATGCGGGAGTGTCGATGTATCTCAAAGACAAAAATCCCAACGTTAAAACAGTTTTAGCAGATCCGATGGGTAGCGGACTTTACAGTTATGCCAAAACGGGAGAAATCAAAATTGAAGGAAATTCGATTACAGAAGGGATTGGTAACAGCCGCGTTACTGCGAATATGGAAGGCGCACCTATAGACGATGCGCTGCAAATTAACGATCAACAAGCAGTGCAAACGATTTATCAACTGCTAAGAAAAGATGGATTGTTTATGGGTGGTTCTGTGGGAATTAATGTAGGTGCGGCAGTAGAGCTGGCAAAGCAGATGGGGCCAGGTCATACAATAGTGACAATTCTTTGCGATGGCGGTGCGCGGTATCAGTCGCGGTTGTTTAATCGGGAATGGTTAGCATCAAAAGGTTTGTTACCTGATTAATCAGTCGTCGCGCCCCGCTGCGGGGCGGGTTTATATAAACTGTCGATTATTGTTATATATGGTTGGTAAAACCCGCCCCTACACAACTAACAACTGAGAACTATGCAAATTAACGCATTGGCAGCTTATCAGTCTGGTGCAGCTTTGAAACCCTATAGTTTTGAACCACCAGCGCTGCAAAATTATGACTGTTTAATTAAAGTATTAGCTTGCGGTATCTGCCACTCGGATATTCACATGATTGATGGGGACTGGGGGAATTCGCGGTATCCTTTAGTACCCGGTCATGAGGTAATTGGGGAAGTAGTGGAGGTGGGATCGGAAGTACGGCATATTAAGGTGGGCGATCGCATAGGTGTAGGATGGCAAATGTCTGCGTGTCTGCAATGCAGCGATTGTCTCAAAGGTAACGAAAATCTCTGCAACCAAAGCCAAGCATTAATTGTCAAAGGCTATGGCGGTTTCGCCGATTATTTAACGGTAGACTCGCGTTTCGCCTTTCCTATCCCCGCCGGAATTGAAACCGAAGTTGCGGGGCCGCTGTTGTGCGGCGGTATCACTGTATACTCAGGTTTGCGTTATGCTGGCATGACTTCCGGGCAAGAAATTGGCATAATTGGCATCGGCGGGCTGGGTCATTTGGCGGTGCAGTTTGCCAGTAGGTTGGGAAATAGCGTCACTGTTTTTACCACTTCTCAGGATAAAGCTGAGTTTGCTACCCAACTAGGGGCGCGTCACGTCGAGATCGTACCGCCCGGAGCATCGCTACCCAAACCGAAGCAAAAGTTAAATATAATACTCAGTACTGTGCCCGTTTCCTTAGATTGGGCAGGGTATCTGCAATATCTCGATTCTGACGGGACTTTATCCTTAGTCGGCGTGCCTTCCGAAGCGCTGAATATACCGCTCTTTGCATTACTTAGCAAGCGTCGCCGGGTGATGGCTTCTCCGATTGGGGGCAGAGGGATGATAATGGAAATGCTTTCGATTGCGGATCGGTTTGGAATTAAACCGATTGTAGAGACGTTTCCGATGCAACAAGCGAACGAAGCGATGCAGAAAGTTCGGGATAACAAGGTACGCTATCGAGCCGTTTTGATTGCTAGTTAAGGTAATGGAGTCTGGTAGAACGGTATTAGTTTGCCAAAATAAAGCGTGTCGCAAACAGGGTGCGGCGAAAGTGCTAGGGGCATTTCAGGCGCATCCTGTGGCGGGGGTGAATGCGATCGCTTCCCCTTGTCTGGGACAATGTGGCAATGGGCCGATGGTACTGATTTTACCGGAGGAAGTTTGGTATAACGGCGTACATCCCGATGAAGTGCCAGCAGTCGTAGAACGACATTTGCGGGGTGGTCAACCAGTAAAGGCAATGCTGTATCAAAAGTTTTATCGGCAGAAGTGATATCATGTCCGCTAGCTGTGGTTGTGTATAGTTTTTAATGCTGTAGGGGCGGGTTTTACCAACACTGAAGTAGAACCATGATAAATCTCTTTAAACCCGCCCTGGCTGACGCTACCGATGCTACCGGGCATGATATGAATCGGAATTTATCCTGAATCCAGATCGGTATTCTACGGGGATTTACGGTGAAGTTTTCCGGAAGTTTAAGCGATCGCGCTGATTCTCTATAAGTCTTGCTCACATCTGGCACAAAGGCACAGGACAAAGTCCCGATGTGGCACAGGGAGAAAGCAGCCAGCGTCCGCTAAGACTTAAACTGCATAAGTGCAATGGGGTGAGACGTAGGTATAACTAGAAGTTTCGGTTCAAGCAGAATTATGGCGATCGCACAACTCACATCCAGAATCGACGCGGTTAAAATCTACGCAGCGGGTTCAACCGTTACCCGCATCGCCGAGTTGCGCCTCACACCCGACACATTACCAGAACAAGTAGAAATTCCTGGATTGCCTCTAGCCTTGGATGATACCAGCGTCCGGGTGCGAGTTGAATGCGATCGCGATAATATTCCCATTGCATCAGATATTCGCATTGGTTTAGCCGTTCCTCCACCCTCAGAAACACCGAATTCACCAGCGGATGAAGAACTACGTGCAGCAAAAGCAGAAGTGCAGCGCCTTGAAGATATTATTGCCCTAATTAATAACGAGATTGCAGTATTATCCGGGCTAGAAGTACCAAATCGTCCTGATGGAGAAACAGGGAAAGCACCGCCACCTTCCCCGATCAGTGCAAGACTCGCAATAGCGAATTTTAGCGACGAACAAATCCGCCTCCGAATGCAGGAAAAGCGGGAAACATTAGAAACGTTGCGTCAAGCTCAAGAACATCTAGCAGATTTACAAGAAAAACAAAAACTTGCTTCTACCGCCAAAGATGCTAGACCAAACGAACTTCGCAAAACTGCAATTGTTAGTTTAAGTTATGAAGGCGAATTTAATACAG
>DNGG01000333.1:0-8308 GCA_003486675.1 Cyanobacteria bacterium UBA11372
GCCGGATCTAGCGGCTTCAAGGGTGCCAAGAAGGGAACGCCGTTTGCAGCGCAAACCGCAGCCGAAGGAGCAGCTCGCCGAGCGATGGACTCCGGAATGCGGCAGATAGAAGTAATGGTGAGCGGGCCGGGAGCAGGCCGCGAAACCGCGATTCGAGCGCTTCAGGGTACTGGATTGGAAATTACTCTAATTCGGGACATTACTCCCATTCCCCACAACGGCTGTCGCCCACCAAAGCGGCGTCGCGTTTAAAAGATTTTAGATTTTAGATTTTGGATAGAGGTTAACCCCACAAAAAACCAAATACCTGAGCAAGCTTGGCGTTATCTTTTGAATCCAAAATCCTTTCATCTGATGAGGGGTGAAACCCGATGAATCTAAAATCCTTTCATCCAAAATCCAAAATCCACAAAGGGTAGGGGGATCGCTCTGTGGCGCAATTTCAAATTGAATGTGTCGAGTCTAGCACTGAGAAAAATCGAGGTCAATACAGCAAATTTGTGATCGAGCCGCTGGAAAGAGGCCAAGGGACAACCGTTGGCAATGCTTTGAGGCGGGTGCTGCTGTCTAACCTGGAAGGATGTGCAGTGACTGCGGTTCGCATTGCCGGTGTCAATCACGAATTTGCCACAATTCCGGGAGTGCGGGAGGATGTGCTGGAAATCCTGCTCAACATGAAAGAAATAGTTTTCAAAAGCTATACCTCCCAGCCTCAGATTGGTCGATTAGAAGTGACCGCAAACAACGGCCCTGTAATTGTTATGGCGGGGCAGTTTAACATGTCTTCTGAAGTGCAGGTGGTCGATCCAGCGCAGTACGTCGCCACCTTGGCACAAGGAGCCAAACTGGAAATGGAATTCCGGCTAGAAACCGGGAAGGGATATCGCTCCGTAGATCGGGGTCACGATGAAGCCACAGCCTTAGACTTTCTCCAGATCGACGCGGTGTTTATGCCGGTGCGGAAAGTAAACTACAGCGTTGAAGAAATTCGCGGCGATGGCGATCGGGAAAAAGACCGGCTGTTGATGGAAATCTGGACAAATGGCAGCATCTCGCCCGAAGAAGCGCTTTCCCAGGCAGCGAATATCTTGGTAGATTTGTTCAACCCACTCAAAGACATCAAGACTATCCCGCCAGAAATAGATGATTCCGGTGATGTAGAGCCTCAAATTCCGATTGAGGAATTGCAGCTCTCGGTGCGGGCTTATAACTGCCTAAAACGGGCGCAGATTAACACAGTAGCAGACTTACTAGGTTACACCTACGAAGACTTACTGGAAATCAAAAACTTTGGTCAAAAGTCGGCAGAAGAAGTGAGTGAAGCCCTACAGCGACACTTAGGAATTACCTTGCCGCAAGAAAAAGCAGCAAAGCCTAATGGCTAATTGCTAATTGGTAATGGGTAATGGCAAAGAAAACCAATCGCCAATTACCCATTACCCATTACCAATCACCGATTACCAATTACTAGCTAACAATCACTATGCGTCACGGTCGTCGCGTTCCTCAACTTGGTAAACCAGCAGATCAGCGTCGGGCGCTTTTAAGAGCGCT
This sequence comes from Cyanobacteria bacterium UBA11372, assembly GCA_003486675.1. Lineage (GTDB taxonomy): Bacteria > Cyanobacteriota > Cyanobacteriia > Cyanobacteriales > Aerosakkonemataceae > Microseira. The sequence continues at coordinate 1,555 of DNGG01000333.1, forward strand.
GACAACCCAACTGCTGCGTCACGGTAGAATCGAAACCACAAAAGTAAAAGCCAAGGCAGTTAGATCTGAGGCCGAAAAAATGATCGGTTTAGCCAAGGATGGCTCTTTGGCAGCCCGCAGACAAGCCTTGGGCTATATCTACGATAAAGATCTCGTCCACGCGCTGTTTGATGAAGGGCCAAGTGGGGCAAAAGCTCGCTATGGCAATCGCGCTGGTGGCTATACCCGCATCCTGCGAACCGTTCCTCGTCGGGGCGATAATGCCGAAATGGCAATTATTGAACTGGTTTAAGGGTAATTAGAGATTTCAGATTTCAGATTTCAGATTTCAATTCAAATCTCCAATCTCAAATCTTCAATCTTAAATCTGAAATTATCAATTACCAATCGGCAAAAAAATGGACAACGGACAGCAGATTACAGCCAAGCAGCGAGTCGCCCTGGTAATTCAATACCTGGGCACTCATTTTCATGGGTGGCAACGGCAAAAGAGCGATCGCACGGTACAAGAGGAAATCGAAAATGTACTTTCTGGTATCCTCAATCATCCCGTGACACTACATGGCGCGGGCAGAACTGATGCTGGAGTTCACGCCGCCGCCCAAGTGGCTCACTTTGACCACAGCAGTTCTATCCCCGCTGACAAGTGGGCGGCAGTTCTCAATACCCAACTGCCGAAAGATATATTAATTCTGGCATCGGAGGCCGTAGATTCTCACTGGCACGCCCGCTTTAGTGCGATCTGGCGGCGCTATCGCTATACGATCTATACAGACGCGCAACCGAACTTGTTCCTCCGACCCTTTGCTTGGCATTATTATTATGCCCCGCTCGACGAATCGCTGATGCAAGCAGCGCTTAACCCACTAATCGGTCACCACGATTTGGCTGCCTTTCATCGCGCCAATTCTGGTCGCGCTCATTCCCAAGTCGAGGTACAGGAAGTAGAGTGTTACCGGAAAGGGCCATTGATTCACATCGAAATTCAAGCCGATGGATTTTTGTATGGCATGGTACGGCTGCTGGTAGGGCTGCTAGTTCAAGTGGGTCGAGGCGATCGCTCAGAGGAGAATTTTACCTCGCTCTGGGTACACCAAAAGCGCTCTGAAGTCAAGTATGCAGCTCCACCACAAGGCTTGTGTCTGTTGCGGGTCGGCTATCTTGAATTTCCATTTCCCAAAGAAATCTGGTTTGACAACCAGCCCAAATTTGTTTTTTGCTAATCGGTAATGGGTAATGGGTAATGGGTAATAGGTAGTGGGTAGTGGGAAAAAAATTACCAATTACCAATTACCAATTACCAATTACCAATTACCAATTACCAATTACCAATTACCAATTACCAATCACTATCCAGAGAAAACGATGAACAAAACCTTTCTACCTCATAAAGATACCCTCGAGCAACAGTGGTACGTTGTAGATGCTGCCAATCAAAGATTGGGGCGTCTGGCTAGCGAAATAGCTGCGGTTTTAAGGGGAAAAAACAAGCCGACTTATACTCCCCATATGGATACGGGAGATTTCGTCATCGTCGTTAACGCCGAGAAAGTAGCGGTGACAGGGAAAAAACGTTCCCAAAAAGTTTATTGGCGCACTTCCCAAAGACCGGGGGGAATGAAAACCGAGAGCTTTGCCCAATTGCAAGCACGCATACCCGAACGGATAATTGAACAGGCAGTACGCGGGATGCTGCCCAAAAATTCCCTGGGTCGCAGCTTGTTTACCAAACTGAAAGTATACGCTGGGCCAGACCATCCCCATGCGGCTCAAAAACCCCAAGAATTGAAAATTAACACCATTCCAGGAGAAGAATAATGCAAGCAACCGAAGCAAGCGATCGCGTCATGTACTGGGGCACCGGGCGTCGTAAATCAGCCGTAGCCCGCGTCCGCCTCGTACCCGGTAGCGGTCAAATGACAGTTAACGGCAAACCTGGCGATCTATACCTCCAGTTCAACTCTGCCTTTCTGTCTCTCGCCAAAGCTCCTTTGGAAACCTTGGGACTGGAAAATGAATACGATGTCCTAGTCAACGCCCACGGCGGCGGCGTTTCAGGACAAGCAGATGCGATTCGCTTGGGCGTGGCTAGAGCTTTGTGTCAATTAGACCCAGACAATCGCAAGCCCCTGAAAACCGAAGGCTATCTCACCCGCGATCCACGGGCGAAAGAGCGCAAGAAATACGGCTTGCATAAAGCTCGCAAAGCACCTCAGTACTCTAAGCGTTAAAATATGGTATAGGGGTGATTTCAGATTGGAGATTGCAGATTGCAGATTGAAGATCGAGAGCTTTCTCAAAATCTAAAATCTGAAATCTAAAATCTGAAATTACCAATTACCAATTACCAATTACCAATTACCAAAACTTTTCGAGGAGCGAACAAAATGGCAAAACCAGATATTCATCCTAAGTGGTATCCCGAAGCCAAAGTTTACTGCAACGGTCAAGTGGTTATGACTGTTGGTTCGACCCAACCAGAACTGCACGTGGACGTGTGGTCGGGTAACCATCCTTTCTTCACCGGCACCCAAAAAATCATCGACACCGAAGGTCGCGTCGAGCGATTCCTGCGTAAGTACGGCATGTTGGAAGGTGGCGACCAATCTCCAGCTGGTGGTACTGGCGGCAAAAAGAAACGGTAGCGGGATAGTCATTTGTCTGTAGTCCGTTGTCCGTAGTCTTCTACTGACAACCGACGCTTAACTTTTTTTGGAAGCTTTTTAAACAACGACAACTGACAACTGGCAACTGACTATGGCTGAAACATACCTGCTAGATAAACTTAAATCCGTTGAGCTAACCTTTAACGAACTCAACCGCAAATTAGCCGATCCAGATATCGCTTCCGATCCTCAAGAGTATCAAAAAGTAGCCAAGGCGCGCTCCTCCTTGGAAGAAGTAGTTAATACTTATGACGATTGGAAAAAAACCACCGAGGATCTGGTAGGAGCGAAACAAATCCTCAAAGAAGCTAGTGGCGACCCAGAGTTGCAAGAAATGGCATCTTTGGAAGTCAAAGAACTAGAGGAAAAAATAGAGCATTTAGAAAATCGCCTCAAGATTTTACTTCTGCCCCGCGATCCCAACGATGATAAAAACATCATGTTGGAAATTCGAGCCGGGACGGGTGGGGATGAAGCGAGTATTTGGGCAGGTGATTTACTGCGGATGTACTCGCGCTACGCCGAAACTCAAGGCTGGAAAGTCAACTTGATGAGCGAGTCGCTGGCTGAGATGGGCGGCTTTAAAGAAGCCGTGCTGGAAGTTCAGGGCGACCAAGTTTACAGCAAGCTGAAATTTGAAGCTGGGGTTCACCGGGTGCAGCGCGTGCCCGTAACTGAAGCGGGCGGACGGGTTCACACTTCAACGGCTACTGTCGCGGTAATGCCGGAAGTCGATGATGTGGAAGTGCATATCGACCCGAAGGATATTGAAATGAAAACCGCTCGTTCTGGCGGTGCTGGCGGACAAAACGTCAACAAGGTGGAAACGGCGGTTGACCTGATTCACAAACCGACGGGTATTCGCATTTTCTGCACGGAAGAGCGAAGTCAGCTGCAAAACAAAGAACGGGCGATGCAGATTCTGCGAGCGAAGCTTTATGATATGAAGCTGCGCGAACAACAAGAAGCAGTTAGGTCGATGCGATTGATGCAAGTTGGTACGGGTTCCCGTTCGGAAAAAATCCGCACTTACAATTACAAAGATAATCGCGCCACCGACCACCGCTTGAATCAGAATTACACCCTAAGTACGGTGTTGGAAGGTGACTTGGAGCCTGTGATTCAATCTTGCATTAGTCAAGACCAGCAGGAACGGTTGGCTGAACTAGCGGCTTCTGGGTCGTAATGCAATTATCAACAGTTGACAGTTGACAGTTGACAGTTGACAGTTGGCAGTTACACAAAGAAACTCTCAGAAGAAACCCGGTTTCTAAGATCGGATTGTGAGGGAGGGAAATTAATTTTTCCTTTCCCTCTAAAAGGATGAGGCTTTATATCAATTTCCCGTGATAATGCTACACATCAACATATATGGATTGTAGGGGCGGGTTTTACCAATAACCAATGCCTTAAACAAACAATTATAGTAAACCCGCCCCGCCCCGTGTGTAGCGCATTGATGGGAAAACGGTATTAAACCAATCTTTTTCTGATAAAAATTGCAGAGGAAGAGTCAAAGGAAACAAGAAGATTATAGAGGTTGTCGAGGCAGATTTGGTATGATATCATCTCCGGTCGATTACCCATAATCGGGAGCCGGGACACGGCACGATTAACGTTATCTGTTTGTCCGAGATATGTCTGATGCCGTGTCCCTACGCAACGACTGGGTGAGGTTTTTTTATTCTGGGCAATTCAACGGACATGATATGACAGAGGCCAGACATCAAAATCTAATTCTGGGAACTTCTGATGGTGTAGAGTTTATTTTGGCTGAGGTTAATGACTTCGATCCAGAAATTGAGTTAACCCGCCAAAATCAGGAATTTATGGCGTTTCTTGATGAGCGCGGGAAGCAAACAAAAACTGTTTCAGCAGCAGAAGCGCGGGCTAGATTGGGTTTAACTAACGAATAATAATTTCTCAAGACTTTAGCGCTAACTTGCCAAAGAAAGGGTGGGTTTTGCAGCTAGATTTTGTTCTATTTCCGCTGCTCGTTTGGCGGCTAAAAGTTCGTATTGGCGGTTTTTGAGGGCATCCCAGATAGCGTCTGCCATTTCTACGGGGTAAGGAAACTGTACTAGGTCGTATTCAACTATCTGTGCCAAATACTCGAATTGTGGGATAGTTTGAGTGGTGGCGATCGCTTCCTGTACTCCTTGCTGCCAACTTGGAAAGGCGCGGTAGCTGAAAAACGAACTGCACGCTTTGTCTTGTTCGTTCCAAAAGGAGACGCACACCTGATGGGGGAGACAGCGGACTTTTCTCACTTCCTTGACGGGGATACCCAGCGCTTTGAGGGCAAATGCTGCTTCTTGTGGCGAGATGTTCCACTTTTCGGGGTGGATTTTGCCAGCAGCAGTCAGGCTTTGTCCCGTTTTGCGTGTTTTGCGAGTTTTGCGCCCGTTCATGGTATCCTTTGCGTGAGCGATCGCTCTGAATTTGAATAACTCTGCAACCCGATCCCTTAAATGCCGTCGTAGGCTCAATGCGTCGGGCTGACTAACTTGTTATTTATAAATGTAATTATATATTAAAATGCTTGTTAGCGCAAGTGACAAGTTAGCCTTTAAAAGGATAAATAATAATAATGTAAGAATTGACCAGTTGACTTGTAGAGGCGGTGGGGTAGCCCTCCAGTGTTGAATATCGAAGCTAGAGATAAACTGATTGCGATCGTGAAAAAGGCTCGTGGAGCGATGAGTCAGCGAGCTTTTGGCAAGCTGTTGGGAGTTTCTGCTACAGCAGTTCAGCTTTGGGAAAGGGGTGATACAGTTCCCGACACCGAAAATTTGGCGAAAATAGCTGCGAGATCGGGGTATACCTTGGAAGAGCTACTTGGCTTTTTGGAAGGTAAACCCCTATCAGAACCTTCTGAGATCAATCAAATTCTCAATAAAATTAAAGTCATGCCTCTGTCTCAGGTGGCGATGATTAGTCGAGCTGTGGCGGATAGATTTAGTGAGGAAGCTGAGTCTTTGGGAGCGTGAACTAGAAAATTACTGTGAACGCAGAAGGAAAGGAGAAGCTAATCGAAATTGTCAAACGGGCACGTGGCGAGATGAGCCAGCGTGCGTTTGGCAAGCTTTTGGGAGTTTCTGCGACTGCGGTGCAACTGTGGGAAAAGGGGCAGACTATCCCAGATACCGAGAATTTGGCTCAAATTGCAGTGAGAGCAGGTTTCACGATGGAAGAGTTACTTTGTTACCTCGAAGGGAAGCCGCTGCCAGAACCTGTAGACTTGAATGAGATGCTGAAAAAAATTCAATGTATGCCGATTGGTGACGTGGCAGTGCTTGGTCAAGCTATTTTGGAACGACTCGCTGCTGCTGCTAAGTCTGCCAACGAGCAAGCAAAAGTTAGTTGAAATCCTTGTATTGCCTATTAATTTTGTTAGTGGAATAGCCATCGATTGATGAACATTTAAGGTAGAGATAATTGCTATTTCCACAAAGAAGGCGGAACAACAAATAGCAGCAATAAAAATCCAATTTCTAGCACATAGCTAGTGTAGACGCTGGGATTGAGCAAGCCATCCCAGAGGAAACCTTGACGCTTGGGAATGACGGGACGTTTGAAAGTATTTAACCAACTACCGCAGATGGCGGGACTGCGGAAACCGCAATCTTGCCTGAGAATCGATTCAATTTCGGCAACGCGGGGATAGAAACCGTGCTGGAAGTGCTTCCACTGGCTTTCTAGTATCCAGAAAAACAGGGGAATGACGCAACCAATTAGGGCGATCGCGTTAGATTTTTGCTGTATCATCAGCGCCAGTACTGCTCCCGTGCCAGTGATACCCAGGGCTTTGATGACCCAGATTTGTTTGTTGTAGTCTTCTATCGTCGTTTGCAGGAAAAAATATTCTTTTTCTAGCAGATTGCGCTCAAATTCTTCTGGGGATAGGGGCTGAGGGTTGCTAGGTGAAGGATTAGACATAAGCCAGGGCTGAAGTTGCTGAGGTTAAAATAATCGGTATTCGTCCCAGGATTTAGAGGGATCTTCCCGAATGTAATCCAATAACGAGTATTTTGAAAATATAGCAATCTTGCAACCGATTAAGGTATACCTTCGTTTGTGTAGCGGCA
>DNGG01000333.1:8531-10164 GCA_003486675.1 Cyanobacteria bacterium UBA11372
CCGCTACACAAACGAAGCGAAAACGCTGTACTTCATAGGGCTGCAATCGGCTGTAAGCCCCCAGATAAATTCCGGCAACACCTTCTCTGAGCATGGTCAACTTTGACACCTACCTCAAATCTATCTGCGACGAATACGCCCGATGGGGGAGAGATTACACGCCTACCGATGTTGTTGGAGAGCGGCGAGTTAAAGCCGAACCGTCGCCCCTGCTATTCGATTTAAACCTGATGGTGCAGGCAGTGCAACCCGCCCAGGAAAATGCCAGGGAAAGACAGCAGGCAGTTGAGCGCTTGGGCGTGCTGGAGGGGTTGCAGAAGTATGCTAAAGAACAGGTATTACTCGTAGGGCGTCCCGGTTCGGGGAAATCTACGGCACTGCAACGACTGGTACTCGATGAAGCCGAAAAAACGCTGCGGGGCGAACAGGCAACCATTCCGGTGTTGGTGGCACTGCGACACTACGATGAGAATGAGTCGGTAATTGATTGGATACGCCGCAGCTTGCGAAGTCACGCGGCATTTTTGGACAACGCAGAAATCGATGGACTGCTGCGGGAGAAACGATTTTTACTTTTGTTTGATGGGATTAATGAATTACCCTCGCAAAAAGCACGGCAAAATTTAACCAACTTTCGCCGCGAAAACCCTGGCACGCCGATGATTTTCACGACGCGGGATTTGGGCGTGGGGGGCGATTTAGACATTAACAAAAAGCTGGAAATGCAGCCGCTGAATGAAACACAGATGCGGGAATTTGTCAAGCGGTATTTGCCAGAGCAGGGAGAGCAAATGCTGCGGCAGTTGGGGGGAAGGTTGCGAGAGTTGGGGGAAACGCCGTTGCTGTTGTGGATGCTGTGTTTGCTATTTAAAACTACGGGGAAAGTACCGCCGAATTTGGCCTTGGTGTTTCGCCAGTTTTGCCAGAGTTATTATGACAAATTGAAGCAGGATGTGCCGATTTCTGATGAGTCGCGGCGTTGGTGTCCGTTAATTTTGCAGCAATTAGCTTGGAAAATGACCCAAGGACGGGAAGCGACGGAATTGCAAGTGGCGATTTCCCAGTTAGAGGCAGAGGAGATTCTGACAGTATATCTGCAAGATGAGAAATTCGATCAACCCCGTAACCGGGCGATGAAATGGTTGCAAGATTTACGCAATCATCACCTGCTGCAATTGGGAGAAAATCAGCAAATTCAATTTCTACATCAACTGATTCAAGAATATTTCACGGCTGAATATCTGTTGAAGCTTTTACCGCGTCTCGGCGATGAGGAATTGCAACGAAACTATCTGAATTATTTGAAATGGACTGAACCCCTGGCGTTGATGTTGGAATTGTTGGAAGATGAGGCGCAGGCGTTGCGGGTGGTCAGGTTAGCATTAGAGGTGGATTTGCGGTTAGGGGCAAGGTTGGCAGGTAAGGTAAAGCCACAGTTTCAGGGGCAAACGGTGGCGTTGATTGAGGGATTGGAAGTTGTTCAGATACTCAAGATTCGGCTTTTAGGTATCACGGGTTCTAATGAAGCCATTTCGCCTCTACAACAAGCTTTGAAGCATGAAAATGATTCGGTGCGTTATAGGGCGGCTGATGCGTTAGGAAATATCGGCGAAGCGGCAGTTCCGGCTTTGAT
>DNGG01000308.1 GCA_003486675.1 Cyanobacteria bacterium UBA11372
TGCCCGGTTGTACGAAAGAATTCCTAGTACCCCCTTTTGATGTGGCAATTCGATGTTGACCTTCTTTTGCAGTTTCGTCGTATTGTAGCGCTTCTTCTAAGCTTTTAGGAACGTTTTCCAGTTCTACTTCGTTGATGTTGTAGCGCGTTGCTTCAAAGAACCTGATATTATTTTGGCTCAAAGCCAAGATGTAAAACAGTCCGTCATTATTGAGCAGATGCAGAAGTGGCTTAATGTGGAAGTGATTATTGACGACTACCAATTCTTGAAATTCGTAAGGAAGGCTGTAGTAGCGAAACATTTCTGGAGAAATAAAGATTGCCAGTCCCAAATCTTGATTTTCCCAAAAATCCCCCGTATCGAGTTGATGAACTTGCTTAAACCATTCCATTGTCTCCTCGTCGTCTAAACCCATTTCCTTTAAACGTTCTTCTGCCTCGCGGACGATATTTTTAAAGCGAATCGGGTTTTGTCTAATTTCTGGCCCTGCCTTTTGCATGGGCATATAAAGTGAAATGCAAGGTCTTTGAACCGTTTGGATTAAAGTTTTTAGTTCATCTGTAGATAATAGCGTCATATTGGCGACCTCCGATCAACCCTAGCGGGTAATAGGTAATCAGCCATGACCAATGACCTATTACCTATTACCTATCTAGGTTAATTTCAGCGAAGCCTAAAGCTTGTGCCATCTTTCGATAGGATTAGTTTGGCGCGGATGTGGTTGGTGATGGGGTTACAGAACGGTGGAGGTGTCGCTTTTTGCAGCGAGTTGATGGGTAGCGATCGCTTGTTTTCTCCGCAAGATTATTCCCAAACTCACCTGCTTCATAATCCAGTACAATCCCGCGATCGCTGCGAAGGTAACCCCCATGACTAAAATCGGGCGTGTGGCGACGAGATCGTCTATGACGGTGTTCGCTAAAGTATCGAGTTGCGTCACGATGTCCCAACTGTTGAACCGCAGAAATCGCCCTAAATAAATCCCAATGGCGCTGAGTGCGTGCAATGTTAACTCTACCCAAAGGACGAATTTACCCAAACCGTGCCGTTTCAAATATTCGCCCAGGTTAATTAAAGACAGAACGTAGGCTTCAAACCCACCGATCATAAACACCAAATACTGGGGAACAAGCGCTAAGGTAATTGTCCAGATCGAGTAGCCATGGCGAATATCATCAACCAGGTGAATGATATCGGTCAAAACGTAGGGCGCATTGGGCAAAAATGCGATAAAAACGAGGAATCCCAACCACCAAAACCAAGATCGGGTTTGCGGACTACGCATCAACCACACATCCAAAGCGATGAAAACCAGCGTAATTGCCCAAACGATGTAATTCGTGCGGTTCTCGATGATGAAGCGGGCTATGTGGGTCAAAACTAAGGGGGATTTTGGCAAAAAGGTGGCAAATAGAAATAGTCCGATCCACCATAATGCTTTGCGCGATCGCGGTCTACCAAATAGCCAGACACTCAACGCCAACGGCACTAAGGCTAAAAACAGGTTCCAAGCCATCCAGCCAATATTCTTTTCCAATGCACCCCAAGCATCGGCTATCCATGCAATCAGTTCAACTGTCATGACGGTTTTCTCACTCGCTAGTCAAGTTGTGGCTTTCATTGGAGCGCCACCAGTATAGCTACTACAACAAAGCTAGCGATTTTACCGCGAACCGATCTCCCAAACGATCGAAATTCATTAGACTTTTCCAATTTCTCGAGGACTTACGCACCCGGAGTCAAAAACAAAGGCGATGGAAAGCCACAATTTTTCCTATCACCTTTGTTTTTTTGCGGGATAGGCGACACGAGCAGTTGAGGTGCCGTACTCTGCTGGAAGATCGCACCCTACAGATAGAAAGTTTGCGTAAGTCCTGCGCTTGCCAAAAAAACCCGGTTTTTTGAAAAAATCGGGTTTCTAAGTCAATGAGGGGCATTCCTACCTCGCCCCTCGTTCTTTTTTGCCTAAAATGCCATTTTTCAGCGCTTTGCTGCACTAAAGTTGCTGCATTTCCGCTTCCAGTTGCTGGATTAACTCTTGGTCACCGTTGGCTCTAGCGACTTCCAAGCGATGTTGCAGCCTTTTCTGAATGTTGGCACGATGAATTTCGGCTGTTCTTTTTAGCTCTTCGCGACGATTTTTGTTCATCATGGACTTCATTTTGGGATCAGTTGGTGTATAATTATCCTTCTATTTTTTTAATATACCACGCCCAGTTCAAATTGGCAAGAAAATTGTGTCTTAAGATACAGAATGTTCATAAAATTTATGAATCTAGCTCCCAGGGGAAGAAGGGGGAAAGGGGGAAAGGCGGAAAGGGGAAATCATTTGCCAGAATGTCCCATCTTAGATTGGTAGCTGCGACTAAATGTATAGAAAGTTTTCGAGTGTTATAGTTTAATTTATAAGCATTGACTTTCGGGATAATTTATAGTATTTGAGCCAAGCAAAATTACCCCTTGAAGGTACTGTCAGAGTCTGGCAAAATTGCCAAAATATAGGTGAACTCAGATCTGGCACCATTCTCAACCAGCCTGGAAACCCTTGTTTCTTGAAGAAAAATCTAGGCTTTCAAGTTTAGCTATTGGCAAGAAACTCAGGTGTGAGCCAGGGTGCAAGATCTCAATCAAGGTATTTCTCTGGCAAATAAGCTTGAGTTTTCTCAATTAAGGAAAGCTATTGAATAGGAATTTATTAACAATTGCCAAAAAATATTTTGCTCAAAAAAATCCGGAAATTCAATCCAACCTGGGGAATATAAAGTTAGAAGTGATTCGATAGAGCGAGATTCCTATTATTTATTTTTTGTGCAATAACAAGGAGAGTAATATGACTTTTAAATATAAAATATTGTCAATCGACGGTGGCGGCATCAGAGGAATTATCCCGGCGATGATTATAGCCGAAATTGAACGGCGGACAAACAAGCCAATCTGTCAATTATTTGATATGATTGCTGGCACTTCAACGGGAGGTATTTTGGCCTTATCTCTAGCTAAACCCCATCCGCATAATCCTAAGATACCTCATTACAAAGCTAGCGATTTAATCAACCTGTATCGTGAAAACGGCGAACGGATTTTTAACCAGTCATTGATCGCCAAAATATCGAGTTTGTACGAACTATTTGCTGCGCCTAAGTTTCCTTCAGATGGCAGAAAATCAGTTTTAGAAGAATACTTGGGCAAGGAAACTCAAATTGAAGAGGCACTGACAGAAGTTTTGATTACCAGCTATGAAACTGAATTGCGGATGCCTGTTTACTTCACCAGTAATAAGGAGACAGAAAAGACAAGCGGTTTGGATTTCCACCGAGTATGCCGAGGCATTAGAATGGTAGAAGCTGCTATGGCAACTTCCGCAGCTCCGACTTTTTTTGAACCAGTCGCGGTTCCCACCGACAATAAACCAAACGGTTTATATTCATTAATTGATGGTGGAGTTTTTGCCAACAATCCAACTTCCCTGGCAGTTATGGAAGCGATAATAGCTTCTAAGAAGAAAGCAAGAGAACTGAAGCAACCAAACAAAAAACTGGCTATAGATGAGATTCTTGTTGTCTCAATCGGTACGGGTTCGCTGACTAGACAATATGAATTTGACCAGGTGAAACGCTGGGGACAAGCTCAATGGATACAACCAATTATTAGTATGGTTTTGGATGGTCAAAGTGAAGCAGTTGGTTCTCAATTAGACCAACTACTGCCAGATGCAGACGGCGATCCGAAACAGTATTATCGCTTCCAACCAAGACTCACTAAGGGAAATGATGATATAGACGATCCAAGTCCTGAAAATATCGAGAAGCTGCAAGAACGAGCAAAGCTATTAATTAATGCGAGAACGGATGAGTTGGACGATCTGTGCAAACTGCTGGTGGAAACGCCGACAGTTGTTGATAGAGAGAAGAAATTGGTGCCGCAGATGTAACTAACAAGAAACCCGGTTTCTTAGTTGATCTCTGGTTGCAAAACCCAGGATTTTTCGGAGAAACCGGGTTTCTTTGCCTGCCGCAGTTATAATCTGAATTTAAGAGAGAGTATATCCACCGGATATGCTCTCTTTTAAACTATTGAGATAATTCGAGATGCCCGAGCGTAAAATTCTCACTCTTTTGACTGATTTTGGCTTGAGCGATGTTTATGTCGGCGCGATGAAAGGCGTTATTGCTCAAATTAACCCGACGCTGACGGTGGTGGATTTAACCCATGAAATTCCACCGCAGAATATTGCGGCAGGAAGGTTTTGCTTGATGAGTGCCTATCGTTATTTTCCCGATGAAACGGTACATGTGGCGGTAGTCGATCCGGGGGTGGGGGGAAATCGGCGAGCGATCGCGCTACAATTCCCCTCGGGTTTCCTAGTCGGGCCAGATAATGGTCTGTTCGGGGGTATATTAAGTCAAAGTCGGGCAATTGCCGCTGTCGAACTGACTAATCCGGATTACTGGCGAGTACCAACACCCAGCGCCACGTTTCACGGACGTGATATTTTTGCCCCTGTAGGCGCACATCTGGCTAGCGGCGTATCTTTAAAACTGCTAGGACGAGAAATCGATTTGGCAAGTTTAGTTGAATTGCCAATTCCCGAATGTCAGCGAATTGATGGGGGTGTAACGGGTTTTATACAGTATGGCGATCGCTTCGGCAATTTAGTGACAAATATTCCAGGTTCTCTGGTTGAAGGTAAAATTTGGTCGGTTGCAATTGCGGGGCAAACTATTTTAGGCTGTCAAACTTATAGCGATGCTCCAGTTGGGAACTTGGTTGCTTTAATTGGTAGTAATGATTGGGTAGAAATTGCCGTCAATGGTGGTAATGCTCAACTCAGGTTAGAGGTAGATTTGGGTGCTAAGGTGCTAGTTTTAATCAATTGATAAAAATCGGCAAAAATATTGCCAGAGGCAGGAGCCTCTGGATCTGCGTTACCAGGCAGGAGCCTGGTAACGAGGGGATACGAGGGGATGATATTATGTTTGTTAGCTATAGTTGAATTATCTTCGGGGTTAGATTTGGGGATAAACTATGACTCAAGTAGTGGAATCGTCTCAACCAAGGGTGTATCAAGGTCAGTTTGGCGAATTTACGATTACTCAGAGCGATCGCACTGGTGTCATCGTCTATCGTACCGGGTTAATGGTAGCGGGTTTGAGCTTTGCGATCGCTAGCGGCTTAGTCTTGTGGCAAGGTAATAACCCAACGGTAATAACTGCTGTTACTTTCCTTTATGCCTGTTTTTATATCGCTTTGGGCGTTAGTTTGGCGACAATTCATATTTATTTGGCTTCGCTGCACCGAGTTTTGCAAGTTTTTTGGGCAATCGGCGGCGTCGCATCTTTAGTTTTAGCCTTGCAATTTAGCGAACCTCTGGCTTTAACTGTTTATCAGCAACCTTTTGCCCTTGTCGGCGTTGGCTTTACTTTTGCCGCTTTGACGGGGATATATTTTAAAGAAGCTTTTTGCTTTGATAGATTTGAAACAAAACTGCTAACTCCTCTCGTACCAATCTTGCTGTTAGGGCATTTATTAGGTGTTTTGCCGGTGAATGGGGAACAATTTTTATTAGGACTTTGGGCAATTTTATTTATCGTCTTCGCCCTGCGGAAATCAATTCAAGCAATTCCCCCCGATATCGGCGATAAGTCGGTTTTCGAGTATCTCAAGCACAATAAATAACGTAAGTTGCTAGCTACATCGATCCAAAGAAACCCGGTTTCTCTGAAAAATCGTGGGTTTAACGCTAAAGAAACTTTGGCGATCGCAAAAATCCTGGTTTGACAGCGAGAAATCTCCTCTGAAACCGGGTTTCTGACGCTCGGTAATGGGGAATCGGTAATTGTCACGATTCCACCACCAATTACCAATTACCAATTACCAATTACCGATTACCGCTGTCACTACGAAACTAATAGCTAATGACTAAAGTGGAAGAACGCGCTTTTTGGCTAGTTTGGTCGCAAATTCCCGGAATTGGACCAATTTTGCTGCGCCGACTGCAAGAGCATTTTGGCAAGCTATCTTTAGCTTGGGAAGCAAATGCAAAAGCTTTGGGGCAAGTTGAAGGGTTTGGGCGTCAGATAATTGATACGGTGGTAAGGGAGCGATCGCGTTTCGATCCCGAAATGTTCCTCAAAGAACATTCTGTCAAAAATCCCTGTTTCTGGACGCCAGCAGATCAGGAATATCCTCGCTTGTTGTTGGAAATTCCCAGCGCGCCGCCGGTGTTATATTATCGGGGAATTGTTCAAGTTGAAGAAAATTTGGGCATTACTCCAACTGTTGCGATTGTGGGTACTCGCGATCCTTCTGAATACGGGAAACGTTGGACGCGCAAAATAACAACTGTTTTGGCTCAAAAAGGGTTTACTATTGTTTCCGGCATGGCAGAGGGAATCGATACGGAAACTCATCGCGCCTGTTTAGAAGTGGGTGCAAGGACGATTGCAGTTTTTGGTACGGGTGTGGATATTATTTATCCGCCGCGCAATCAAAAGTTGTACGAAGAGATTTTAACTAAGGGTTTGGTATTGAGCGAATATCCCTCTGGAATTGGGCCAAATCGCGCCCATTTTCCGAATCGAAATCGGATTATTGCGGGGTTAAGTCGGGCAGTATTGGTAATGGAAGCACCGACTAAATCGGGAGCTTTAATTACTGCCCGTTTAGCTAATGAATTTTGTCGCGATGTGTATGCATTACCAGGCTCGTTGGATAATGTGCGATCGCATGGTTGTTTGGGACTTTTAAGCAAAGGCGCGCATCTAATTATCAATGAAGGTCTTTTGGTAGAAATGTTGAGCGGTATGCCGCCTGTAGATGCGGTAAAGATATCCGATTTACCTTTATTTTCCCAGCAGGTAACATCGGAGAATCGGCAACCTTTACCACAGCTAGAACCGCAATTTCATAAAATATTAGAAGCAATTGCTTTTGAACCTACTGGGTTGGATTTAATCGTGCAACAAACTGGTTTTTCTGCGGGAGAAGTCTTGAGTTCGCTGTTGCAATTAGAACTAATGGGATTGGTTTCTCAATTGCCGGGAATGAGGTATCAGCGATGTTCAGTTTAACCCAATGCTGCCGATTTAAAAATTTCCTGTTTCTAGCTGCAAATACAGTTTTAATAGTTGTGCTTCTGAGTATTCCCCAATCATCCCATACGGCGGTGACTTCCCTGCGTTCTTTAGCACAAAATCGGGGAATTGTCATCGGTGCGGCAGTGGCAGTAAATGCGTTGCGAAACGAACCAGTTTATCGGGAAGTACTGGCGAGGGAATTTAGCAGCTTAACGGCGGAGAATGCAATGAAATTTATGTTCGTGCATCCAGAGCGCGATCGCTATGATTTCACCGATGCAGATACCCTCGTTACCTTTGCCGAAGATAATAACATGAAAGTGCGCGGTCATACCCTAGTTTGGCATATCCAACTACCCCAATGGTTAACCGAAGGAAAGTTTACCCGCCAACAACTCCTACAAATTCTGCAAAACCATATTTATATAGTAGTCGGACACTATCGCGGCAAAGTTTTTGCTTGGGATGTAGTTAACGAAGGAATTGCCGATAATAATGGGCTGCGCGATACAATTTGGCTCAGAGGAATAGGGCCAGAATATATAGATTTAGCCTTTCGGTGGGCGCACGAAGCAGATCCAAAAGCGCGTTTATTTTATAACGATTATGGTGGCGAGGGATTAGGGGCAAAATCAGATGCAATTTACAATCTAGTTCGAGGAATGCTGCAACGGGGCCTTCCCATTCACGGCGTAGGTTTGCAAATGCATGTGGGTTTAAACAATGCACCTCCTCCCGCAGATGTGGCGGTAAATATCCAACGTTTGACAGCATTAGGATTGGATGTACATATCACCGAAATGGACGTAAAAATCCAGAATGGAACGGGTACGCAAGCAGAAAGATTTGCCGCCCAAGCTAAGATTTATCGAGATATGCTTGCTGTTTGCTTGTCTCAGAGAATTTGTCAGGCTTTTGTGTTGTGGGGATTTACCGATAAACATTCTTGGATTCCTTGGTATACCAAAAAACCCGACGCTGCACTTATTTTCGATAATTCCTATCGTCCCAAACCCGCTTACAATGCCCTGAGAGAAGTTTTAAGATAGCGACGGTAGCAAGTTTTAACTAATTCAAAATCCCGGTTTCTCTAACAATAACTGCACCAAAATCCGACACCCTCAAGGGTGCGGAGCGCAAGCGGGCACACAAACTAAGCCTGCGTAGGCAGGCTGAAATATTTACAGCCCGCTACGCCTTGCTTCGTTTGTGTAGCCCCATGCTTTAGCATGTGGGCGTGGGCGTTTCAGACAATTGGCGAAGGTATTGGTTTAAGAAACCGGGATTCTGTAGGCGAAATCATACTTTAGACAGAGGCGTGGGATGATTTTGGTAGTAATCCTTTTTAAAGACAGTCAGATTAACACTGAGTAATCCCAAATGAAAATTGAGTTAATCAGACAAACCAAGCATCTACTGCTAGGTGGAATCATTGTCACCCTTGGACTGTGGACACCCGCACAAGCACAAGTCGCTGACACCCAGATAAACGCGATGGTGGACGCATTGCGACAAGCTGCACCACCTAACAAACCGAATGACGGGATGTTCAGTCAATGGCAAGTTTTACCGGGAATTATTCCCAGTTGGACTAAACAATGCGTTGGCAGGGAACTTACACCCGCCCAATTTGAATCCGA
>DNGG01000211.1:0-6774 GCA_003486675.1 Cyanobacteria bacterium UBA11372
CAGCTAATTCGCAATCTGACTAAATTGGATTTTCCCAATACTCCCCTCAAAATTGAAACCAATGGGAAAATAACGAAAATTGGTAATAAGTAATGGTTAATTGGTAATTGGTAATTGGTAATGGAACTAGCTGCCAATTACCCATTACCAATCACCAATTAGCAATTACCTAAATTTCCTGGGGCGTCTTTAGCCTTATTATACACTTTCAGAATTGTGGAAGGGACAGCCTGTTTCTAACTTTTCCCCTGGAGCGAGTTTTTTGCCAGCCGTAAGTTTTTCCAAGAAAGCATTAGTATCAAAGAAGTGTTCGACTGATTCAATCTTCAAATCTTCACTGACGCGGGCAACGCTCATACCCACAATTTCTATGGTTTCTCCTGTAGGTGCATAGTCTTTATATTTTCCGGTAAAAGTTCCCCAATGCCGCCACTTGAAGGTAACGTTAGGAGGAGCAGAAAAAACTTCAATAACTTCCCAAACAAATCCTTGAGGCAATGCATTGACAAAAAGATTGTAAGAAGATTCAAAATCTTCTTCTTTTGGGTTGTAATGCTCTGTTTCAGTGAGAAACAAATTGTAAGTTCCTACATTGACTATATCCTGTGCTGTGTAGCCTGGGCCGCCATTTGTACTCATGCGAAACTTGTCTGCTACAACAGACACCCACTGCTGGGGATTGGTTTTGAACGATGCTTCCATCTCGAAGGTACGAACCAGATTTTGGACAATCGCTTCTAGAGAACCTTCTAAGTGATTGTATTTGCTCTCAGCTTTTAGAAAACTATTGGTGCGACTGTAGTCAGGAGCGTTAGAATCACGCCACTGTACATCCACGCTTTGTGCAATAACTGTATCTCTGTCTTGTATCCAAAGTGGTTGATTTGCCGCCTGAGACATCTGGGATATTCTCCTCTTTAGTTATCAGCCGAATTCATCGTTTATAAAGATAACTAAATCGCCAAATGTTACCCTTGTCAACCTAGAAATAATTAATCAAATATAAAAGTAAAATTTATTAGTTACTTTTGCTACTTTTTTTATACCTGGTTTTCCCTAAACTTTAACTCTAGGAACGTAAATTAAGCGGGACTTATATCATGTCTGGTTGTATCGGTATCGTAAGCCGAGGCGGGTTTATTTAAACTGTCTGTGTGAATCAAATATTATCTGTAAAACCCGCCCCTACTTTCTCCCCAATTACCAATTACCCATTACCAATTACCCATTACCTAAATTTCCAATAATGCCTGTAAAGCTGCTTTCATTTCATTTGGTGTTGTTGTTGCAGTACCAAAGATTCTAACGACGATGCTGGCGGCTAAATTACCCAAAACGGCGGCTTCCCAAAATGAACCACCGGCACACAAACTTAAAGTCAGGGCGGCTACTACTGTATCGCCTGCGCCGGTAACATCGAAAACATCGGTGCGGTTGAAGGCGGGGATGTGGTTTTCTTCTCCGGTGCGGTTAAATAAGCTCATGCCTTCTTCACCGCGAGTGATGAGGATTTGCTGTGCTTGGGTGAGATGGAGGAGATCAGATCCAGCTTGGCGGAGAGATTGGGGGGATGCGATCGCATATCCTACAGCTTTTTCTGCTTCTGGCAAATTCGGCGTAAACAGTGTCGCCCCCCGATAACGGTGCAAATCGCTTTGGGCATCTACAATTGTCCGAGAATGGGCTAACACCGCTTCAATTACAGGCGCAGTAAATACCCCATCCCCATAATCCGAACAAACCACCGCATCCACCTTTCCCACCTGGGAGCGGATATAATCAGCCAGTTGCAACTGTAAATCTGAATCTGGCAACTCATCGGATTTTCTATCTACCCGCACGATCTGCTGCGTCACCGATTGTCTAGCATGACCGGAAATTCGAGTTTTGGTCACTGTCGGACGATCTGGATCGATTAACATACCACTGGTATCAATTCCCGCCAGCTCAAAAATACCCCGCAGTGCTTGTCCTTGGTCGTCTTTTCCGATCAATCCAGCTACTTTTAGCTGCGCGCCCAACTTGGCTAAGTTATAGACTGCATTCGCCCCACCTCCCGGCACTTGTCGGGTATGTTCGTGGCGGATAATTAAAACGGGGGCTTCGCGGGAAATGCGCTCTACTTGTCCAGTGAGAAACTCATCCAAAGTCAGGTCACCCACTACAAGTACCCTTGCTTGGTTAAACTGTTGGAGCAAGTGAAATAATTTTTCAGAAGAGGCGCGCAGTTGCTCTGTAAATGATGAAGCTACGGTCATAAAGTGCGATCGCTTTGGAGCTAGCAAATATCCGAGGCTATATTATCTCGTGAGAAATGCCCTTTAACGCGAAGCTTCATTATTTTGCTCGATTTCGATTTCGTATTGGTAAATCTTTTTCTCGCCAGCGGGTGCAAAGGAACGCTTTTTAACGTCATCAATTGCTGCCTTGATTGCTGCCTCATTTAGTGCCGGATAGCCAGTACTGCGAGTTAACAGAGGATCGGTTGATAAATTTCCATTTTCATCTATTAACAAGGCGACGCCAGCGGGAGTCACATCGGGCAGGTTCTGTTTGATGGGAGATCCAAGGCGGAGCGATATTTTTTCTTGATTCCAATTTTTTTGTTCCCCCGCAAACTGCTGGATTTTTTGATAGAAGGTAATTAAATTAGTTCTGAGAGCTTCCACGGTTGTCCCATCGGCATTGTAACTGTATATCCGCTTCAGAGCTTCTAATTTTTGCTGAGGCCGCAATTGTTTCTGAATCTGACCGATCAATTTTTCTTGTTGTTGCCATTGATCTAAAAGTTCCAATTCCTGCTGCTTTCTCAATAGCTCTTGGCGTTGCTTTTCTTGATCTATCTGCCGGTTTAATATTTCTTGGCGTTGCTTTTCCTGCTCTTGCAGCCATTGCAGTTCGGCTTGGCGTTGCTTTTCTTGCTGCTGTTGCAATAGCTCTTGGCGTTGCTTTTCTTGCTCAAGTTGCCGTCGCAGTAATTCAGTTTGGCGTTGCTTTTCTTGTTCTTGCTGCTTTTGCAGTAGTTCAGTTTGGCGTTGCCTTTCTTGCTCAAGTTGCCGTCGCAATTCTTCCTGTTGTTGCAACTTTTGCTTTTGCAGTAATTCTTCATTCCGTCGTATTTGTTGCCGTAATAATTCTTCCTGTTCTTCTAGTTGCCTTTGCAATAATTTCTGCTGTCTTTGTACTATTTGCTGACGGACTAATTCTTCCTGTCGTTCTAAGGTTTGGGTAGAAGGTTGCTGTGGTGGAGAAGGCGGTGGTGGGACATCGGTAGAAGCCACCGACGGCGGCAGAGGCGGCATAGAGATTCCTGGATCGGAAAATTGAGGCAGGCGGCTGATTTCTTCTGGCGTTAACTGCACCAATTCAACGGTTCGCTGGAGATCGGGTTTTTCTCTGGACATTGATAATATTGGTGGAGCAGCCCAGAGCAATCCGTGTAAAGTGACTGAAAATACCGTCGCCAATACGCTGGGCACAGATGTGCTTTCTGGCTGGGGTTGAAATAGCTCAGCATCAGAAATGGGAGGTGGGGTATATGCCGCTGGTTTTGGCTTTGTGGGATGGGAGGGATGCGATCGCTTTTTCGCCATGAGCAGAAACCTCTCGCTCTCGATATTAGAGACTGATAGCAGGTTTGAGAAGTTGCCCCTGCTGGAAAAACCAAATCAGTATTTAATTTTGCGGTTGCGGTCTGGGGAAAGTCCAGGTATTGGGGGTAGGAGTGGGATTGGAAGGTAAATTAGTTGGAGGCGAGGGTAATTTGTTTGACTCGATCTCGATCCGATACTGATAAGCCACATACTCGCCCGTTGCCGGAAACGATCGCTGCTTGATATCTTCTATCGCTGCCTGGTTTAGCTTGGGGTAGCCAGTACTGCGGATTAACTCTGGCTCACCCGTAATTTTACCGCTTGGGGATACCAACACGGCGACGCCAGCAGGAGTTGTATCCGGTAGCTTCTCATTCACAGGAGAGATAATGCTGTAGGGAATCGGCGGGCGAGCAACGATCCTGCGGGAAAATCTTTTGTTGTTTCTCAACCAGGTATCGAGTTTTTGCCTTTCTTCCGCTTCTGTCGTGCCAGCCAGATTATAGCCGTAACGAGACTTGAGCAGGCTATCTTGGAAGCTGGAAGGAGCCGTCGCGGCTGGGGTAGGAATTTGTGGTGCAGGTGCCCCTGTCGCTGTGGGTGTTGGGGTGGGAATTGGTGTGGGCGTTGCTGTCGGTGCTGGTGTTGGTTTGGGCAGCGGTTTGCTCGGAGGTTCTGGCAGGGGTATATTAGACCGTGCTGGTTCCTGAACCCCAGAGGTATTAGGTGCGCCCGTTCCTAGCTGGGGCGGTAATGGCAGCGATGGGCGAGTGAATTCGCTGATGCGTCTGATTTCTCCTGGACTTAACTGCACCAATTTGACCTGACGTTCATCCGCTGATTCTGTGGCAGAAATGGGCAATTTTGGCGGCAAAATCCACAGCAGTCCGTGTAAATTCAGCGAAATTAGCGTGAACAATACGGTTAGTAATGGTGAGTTGTCAGACTGGGATGGAGTGGGTTCGGTGTCGAACATGGTCATAGGGCAGATTGAAATCTAAAATCTAAAATCTAAAATCTAAAATTCGTTGATCTGACTTGTATCAGCAGCAAAGAGAAGTAGGGTAATTGCAGATGGGGGCGATCGCACAAATTAGTATAGATCGTCTGATTCGCTAGCGTTGCTCTTTCTACCACATAACTGCGATTTAGTAAATCTCTTTGCTGCAAAACTTGCCAAACTTGCTCGTATACCGAACTTACCTTGAGCAATACCACCACATCCGCCCAATCTAAAACCGCTTCTAGTTCTCCTAGGGTATAAATAGCTGGTAAGACAACTAAACGTTGACCGCGCATAGTTAAAGGCAGTCCCAGCGCCGCCGCCGCCGCCATCGGCGAACAAACTCCTGGAATTACCTCTACTTTGACCTCCGGATGCATTTGTTGCAGCGTTTGTGCCAAATAGGTGAAAGTGCTGTAAAAACTAGCATCGCCTTCACAGGCAAAAGCTACATCTTTACCTGTTTCGAGATATTGCCAGACTTGTTCTGCCGCCACCTGCCATGCGGAGGCAAGAACGGCGTCATCCTGGACGTAAGGGAAAGTTAAAGCTAGTTGCACCTGAGTGGAATTGAGCCATGGGGCGACAATTTGCTCAGCCATGCCCCGATTGCCCCTTACTCCTGTAGGAAAGGCTACCACGGGGACGCCCTGAAGCAAACGCAGTCCTTTAAGTGCGATCAACTCCGGATCTCCGGGGCCAACACTAATACCGTAGAGGATACCTGTTTTCACTTGGTGATTGAGATGGCGATCGCTAAACAAGAGTACAAACTATAACCTAAATGGCATCCCCTCACCAGTCAGCAATTCAAGCGGGTAAATCCTAGCACCATTTGCCACGTAATGGACGATTTCCCGCACTCTTTCTCGTCGCAGGGGTAAACTATCGATTTCTTCAGGCAAAAACCAAGCTGCGCGCAAGCTTTCCCGATCGGGAATGCTCTTCGGAGGTGTATTATCTTGGGGACGAGCGACAAAAATCGCCCTCAAGCGAGCCGTTCCGGATAATTTAGCCGGTTTATGCTCAATCCGCAAAATTCCTTCTATTTCTACTTTAATGCCGGTTTCTTCCAAGGTTTCCCGTTTCGCGCCATCAACCAAACTTTCTCCTGGTTCAACTCTACCCGCAGGTAGGTGCCATAATTGACCGTGCTTGCGCTCGTGAACCATGAGAAAGCGGTTTTCCCAACGAACAACAACTAAGGCAAAATAGGCAGTTGGAATTGGTTCGCGAGCCATAATCTGTTACTGCGGTTGGAAAATTAATCGGTCAGTAAGATAGATATCTGTAATCTGTATCAAACTATGAAATAAGGGCTCAACCAACCCAATACAGGCGACCTTTGCGACAAAATCTCTTTTCTCAAATCTGAAATGCCATTACCGACTGTGATTTTACCTGGTTATTTGGAAGGCGCGATCGCTTATCGTCCTTTAGAACAATCTCTCCAGAATCTGGGTTTTCCCACTGCGATCGTACCGCTGCGGAAACGAGATTGGTTACCTACTGTGGGAGGAAGGTCGATGCTACCGATTTTGCAACTACTCCACCGCACGGTTAAACAGATGTTGCAGCAACACAACAGTTCTCAGATTAACCTGATCGGTCACTCGGCAGGGGGTTGGATTTCCCGCATCTACATGGGAGAAAAGCCTTATACGATCCCCGGGGATGCGATCGCAACAGAGTGCTTGTGGTATGCTCACAAGAGCGTTGCTAACCTCATAACTTTGGGAACTCCCCACTTTAGCAAGGAACGCTGGACAAAACGCAATCTGGATTTTGTCAACAAAAACTATCCTGGAGCATTTTACCCCCAAGTTCGATATGTCTGCGTTGCCGGTAAGTCTATTTTTGGTGCTAGACGCCGAGGCAGTTGGTTAGCTTACAGCAGCTATCAATTAACCTGCGGACGGGGGGATACTTGGGGTGATGGGATCGCGCCGATTGAAGCCGCCCATTTGGCAGGGGCAGAAAATTTAGTGGTCGAGGGCGTCAGGCATTCTCCCAGATCTCCTGGAATTTGGTACGGTTCGCCGGAAATTTTGCCAGCTTGGGTGTCTTATTTAACTTAGGAAAAAGCAGAGCCAGAAACCCGGTTTTTTCAGAGATTTCTCCCTGTCATATGGTGTCCGTTGAATTGCCCATAATCAAAAAACATCACTCTGTCGTTGC
>DNGG01000211.1:7006-9121 GCA_003486675.1 Cyanobacteria bacterium UBA11372
GATATCTCCGACAAACAGATAACGTTAATAATGCCGTGCAAGGGCTGCTAATTATGGGTAATCGACAGGACATCATATCATATCATTTACGGTTGCATCGGTAGCCTCAGCAAAGGAAGGGTTTATTTACGCCCCTACTATACACAACCAAAGCTAACGGACATGATATCAAACCCACAATTTTTCCTAAAAACCGGGTTGATTTGCCTAGGTAATTCTTTTCCATTACCAATTACCAATTACCAATTACCAATTCCCGATTCAAGCTTGTTTTAAGGGAACTTCCAAAGCAGCAGCAGGAATTGGTACTTCTTCAACTTCTGGTAACTTTTCTAACGCCAAACGAGAGGATGGACTGGCGCCGGATAAGCGTTTGAGCAATTTCGGTCTGGGATCGTGCAACAGGTAGATAATGCGATCGCCTACTTTCCACTCTTCTGCTGCTGGTACGACTAACAGGCGCTCTTCTCGTTCGATTAATAAGGGCACTAACTCGCCTGTATCGATCAACGCCTGAAGGTGAACCTGCTGGAAAGAAAGCGCCTGTTCCTTCAATACAGTAGTTCCCAATTTTACCTTACCTTCACTGAGATACTGATTCCAGGTTTTGATCGGCAACTGGGGTACAAATGCTTGATTGACCTGATTTGATCCGTTACTGGCTTGGGGATCGCGAGGAAATACCGCCAGGACGCGGGGTGGATTAAACTCTTCTGCGGCTCGCTGCGCCAGCACTACGTTGACCTCGCCGTTGTTGGTCATGGCGAGGAATGTCCCCATCGATGCCAGTCCTGCTTCTTCCAAAACCCCCGTATCCAAACCGCTACTTAGGAAAACTTTCAGATTTTCTTGTTCAGCTTGTCGGCAAGCTTCGGGATCGGTATCGATTAATACCACTGACTCGCCGCGCTCTTGAAACAAGCGGGCAATCAATAAACCCAAGGGATTGCAACCAACTATGACTGCACCTGTAGCTTCTTTTGAGGTAATTTTCAGCCATTGGGCGACCCAGCCAGCGGTCAATCCCTGCAAAATTACCGTCATCATGATGGTAAGAAACACCAGGGCTTTAATCGCGTCGCCACCGTTGATTCCCCGCTGAGTCAACAAAATGGAAAACAGGGAAGAAACCGACGCCGAAACAATTCCCCTGGGGGCAATCCAACTGACAAATAGTTTTTGTCGCCAGTTGAAGTCGCTGTTGAGGGTACATAAACTAACACTAATCGGGCGGACTACAAACATCAGCACCAAAACGGTAAACAAGCTACCCCACCCCAAAGCGAAGACGCTGGCGATGGATAAATCTGCTGCCAGCAAAATAAACAGGACGGAGACACCCAGGGTAGTTAGCTGTCCCTTAAATCGGCGCAGCAATCTTTCTTCTGGCAAAGAAGAAGCTCTCAAGACAATTCCCGACAGCACGGTTGCCATCAATCCCGATTCGCTGCGAATAAACTGAGCCAAACCAAACAAGCCCCACAAACCGGCTAGAACTACCAGATTTTTCAGTTCTTCTGATAAAAAATGCGCGCGTTTGACAAAAAATCCTAGTAACCAGCCTCCGGCAGCGCCGATCGCCCCGCCAATACCCAGTCGCAGGAATAATCCAGTCATTGCTTCGACGGGGGAAGCGTGGGAATTGAAGATGGTGTCTAAGACAACGACTGCCAGAATTGCCCCCACGGGATCGATTAAAACCCCTTCTCCTTCGAGCAAGGTTGATACTTGTCGGTCTACTTTTACATGCTTGAGCAGAGGACTGACTACAGTAGGGCCAGTTACCGTTACTAGAGAAGCATACAGAAAGGCAATGGGCCAGGGAAACTCCCCTAACCAGTGCGCCGCCATACCGCCTAAGAGCAGGGTAACTAAAGTGCCGAAGGTGACGAGGTTGCGAAGAGGAGCGGAAACGCGCCCCAAGTCGCGCAGTTCTAAATTAAGACCGCCCTCGAATAAAATTACAGCGACGCTGAGGGCGACTATCACTTCTAAACCCGTTCCCAGCATGTTCGGGTGCAGGATACTTAAACCACTCGAACCTAACAAAATGCCGAATAGCAGCAAGAAGACGATGCTGGGAACTTTGAGGAATGCTGCTAGAACCTGAGCGCC
>DNGG01000211.1:9300-24685 GCA_003486675.1 Cyanobacteria bacterium UBA11372
AATGCTGCTAGAACCTGAGCGCCAATGCCTGCGACAATGGCGATGACGATCTGTAGGGTAAGTTCAAATGATGCTTCCATAAGGCTGTTTATCGCAGGCTATTTATTTTGGGTGGAAATGCCTTGCTTTGATTGCTCACGATTGGCAATTATCCTTAACTTGGTGACAAATTCGGAAAAATGGGGCAATCTTAAGTAATTCTGTGCGTGGTGAAAGCTATTGCGTCTGCTGGCATCCGATTTTAATCTGGGCTATTTGGGAATGTTGATCGGCAGACTACTGCTAACAATTTTAACGATGCCCACAAGCTGGAACGGTTCTGAAAATTACCGTCATGCACAATGTACCCGAAATTTTAGGGATTTTAAAAGCTGAGTCAATCAACGGCAGGAAACTTTGTTATTAGTGGGTACAATTGTTCAATTCTGGTATTTTAACATCAAGGTTTCCGGTCAGTCTTGCCACTGATTGCTGCAAATCCAGCTTGGGAACTGGGATTGAGGTGTTTTTTATCGTTGCGATCGCCAGTTGCACAGATATCTGCGTTGGCTGGGTTGAAAGTTGCAGTTGGCGATCCCCTAATAAGCTACAATTCAAGCTGTATGGGCATTTCAATCCACCTGCGGCATGTTAGAAACTCTCTCTACCTACCTTTACCAACTCCAACAACTTGCTAACACCCTCGTTTCTTCTCAGCTAAATCACCTGAGCGGGGTTAGCATTGGCGTGATTTTTGCCGCTGGCTTGCTGACGAGCATGACGCCTTGTATGCTTTCGATGTTGCCGATTACCATCGGCTACATCGGCGGGTATGAAGCCAAAAGCCGCTTTAGCGCCGCTGCTCAGTCTACTTGGTTCGCGTTGGGATTGGCAACCACTTTGGCTGGGTTAGGCATTCTAGCAGCGCTGCTGGGGCGCGTTTACGGACAAGTGGGAATTGGTTTACCCATTATTGCCAGCGTTGTAGCGATCGCAATGGGTCTAAACTTACTAGAAGCAATTCCGCTGCAATTTCCCTCTTTTGGTGGTAGCGAATGGATTAGAGGCGATTTACCGGCAGGGATACGTTCCTATCTACTCGGTTTAACTTTTGGTTTGGTTGCTTCTCCTTGCAGCACCCCCGTTTTAGCAACTTTGCTCGCTTGGGTAGCTTCGACGCAAGATTTAATCTTAGGCGGTATTTTTCTGCTGCTTTACGCCGCTGGATACGTAGCACCGTTAATTTTAGCCGGGACTTTTACCGCTTCGATCAAAAAGCTACTAGAGTTACGTCAGTGGTCGAGTTGGATTAATCCCGTTAGCGGTGCCATGCTCGTGGGATTTGGTGTATTTTCCCTGTTATTGCGGATTCCTGTTTGGTAATTGGTAATTGCTAATTGCTAATGGCTAATGGGTGAAGCGAGAGAGAGAAAGTTGTAGGGGCGGGTTTGACCAATAATTTCTGCATCCCGCAAATATCATCAATCAACCCGCCCCTGCCAGAGCGGCAATGACGCCGAGGAATCAAGAAACCGGGTTTCTGCGGAAATTTATGGTTCCAAAGCGACGATTTTGCCTAGAAACCGGGTTTCTGCGTCAAATGCTTCCAAAGCGACGATTTTGCCTAGAAACCCGGTTTCTTTGGGTAAGTCCTGTAGGTGCGATCGCCAGCAAATCATCGAGCAAGATAAAAATCAGAAAAAATGACAATTACCAACGACAATTCGCCAATTACCAAACTCCAACAGCTATTTCAGCGCGAATTATTACCGTTGTTAGGAGATTTGCGGCTGGCAATTTTGCTGCTGCTAGCGATCGCTGGAATCAGTATCTCCGGAACGGTAATCGAGCAGGGTCAATCTCTGGCATTCTACCAATCTAACTACCCGGAACACCCGGCTTTGTTTGGCTTCCTTTCTTGGAAGGTTCTTTTATTCTTGGGTTTAGACCACGTATATCGCACTTGGTGGTTTTTGGCTCTGCTGATTTTATTTGGCAGCAGTTTAACCGCCTGTACTTTTACGCGCCAATTTCCCGCCTTAAAGGCAGCGCGTCGCTGGAAATTTTACGACGAACCCCGCCAATTTGAAAAGTTAGCTTTAAGTGCAGAACTAGATACTGGTTCCCTGGCTAATTTAGAGTCTGCTTTGCAACAGCGCCGCTATAAAGTCTTCCAAGAAGGCAATAAGCTTTATGCCCGTAAAGGTATTGCCGGACGCATCGGCCCGATTGTCGTCCATGCTAGTATGTTGCTCGTTTTGGCTGGAGCAATTTGGGGCGCGCTGACTGGTTTTATGGCTCAAGAAATGATCGAGAGCGGTACTACATTCCAGGTAAAAAATATACTCGATGCTGGGCCAATGGCGGCGCCGCAAGTTCCTAAAGATTGGTCGGTAAAAGTTAATCGCTTTTGGATTGATTACACCGCAGAAGGGTCAATTGACCAATTCTATTCGGATTTATCCGTTGTCGATAACGGCGGCAAAGAAATCGACCGCGAAACGATTTACGTTAACAAACCCCTGCGTTACCGAGGTGTAACTTTTTACCAAACAGATTGGGCGATCGCAGGCGTGCGCTTTCGCTTAAATAACAGCCCCGTCTTAAAGCTACCAATGGCTCCCCTGCCAACTGCCGGTAAGGGACGTCTCTGGGGAACTTGGATTCCCACTAAACCGGATTTGAGCCAGGGCGTATCGCTTTTAGCCAAAGATTTACAGGGAACGCTGTTAATTTACGACACAGCTGGAAAGCTGTTAACCACAGTCCGCGCCGGTATGTATGCAGAAGTTAATGGAGTAAAATTATACATTGATGAAATCGTCGGCAGTACTGGGTTGCAAATTAAAGCCGATCCGGGTATTCCAATTGTTTATCTGGGTTTTGGCTTGTTGATGGTGGGGGTGATGATGAGTTATGTTTCCCACTCGCAGATTTGGGCGCTGCAACAAGATGGAAGTCTTTATGTAGGTGGCAGAACAAATCGAGCGCAGGTGGCGTTTGAGCGAGAAATCATCGAGATTTTGGAGCAACTCAAGACACCTGCGATTGAAGAAGAACTAGCGATCGCTTCGACTTTAGCCCAGGAAGGTTAATCTTTTTTGCAGCATATTAACCCAAGTTGCTAGTTATATCGAGTAGGGGCGGGTTTTACCAACAATTAAGTGGTAAGAAACCGGGTACAAGCTGAAAAATTGTTGAGCCAGGAAACAGATCAACGAAGAAACAAAGGTGACGATCTGTAATGGGTAATGGGTAATTGCCACTCTTTAGATCCCCAATGAATCCAATTACCAATTACCAATTACCTATTACCAATTACCTATTACCAAACTTATTCTTGCCGCTCTTCAGGTAAATGTTTTTTAATCAGTTCCAGCAGTTGTTCGGCTGCGAAAGGTTTGGCTAAAAAATCGTTGACGCCAGCCAGCTTGGCGCGGACTCGGTTAATAGTATTATCCCAACTGGTGAGGATAATGATAGGAGTTTTGCGGAAAGTAGAACTATTGCGTAAAAAATTACAAACGTTATAGCCGTCGGTATCCGGCATGACTAAATCTAATAATATTAAATCGGGTTTGTATTTAGCGAGGATACCGATCCCCTGAATGGGATCTTCAACGTGCAACATGCGGTAACCAGCGGGGGGAAGGATTTCTTTGAGATAGCGCCCCATTAAAGGAGAGTCATCTATGCAAGCGATCGCAAACTGCTTTTTCCCCATTTTGTCATCGCTCAAGTGACATACAAAGGGAGGTGTTATATCGGACACCGCTTGCAGTTCGACCACACCTTGTTGACAGAAATGATTTAACAAGCGCCCTACCCTAGTTAAGGGTTGCTTCATCTTCAAAGCAATATCCCACAGCGTATACCTCCCCGTAAATAAGGCAGTTAAGTTGAGAAAAGTATCCACCGAACATTGATGCAGTTCGCAAGGGGAAGGCTTCAAGACGGGCACTAAGTCGGGATCGATGTTGCCTATCCCCATCTCCAGCCATTTTTCGTAGAAGCGTTGGCTTTGCTTGATCAGTTGCTTAACTTCCAAAGGACACAAACTGAGGTAAAATGCCACTTGCAACTTGCGATATTGACGAGGTTGCCAATATCCTGCTAAACTTGCTTGCCGAGTCATGGAAAACAAGACTTCTTGCGTGGTTTCCAGGACGACTGCTTTAACTTGAGCCGCGCTCAAGTCACCTTGTGCCATGCCCTGATGCAGCAGCTGACATTCCCAAAGTTCGCTGCTCAGCAGTTGGTCAGTTTCTACCACCCAATTCGGACAATGCCTTTTTAGCGCCCTTTGCCAACGCCTGACGCGGTGGTTTTCCCCGATCGCATAAAACAACTGTCCCAGGAAAAAGCAAAGCCGCCACTGGGATGTGCCGCTGCGAATCATTAACTCTCCCGTAGCTTGCTTTTGGTTGATGGTTAAGAGGTTTCGGTCTAGTTTGCTCAGCCAGTAAGCTGCCGATACTGTTTGCATATGCGTGCCACCGCCAGCCAATTTTTTTGGCAACTACTTACTTAGCATAAGCATTGGCATCGAGCCGGGATAATGGTGGAGTTACCTATTTTTCTGTGAGGGTTGTATAAAGCTTGGGTGAAATTAGCGATCGCGCTACCCACTCGTGCCACTTACGCAATTTCACTTAAAAACATACGTAAAATTTATGACTTTTTATGATTCACCTCAATCGTGGTATGAACGTTGCCGCGAGGGGAAAAATCGCCTTTAATCTCGACTTCCAAGGGGTCGCAAGCGGCAACAAAGTCATCTAGGATTTGATTGACGGATTCTTCGTGGGAAATGTAGCGATCGCGGTAACTATTGATATACAGCTTCAACGCTTTTAACTCGACTACGGTTTGGTCGGGAAAATAGGTAATGTGAATCGTGGCAAAGTCGGGATAGCCAGAAAACGGACACTTGCAAGTAAATTCCGGCAACGTAATGTTAATTTGGTAACGTCGCCCCAGGCGCGGGTTGGGAAATGTAATCAGTTTTCCCTCAGCTATATTACGTTCGCCGTACTTCATTTCTGCTGTGACTGGCTCAGTTTCAGACTCGGGAGAAAAATCGTCACTAATTGGTAAATCTTTCATCATTTAATAATTCCTGTAACCTTCCCAATCTGGACAATTTCCTGTTTCCCAACCATAGGGATGCATTCCACAAACGAGTAAGTTACCGCCGTATACTTGTCCGTGATAGTGACGGCAACCAACACAAGCAGGATGTTGTTGGGGTGATGGTTCTACGGTATCAGTTAGAGGCCATTCTGACTCAAAGCTTCTTGGCTCAAACTCGGCACATGCGTCCAAAATCGGTTGAATTAGATCGTTCAAAAACAGTTCGATTTCGGTGGTGATGGTGTTGTTTACTTGGTGGGCGACTTCTTCCGATAGTAACGCGATCGCATCCACTGCATCGGTAACATCGCTGAAGAACTTTTCTACCTCCTCAGTTACTGTTTCTAGCATGTCGGTTAAATTTTTTTGCCAATCTTCCATAAGCGCTATGTTACCCTTGAATGCTCTCAAGGGAAAAATTTTATCTTCTTTTGGGAGGACTTTCAGTTTAGATCCCCCTGATACAATTATCAATCGAAAGCGAGCGATCGCCACCGTTCGTAGTAGGCGCTTGAGCGCCCATTCCTTTCGTAGTAGGCGCTTCAGCGCCCATTCTGAAGGCGACGCAATTCTTCTTGCAATGCGCTTACTTGATCTCTTAACGCATCTACATTATTTTCCGGCTTAGTTTGGGTTGCTTCTTCTTCATCGGATACAATTTCAATCCGACGCGGTTCGCCACTAGGCGCGTTAGTGGTAGACTCTTCAGGTTGCTGTTGCTGCGCCCGCTGAATCATTTCATCTACCATCCGCTTGGCTTCTCCGGTGGTCATTTCGCCCTTTGCCACCATCTCATCAGCTAGCTTTTGGGCTTGCTCTTTCAATTCGGCTAGGTTTCCACCCGCTTTTTCACCTGCTGTGGCGGCTAGCCCCACTCCCAGGTAAAACGCCTTTTTTACCAGATCTCCGAAACCTGCCATAGCCCGTGCCGTTGATTAAAAAAACGTGCTTAAAAAAGGGCGACCCGGAGTCTACGCCTACTACAAGCATCCCGTGTTGCTGCTACCTTCCGGTCCTGACAAGGTTTGGGCGTTGCAATCGCATAGGTCCAGGTCTAAATCTAGAATAGCATCAAATTTGGTAATTGGTAATGGGTAATTGGTAATGGAGGATTTTTGGGCAGGGGTGCAGGTGGGCAGGGGTGCAGGGGTGCAGGGGTGCAGGTGGGCAGGTGGGCAAAAGGGGCTGATGGGAATTTGAACGTACACTATCCCCTGCTCACCTGCTCACCCGCTCACCCGCTCACCCGCTCCCCTGCTCAACAAGCCTATTCAGCTATAATTTTCCACTCATAGAGCTTGTAGGTGACGCAGTTATTTTGCACCAGGGGGTCTTGGGCGATAATGGCTTTGGCTTCATCGATGCAAGTCGCTTGGAATATCATCATGCCGCCGCCCCGTTGCGCCCAGTACCCGGTACGCGCCTGGTGCCCTTTGGCGATTAAGTCCTCGACGTAAGCTTTGTGGGCGGGGACATATTGGTCAAAGGTGGGTTTATCGACAATTCCTTCTTCGATCTTTACAAACCAAGGCATTTTGAATTTTAGATTGTGGATTTTAGATTTTAGATTGGAGATGCTGATAAATATGGACAAGCGTACAAGCCTTTATTTTATTGCCCTGCTGCCTCCCCAAGAGATTCAAGACTACGCCAATGGAGTTAAGCAGTATTTTGCCGAGCGCTACAATAGTCGCCACGCTCAGAAGTCGCCGCCCCACATTACCTTGCAAGCGCCTTTTGAGTGGGATCGGGATTCGGTTTCGGTTTTAGAACAATGCTTGCAGAATTTTGCCAATCAAAGATCCAGTATCCCAATTTCCCTATCGGGTTTTGCGGCGTTTCCTCCCAGGGTGATTTATATCAATGTTGTCAAAACGCCGCAACTCCTCAGTTTACAAGCTGACTTGATGGATTGCATGATGCGGGAATTGGGGATTGTAGATCCGATGGCGAAGCAACGCCCCTTCTCCCCTCACATGACGGTGGCGTTTAAAGATTTAACCAAGCAGAATTTTAAAGCTGCGTGGCCTGAATTTGAACATAAACCCGTACAATTTGATTTCAGTGCCAATTATTTGACGCTGCTGATTCACGATGGCGGGCGGTGGCATGTCAGTGCTGAGTTTCCTTTTTTACCTGCGAATGGGTGACGGAGTGCAAAATTGATGGTTCAAAGGCAATCTGTGGCGATCGCTCTAGCCTGTGTAATGGGCATTTTACCCGCTCCAGGGGTACTCGCTTTTGATCCACCTGCTGCTGTAGAAGAGTCCCCCTCTCAAGTGCTTGACGCTATTGTGGCTCTTAGCGGTTTATCCTCGCCCACTATTGCAGTTTGCGACCTTGAGCGTAAATGCCTCAATTATCGCGGTTCCCGCCCGCCCCTAAGTGCCGCCAGTTTGATTAAAGTGCCGATTGCGATCGCTCTAGTCCACAAGCTTGCCGCAGATAACATCAGTTTGGATACAAAGATTTACGTAGACCGCAGTAATTATACGGAAGAAAATTTCTCGGAGATTAGGGTTGGCAGGTCATATACTTTTAAGTATTTGCTGACGCAAGCGATCGCTTACAGCAGTAACATTGCGACGAATCAAATTATTGATTATTTGGGATGGGATTATATCAATAAAACCTTGGGCGAACTCGGCTATTCCCAAACGCGAGTCAGCCACAAACTTAAAGGTTCTGTCACCGATCCATCTAAAAATATTGGCTCGGAACCAAATCGCATCACGAGTAACGAACTAACCGCGATGATGGTAGAAATTTACAATCGCAAGCACCCAGAATATGAGGTTTTGGCGGAAGTTCTCGGCTATCAGGTAGAAAAAGTGTTGGGATTTCGGGCGTTAAAATCATCGCCGGGGCGCTGGCTGGGTGAGAAAACGGGAGAAACTTCCCAAGTGAGAGGGACGACGGTTGCTGTAGAAATCCAGGGTAAAATTTACATTATTACCGTTACTGAAACTGGTCGCAGGCGCGAAAGAAAAATTCGCCGCTGCCTGTCTCAAATTGTGGATTATATTGTTAGCCACGAGGGTGTTTAGAAACGCCAAGATCCCCAGGTTAAAACCTGGGGCTACACAAACTCTCGCCCGCAAGGCAAGGGCTGAAATTATTGCAGGCTGCGGAGGCAGCCTTTGTTTGTGTAGCCACACCCTTAAGGGTGTCGGATGCAAGGCGCCACAAGCATGTTGCCAGTTTTGTGGGGTGGGCATCCTGCCTGCCTTTGGTATTGTTGCCAAAGGTTTATTACCTCGGTCTATGGATAATAGTTTCCATGACGCGGCGCTTGGCATTGGGGTCGATTCCAACTAAGCGGATATATTCGTCACCGTGTTCGGCGAGACAGTTTTCTAACGCTGCGATCGCATCTCCTTCTTGAAAAGCTCCAATCGAAGCGCAACTTATCCAAGAATTCGTCCGAAAGCGGCGTTCATCTACATGCTCTATGCCAATTCGATAACCGCTGCTCACCAGTTGTTGCAATTGCTGCATTATTTCTGGACTCAGATTCGCGTTCTTTGCTTGACCATTGCTGCCATAACCGTTACCATTAGCAGGTATTTGAGTTTGGATAGCTTGATTTGCTATTTTATGTTGTTGCTCGTGGAAGTTTAAAGATTGGTTATATTCTCGCACGAGTCGCATTTGTTCTACTCGTGTTTGTTCGGCGACCATCAAGTTAGCAAATTCGAGCAAGCGCGACAAATTGAAGTCTGGTTTTTGAAATTGAGGCGGCCCTTCTAGACTATTAACCACCCGCGAGGATATTTTTTCAATACCCACTTTATGGATAAATTGACGAATTTGTTCGTCATAAATCCGCGACCTTAAAGCGCTAAAGAAATCAATCGCTTGCTTGGGGAAAGTATCGACTAGCTGTTCGATGTCGCGCTGAGATAGTCCATCTTCTGAAAAAATCCCGCCCACGATGCCAATTTTATCATCTCGGTTGGGTTCCCAGTAAAATTTTTCCATCCGACCTTCGCGAATTAAGGGCGCGTAAAGGGTGGAAAAGTCGTTTCCAGTGACAATAATTGGAACGCGATGGAGGGGAGTTTCATCGTAACTTCCAGGTAGCTGGACGTTGGTAGGATTATCGGCAATATTCATTAGCGTGGCGTTGACTAATTGAGTATTTACCGTGTATTGCGTCCCTTCATCGAAGCGCCCTGCACCCGCATCCAAGTCGTTAATCATGAGTGCGGTCATTCTACCCCGAACTTTGATAAATTCCGCGGCTTCCCGATAGCGGAGGCGAATTAAACGCGCCGGATCTCCGGCGTCGGGACTTTCGAGTTCTCCCCCAGAGATGTGAAGGACTTCGATCCCCATTTTCTCGAATACTAATTCGCATTGGAAAGATTTTCCTTCGCCTTTGCGCCCGTGAATTCCCAAAATGAGGGGAACTCGGATTTTGGGGATGTCGAGGAAGTTTTTGGTGATATGAACGGCAAGTTTGTCAAGAAACCGGGGAGAGATATAGTAGGTCATGGTTTGGTTTTGTGCGATCGCGCGAACTGCCCATGATTAAAATTTTATAAAAAAATGGGTGATAATTGTTTAACCTACTGGTTTTTTAGGAGATTTATTTTTATTGAACCGCAAAAGGCGCAGAGGACGCTCCAGGAAGAGGGTAGAGAGTACTAAGCGCGCTATAATTAGCTTTTGGGTTCTTGGTAAGCCTTAACTTTCTCTACAAGCGTATCTACTGTTTCTCCAGCGAATAACTGTTCCCGAATTGCCAAATAGTTACCTTCACCTATCGGCAACATAGACACCAACATTGCAATTTTTGCTGGTTCCATGTGTTTCTCTAAAATTGCCAAAGCTTCGCGTATAACTTCCTGTTGACTTGGCAGCTTTGCTTCCATTATTGTTCTCCTATCATGGCTCAAACAAAATTGACGGGTTTGATTACATTTTTATGCAAGTTATTAAATCGCTAATTTACTTTATTTTAGCTGGGCTATGCGAAATTGGAGGCGGCTATCTAGTCTGGTTATGGTTACGGGAAGGTAAAAGTGGTTGGCTTGCTTTGGCTGGTTCTATATTACTAACTATTTATGGTTTTGTTGCTACGAAACAGCCTGCTAATTTTGGTCGCGCTTATGCAGCTTATGGAGGTATTTTTATTATCCTCTCGATTCTTTGGGGTTGGAAAGTCGATCAGGTTCCCCCTGACCGCTATGATTATTTAGGAGCGGGTATTATTCTGTTAGGCGTTTGGGTGATGATGTATCTGCGAAGAAGTTAATTTTTATACACCCGGCTACACCTGCCGTTGCTCGGTAAGAAGACAAAGGGATAAAATAGATTTTACCAAAATATTTTTAAGGGTTATTTAAGCATGAAATTGGCATTATTATGGAGAAAATTAGGTAATTCAGTTGTTTACTATCCTAAACTGGCTAAGGTAACGGGTGGGGTGACGGCGGCGGTGTTCTTTTGTCAGCTTGTTCAATGGCAGGCTCAATTAAATAATACCGATGAATGGGTGAGAATTAGTTTGGATGAAATTGAGGAAGAAACTGGATTAAGTAGGGTTGAACAGCAATATGCTAGGAGTCAATTGGTTAAGCGATCGCTAATCCAAGAACGCGCTATTGATAACAGCAACGTCTTGGAGCTTTTGCCTAATATTGATGCGTTTGAAACGATTTTAGAGGTTTTGTGCCAGCAAGATTATAAAAATCCCTATCAAGCTACAAATGGTAAAAGCGATCGCGTTTCTGTAGAAGTCGAAACAATTAAAACGGATAAGTTTTTTCCCGTTCAGCGTCAGCCAATTTCAGTCAAAGTAAATCCCAATTATCAATTTAGTGGTCCTTGGAATTCTCAAGCTCAATTTGAGCAGTTTCAACGAGCTTTATTAGAATACTTTAAAGAGAAAGGATTTGATAACCCGGCTGGATGTGTTTTTAAAATTATAGATAGCATGACCAAAGGTTTAGTATCGCCGTTTTGGGATGAATTTATTGCCGGGATTCCGCTGGGAGAAAGTCAAAAAGTTAAGCGAGATTGGGAAATTGAACCAGGAATTGCTTACCCAGTTTTTGAAGAGGAACGCATTCAATACTACGTTCATAAAGGAGAACCATTGGAGGTTGCAGTTGCAAAAGCACGTTCAGATTTAAGAGATACGGTATTAGGAAAAAATTTGTGGGAAGGGTTTTTGAGGAAATGCGATCGCATCGCCGACGAAGCCATTAAAGCGAAAAATTTAGGCTTGAAAAATCCTTATCTACCACCGGCTTTTACCAATACAAATAAATCTCCAATTACTAAAGAAAGCGTGATGAATAAACTAACCGCCGTCGTACCTGATTTTTCTCTTTCATCGTCGATCGATGAGGCTTTACCAGAAGCAAATTTAGAACCGCAAAAACAGGATGTTGACTGCGAAATTCCCAGTCTTGCTAGTTTACAGTCAACTTATAAAACACCAATGGGTAAAACTTTTGTCGAAAGGCAACTTGCCCAACATCCAGAATGGGGATATGGTATTGTTGATGGTGAGGTTGTCGATTTAATGCCATTTTAGATTTTATAGCGGATTGCAGCCGTATGAGGTACACCGCTGTAAATTCAGAGAGCGCAGAGATAGGGAAAAGAAAGAAAATGAAAAAAATTGGTAATATCGATCCGTTTGCTTCCGGACGACCTCATCTTTCCGACGAAGAAAGAGAAAAATTACGTCAAGCTAAATATCAGCAACAAAAAGAGGATGGATATCAAAAATTAGTTGAACTTTGCCGTATAGGCGAGTATGAAGCAGCAAGACACCTTGCCAACCGAAATCCTCACTGGGGTTATCAAGTAATTGACGGAGAAATAATAGAATTAAATGATTTACATTAGCAATTAGCAATTAGCCATTAGCCATTACTTTTTGCCCAAAATAGAACAAATAATTGTCTCTTGCTTCCTACCTCGCAGTTGAATGCTTTTGACGGGTTTGGCATTGTAGCGATCGCTTACATATTCCAAAGTCTCGCTAGTAATTAAAATCCCATAAGGATTATCTTCTTTTACTTCTTTGTTCATCGCTTCCAAT
The DNA here is from genome assembly GCA_003486675.1 of Cyanobacteria bacterium UBA11372. Lineage (GTDB taxonomy): Bacteria > Cyanobacteriota > Cyanobacteriia > Cyanobacteriales > Aerosakkonemataceae > Microseira. The sequence continues at coordinate 21,473 of DNGG01000211.1, forward strand.
CTCGCCGCCACATTAACTGTATCGCCCAAAACGGAAAAATTTAATCGTTTCCCACCGCCCACGCTACCTGCTATAATAGATCCAGTATGAACGCCAATTCCAAATTTAATTAGAGGCTTTTTTTCGGCTTCAAATTGCTGATTTAATTTTTGCAATCGTTCGTGCATGTCCAAACAAGCAGCCATGCAATTTAAAGCATCTTGTTTAATTTCTTCTGGTTTTGTATGGGGAAATGGAATGCCAAAAATTGCCATAATTGCATCCCCGATATATTTATCTATTACGCCGCCACGTTCCATAATACACTCGCTCATGGCATTGAGGTATTGGTTCAGCCAAGGCATTAATTCGCGGGGCGATAATTGCTCTGAAATTGTGGTAAAACCGCGAATATCCATAAATAAAACCGTGGCTACCATTTCTTGCGGCTGCAATTCGCCATTTTTAATGATTTCGTCTTTGCGCTGCCAAATTAAATTAGCAGTTTCTTTTGCCATGTATTTTTCAAATAGGCTCATTAATTGTTGCTTTTCCTGCTGTTCTCGCATTTCCAATCCAATTGCAGCTAGCAGAATTGTACCCACAGGCGCAGCAACAGGAAGCAACCAGGAATTGAAGGAAAATAACGTTAGGGAAACACCATACCAAGCTAAAGGGAGTATGAGAGCGATCGCAACTCTTCCCCCCACACCTAATTTTGACAATACGCCGCTAGCAATTGGGCCAATTAAAAGCAATAAAAAGGCAGTTTTCCAGTCAGGTAAAGGTTGCAGCAAGCGATTATTTAGCAAATTATCTATCGCAGCCGCATGAAGGTAAACTCCGCTAGTTGCTGGTGTTTGATTTAACGGCGTCACCAACGGATCGAAACCAGTCGCAGTGATTCCTACTAATACTAATTTGCCAGTAAAAGCATTTTGAGATACTTTCCCTTCTAGAACATCGGCAAACGAATAAGTGGGCAAAGATTGGGTTTTTCCAAGCCAATTTAGCCAAACATAATGAAATCGGCGATTATGCTGACTTAGGGATGTTAAAAACTTTTCTAAATCTTCCAATTTGCCTGGATTATCGCTGGTGTAGAGTTGCAGCATCGCCAATCCCAGGGAATTTCTTCCCTGGAATTTCACCGCCGCTTGACGGCTAATGCCATCTGTATCTGGATTGTGGGATATATGACCTCGGTCGGCGGCGGCTTCGTCTAAAATCTTCACGATGGGGATGGGTTGTCCTTTATCATCCCCTGCTTGAGCCAAAATTACATTCCCGCTAGCGCGGATGGCGTCGGCAAGTTGGCTATCGTCGGGACTTGATTCGGCAAATATAATATCAAGACCAACTGCTGCGGGGCGAGAAGGGGAGAGTGTTTGTAATAGTTTAATGTAGCGATCGCGCGAAAACGGAAATCTCCCCAACTTCCTCAAACTCGCTTCATCAATTACAATAACTGCTATCCGTTTATCCCAATTTGGCTTAGGTAAAATTCCCAAATTGCGAATTTGAAACAGCGAGTTATAACCCACTTGTTCCAGCGGTTTCCACCCGCCCAACTGCCACACACCCAAGGAAATAATAGCAGCAATAAATCCAGGCAATATTCCCTGAATGCGGGCAAGATAACGAGACAATGAATTTTTCATCAGTTATTAGAACGTTTTTTTCAATTACCAATTACCAATTACCAATTACCAATTACCACTATTTAAGCAAATCTGCTCCAATCATGTGCAATTCCTCTTTGCCCAGGGGACTGCGAACCACTACCCTGTATTCAGCATTAGCTGGTCTGGGGACTACTGTGTCAACTCTGCCCGTTCTATCCATTTCTAAAGGTTGGTCGTTTAAAAATATCAAATTTAGCGGCTCGACCGTACAAATTAATCGCGCTCTGTTTCGATCGATGGCTGATAAACTAATTAACTCGTACTTCAAATTTTCTTGGGTTAATTTGGGTGAAGTTGGAGGCTCTCCGGGAAAAACTAGGGAAGAATAGCCACTATTTACCGTCACCGTTCGTCCTTTGGCAGTAGTAGCAACTGCGCCTTCCAGGGTAGAAACTCCTGTTTTTCCATTTGGCCCAACACCGACGCCAAATTCAGTGCCGCGAACCCCTGTAACTCCTGCTGGACTGCTAATTTCTAGGCGCGAATTTGAGTTGGTCAAGGGGCGCGCTTGTATCCTTGCTTGTCCTCTGGGTACGGAAAGGCGAGTGATTCTGCCCCCATTGGCAGCCATAGAAAGATTTTGGACTTGAATAGTTGTTAATTCAGCAACGTTTATCGTGGCAATTCCAGTATCTACAGTCAAAACCGCGCTAGATTGTCTACCTGTAACGATTTGTTGACCGGGGGAAGTTAAGCGATCGCCTACTCTTGCTGGTCTTCCTTGATACGTGACCGTACCGCGAATTTGCCTAATTTCTACCGAGCGACTAGCAGGTAGCTGAATATCTCTAGCTAGCAAGGGTATAGAAAAGGTTAATAATATACCGACAAATAGTAATGCTACCAATCTAAAAATTTGAGGAAGGGATTTCATCGCGCCACCTTGTAAATAACGCAAATCTATATTAGCCTCTTCCTCTCTTGTGCCTATTTATCCGGAACTAAGAGAAAAGGTAGGGACAGTTTTTGTCCCTACCTCCTCAAGGTTTAACTATTGAAGATTTGCTGTTTCAGATTTAGAAACGGCTGGGTTTGTGAACGATGAAGCTGAGAACTTGGCATTGCTTCACGTTATCGAAACCCATGACGCGGATAAAGCAGTTGCCGTACTCAGAGCGGCAAGCTTTGATTTCATTCAACACTTCGTTGGTGGTGGTAGCGTTGAACAAAGGAAGCTTCCACAGCGTCCAGTAGTGCTGAGTCGGTTCGGAACTTTCGCTGAATTCCACACCAGGAATGTAGCCCTTATCCAGAATGTACTGGATTTGACGGGTAATTTGGGAATCCGAGAGGGGGGGCAAGTAGGAGAGAGTCTCGAAACGGCGCTCTTTAGGTAGAGTTTGCATGGCTTCCTTCGTGTCTATCTGATGTTGCTACGGTAATTGGTGATTGGTAATTGGTAATTGGTAATTGGTAATTGGTAATTGGTAATTCGCGGAATCTTCCCATCACCTATTACCCATTACCCATTACCCATTACCCATTACCCAAATCTGTTAGAAATCGTTTTCCTCTTTGGGGCAAGGACTGGAGTCAGTGACGCCTTGTT
>DNGG01000299.1:0-4301 GCA_003486675.1 Cyanobacteria bacterium UBA11372
GGTGAATGTAGGGGCGGGTTTCACCAAAGACCCAAGAGCCAGCAGACAATGTTTATAAGCCCGCCCCCACCCGCATCGATGAAGAAAAAATCAACCACACCCTCCGGGGCACGGCAGTCAATAATCTTCCATTTGGCGCCAAAATTTACTCATGCCGTGCCCCTACTCATACCGTGTCCTGACGATTGGCGATCGCAACCAATAAAATCTATTTTCAGAGAAACCCGGTTTCTTGGCGTAAGTCTCTCAACCCGCCCCCGCCCGCGTCGATGAACAAAACAGCTCACGCACCTGTAGGGGCACGGCATGAATAAATTTGGCACTCAATGGAAGATTTTCGTATGCCGTGCCCCGACAACCATCGACGGCATGAGTAAATTTACCGCCAAAGGGAAGATCTTCGGATGCCATACCCCGACAATAACTGACCACAACCAATAAAATATATCAAACAGTTTGATTAAAAAAGGCAGCACGCAAGTGAAGTCATCTAAGGGTGTGTATAAAGTCGAGAAACAAACTAAAACCGAAAACCTCTACAACCAAGCTTTTCCCTTACTAGAAATAAACAAACTCCTAGCCGTATCTGCATCAAAAGGCACTTACGATCTAAACCCATCCGCAGAAAAAGAACCACCACCCGGATGCCCTAAAATACCAACATCTTTACAACTGCGTCCCTATCAAAAACAAGCCGTTGATAGCTGGTTTGCCAATCAAGGCAGAGGCACGCTAAAAATGGCAACCGGAAGTGGAAAAACGATAACCGCACTAGCAATAACCACGGCACTTTATCAAAAAATCAACTTACAAGTTTTGCTCGTCGTCTGCCCGTTTCGCCACCTCGTCACCCAATGGGCAAGAGAATGCCAAAAATTTGGCATGGAACCAATATTAGCCTTTGAAACCGTGCGCCGGTGGCAAGTGCAACTTTCAACCCAACTCTACAATGTGCGTTCGGGCAATCAAGCGTTTGTTGCCGTCATCACCACCAACGATACACTGATGAGCGAAGGCTTTCAATCCCAGTTAAAATACTTCCCAGAAAAAACCTTAATTGTCGGCGACGAAGCCCACAATCTAGGCGCAAAGCGTCGCGGCGAAAGCTTACCTCAAAACATCGGATTGCGCCTAGCTTTATCTGCCACCCCCGAACGCTATTTCGATGAAGATGGCACCCAATCTATTTATGATTATTTCGGCTCCGTATTGCAACCAGAATTCACCTTAGCCGATGCAATTCAACAGGGTGCATTAGTTCGCTATCTTTATTATCCCATATTAGTAGAACTTACGGAATCAGAAAGCCGCGCCTACTTAAAATTAACCAGAAGTATTGGGCGAATGCTGTTATATCAGCAACGAGGTATCGACGCATCCAATATCTTTGATGAAGATAACGAAGATTTAAAAGCTTTATTGATGCAGCGTTCTAGAATCATTGGCTCTGCTGCTAACAAATTAAAAGCGTTGCGTCAAATCATGGCGAAACGCCTCCACACGACTCACACCTTATTTTATTGCGGCGATGGTTCAACCGAAAACCAACATCAATTAAAAGCCGTCACCCAAATTTTAGGCGCTGAATTGGGATATCGAGTCAGCACTTATACCGCCGAAACGACTTTAGATAAACGAGAAAACTTGCGGCGTCAATTTGAAAGCGGCGAGTTGCAAGGTTTAGTAGCAATTCGCTGTTTAGATGAAGGAGTAGATATTCCCGCGATTCAAACTGCTGTAATTTTAGCCAGTAGTAGAAATCCGCGCCAATTTATCCAGCGGCGGGGACGAATTTTGCGCCCGCATCCAGGTAAAGAAAGAGCAACTTTATTCGACACAATTGTATTGCCCCCCGAACTCGACCGAGAAACATTAGAAATCGAGCGCAACTTATTGCGAAAAGAATTAAACCGTTTGGTAGAATTTGCCGATTTAGCAGATAATGCCGGAGAAGCAAGAGTAAAACTACTGAACCTGCAAAAACGATACGGATTGTTGGATATTTAAAAGAGGATCTTAGAAACCGGGTTTCTGCGTAGTGTAACGCACTGAAAATTGTAGAAAACTGTAGGGTGCGTTAACGAAGTGTAACGCACCATCGATGGCGGTGCGTCAGGCGCAAGCTGTTAATCTAGTGGTAAAAATTCTTCAAGATGATGCGCCTGACACACCCTACATTGGATAACTATGGGCAATCTTTGGCAAGTGTATTAAATTAATAAAATATAGCCGATTTCAGAAAAGCAGCTAAATGACAAACGAACCGAATCTAAATGACGTACAGGAACCAATTACAAGCGCACCGCCGGAAGTTCGCCAAATTATCGAGCGGGTTTTGCAAGCAGAAAAAGATAAACTGCACAGCAAAAGACCATACAACATCAACGACGACATTTTAAAAATTGTGAAGGAAGCAATCCAATGAGACTGATTTCAATCAAACTCTGTAATTTTCGTCAATTTTACGGTGAGACGCCAGAAATTGTCCTTGCCAGCGGAGAGCAGAATACAACAATTGTTCACGGCAATAACGGTGCGGGTAAAACAACGCTGATGAATGCATTTACTTGGGTATTGTACGAAAAATTCAGCGCCGCTTTTGCCGCCCAAGACCAATTAGTTAATAAACGAGCAATTACCGAAGCAGCACAGGGAAGAGCGGTATCTTGCTGGGTAGAAGTATCGTTTGAACACGACAACAAACGTTACTATGCCAAGCGTTTATGTCGCGCCTATAGAAACGAAATCGGTATTCATCACGCTAAAAGTCAATTGTTTATGCAAATTGCGGGAACAGATGGAGAATGGTTCCATCCTCCCCAACCTCCAGAAGATATTATTGGGCGGATTTTACCCGAAAGTTTACATCAATATTTTTTCTTTGATGGGGAGCGAATTGAACAAATTGTACGATCGGATAAAAAAGCTGAAATTGCCGAAGCGACTAAAGAATTGTTGGGAGTCGAGGTATTAACTCGTGCCATCCGCCATTTAGGAGATGCGAGAAAATCTCTGGAAGGCGATTTGAGACTTATTGGCGATCCTCAAACTAAAAAACTGATACGGGAAAAACAAAAGTTAGAACAAGAAATTGAGCAATTACAAAAGCGTCAGGTGGAAATAGCAAACGAGTTAAGCCACCAAGCAGATTTGAAGAAAGCTATTTCTAATCGGTTACTAGAACTCGGCGGCGCGGAAGAATTGCAACGCTTGAGGAATGAACTGCAAGCGCAGCTAACATCAATTAAAGAACAAATGAAACAAGGAAATGAATCGATTAAAAAGGCTATTTCAAATCGAAGCTATACAATTTTTCTACCTAATATAACGGCTGAATTCAGAGACTTTATTAATCAATTACGAGAACGAGGCGAGTTACCAACGGGACTTAAACGCCCGTTTGTTCAAGAGTTACTGGAACGGGGACGTTGTATTTGCGGCGCCGAACTTAAAGACGGAACTCACGCGCACGCACAAGTACAAACTTGGATGGATAAAGCGGGGATGGCAGATATAGAAGAAACCGCTATCCGCATGATGGCACAGGTGGATGAAATTGAAAAACAAGTGCCTGAATTTTGGCAAGAAATTGACCGAGAACAGGCTAATATTAATCAATACAGAAGCGAAATTTCACGCATCGAAACCCAGCTTGAAGATATAAATAAAAAGTTGCGTAAGTTCCCAGATGAAAATATCCAAGAGTTGCAAAAGCGTTTGGATGAGATTGAAACTAAAATTAGCGAGTTAAACCGAGAAAGCGGTTCTAATAAACAGCAAATCGAGAATCTTAAAACTCAAGTTGAAAGCTTGGGCAAGCAAATTGACAAGCATCAAATGAATGAGATGAGGCAAGTTGTGGCTCAAAGGCGCATTGCTGGAACTCAAGATGCAATTGAACGGTTAACTGAAGTCAAATCCCGTTTAGATAAGCAGTTTCGCTTGCAGTTGGAAAAGCGGGTGCAGGAAATATTTAGCGAAATTTCCTTTACTCCATACATTCCTAAATTGAGTGACAAATATGAATTGACGTTGATAGAAAATACTTCAGGACAAGAAGAACTGGTAGCGGCTTCTACAGGCGAAAATCAAATCCTCAGTTTGTCGTTTATTGGGGGAATTATTGACGGGGTAAGACAGTGGCGGCAAAAAAATACTTTAATGGGACCTGATAGCAGCACATTTCCGATTGTGATGGATTCTCCGTTTGGTAGTTTGGATCAAATTTATCGCAGGCAAATTGCTAAAGTACTGCCAAAATTAGCCAATCAGTTAGTAGTTTTAGTGACTAAAACTCAGTG
>DNGG01000299.1:4521-6903 GCA_003486675.1 Cyanobacteria bacterium UBA11372
GAGGTAGCGGAGGAAATGTCAGCTAGAATTGGCAAAGAATACGTTCTGACTTATTACTCGCCTAAACCGGATTGTGAAGAAGATTCGATCGATTTAGATGGGGTGCTATATCCTTTAGTTAAGCAAAGTCCAAATGAGTTTGAATATACGGAGATTGTGGAGGTAGATTATGCTTTCTAGTGCAACAACAGCTTTAGAAAAATTCGTGACGGATACATGGGTTAAGGCAACTTGGGATCAGTTTTTGATGTTAGCCGATAATCCCGATTACGAAAATGGTAGATTTTATTATCATCAAGGATATGTGAGGATTGAAATGTCACCAGTTGGGCCGCGTCACGGACGCCAAAATTCGGTTATTGCCTACTTGGTTGTCCTTTGTGCAAGTCTTAGAAATATCCCAATTTTTGTCTTCACTAATACGAGTTTTAGGAAAACAGGTTTAGATGAATTTCAACCCGATTTGGCTTTTTATATTGGTTCTGGCTTGAAGGTTCCTCCTGATAATAATTCACCTGTTGATTTGAATGAATACGATCCTCCGACGTTGGTGGTGGAAATTGGTGCAACTTCGATTAACGATGATTTGGGGCAAAAACGGTTACTGTACGAACGGTCAGGTGTGCGAGAATATTGGGCTGTTAATACGAATTTGAGGGATACTATAGCTTTCTCTATCTCCGACAGGCGTAGCGGTGAAATTGAAGAATCTCAAGTGTTACCAGGGTTAGCAATATCTTTAGTTGAATCAGCGCTTCAACGCAGCGAAACTGAGGATGATGGGGCAATTACTCGCTGGTTGTTGCAAACTTTTACTCAAGGTTGATCGGCAGCGATCGCACAACTTATAACCAAGCTATGATTGAATAAACAAGCCTAGTATCAGGAGGAAAATAGTAGGGGAGAAATTATTGTGAAAAGTACCGAACCAAGAAGCGATCGCTGAGCTTTTGAGCCGCGGATTAAGTTATTGTGGACTGAAAAATGAGCGCAAGAATTAGAATTGCTAAAGATAAAGCCGAGTTAGTAAAAGCGTTAACCATTGGTAGCGATAGCAAGGGGCCATTTCAGACTTATGCTGATGCGATCGCATTTGCGGCGGCGTTGGGTGCAAAGCGAAAAAAGCGGGTAACTTTAGGAGAAATTTCTAAAAAAGAAGTCACGCCTATAGGGATGGAAGTATTTGTTTCTAGGGGGTACGATCTAGTAATTAAATTGTTAGCGATCGCAGAAACCAAAGACACCAAAATTCTCTCCCCCAGCGATGTCGATGCCGAAGAAAACCGCATCCAAATTTTTGAAGAATATGCCAACGGAGGACTAGAAATTTTACAAGAGGAAATGCGCGGCGCAGTAGACTATACAGAAAGGTTGCTGTTGATGTTAATTTCCGAAAGAGAAAAGCAAGATCGGTCAGAAGGAGAATTTGATTTAAGCAGGTTCCTGGGTTAAAATTTATAACCTATAATATCATGCCCGGTAGCTTGGGTTGTATATAGTTTTTGACGGGAGTAGGGGCGGGTTTTACGAGATATCTTTGAATACAGCGCCAAGGATAAATAAACCCGCCCCGCCATACGCTACCGATGCCACCCGACATGATATCAAGCGCAGCTAAAAGCTCAGCACGTTGACATTTTTTTGCTACTCAGTTTATGGTGAATTTTCTATGGCTTATACAATCGACCAATCTCAACCTATTACAGCCTTACCTGACGATACTCAATTACCTGAGTCAGACGGAACCTTTGTGAAAAACTTTCAAGAACACCCTCAAAGCATTCTATTAACAGATTCCATTACCCCTGTCCTGCAAAGACTGCATCCCGATGGTAACTATTGTATCGGTCAAGATAGCGGCATTTATTGGCGAATGACAGATCCGCCAGAACGAGGTGCAGAAGCACCAGACTGGTTTTACGTGCCAAATGTCCCGCCAACTCTTGACGGTCAATTTCGCCGTTCTTACGTCATGTGGCAAGAATTGATACCGCCATTAATTGTGTTAGAATTTGTCTCCGGAGACGGGACAGAAGAACGAGACAGAACGCCTTTATTGCGCTCATCTCAACAGGAAACGAAACCGGGGAAATTCTGGATTTATGAAAATGTAATTCGTCCAGCATTTTATGGCATTTATGAAGTCAGACGTTCCCGCGTAGAGGTTTATCATTTAATAGAGGGTCAGTATCAATTAGTGCCGGAAAACGAGCGAGGACATTACCCAATTCCAGCGTTAGAAGTAGAATTAGGAATTTGGCAAGGTCGCTATCAAAATGTAGAATTGCCTTGGCTTCGCTGGTGGGATGCAGAAGGAAATTTATTGTTAGCAGGCGAGGAAAGAGCTGAACAAGAACGTCAAAGAGCTGAACTAGCAGAACA
>DNGG01000300.1 GCA_003486675.1 Cyanobacteria bacterium UBA11372
GCATCGGCGGGATAACAACCCATAATTGGCTTGACAAAATGAGCAGGAGTTGTTAAAGCTTCCAACAATCCCGATTCGTGGGTTAAACCGAGCATATTTGCATCGGTGGAATAAGGTTTATCTTTCGATGCCGTGACGGGAAGACCTTTTTCTTGACAGAAATCAATCATTTCGCTGCGACCCGGAAAACGTGCTAAAAATTCCTCATCGCGCCAAGGTGCATAAACTTCAAATTCCGGGGCGAGCATGTTAGTAATTAATTGAAATCGAACTTGGTCGTTACCTCGTCCCGTGGCGCCGTGGCTGAAAATAGTCAGCCCTCTTTTTTTCATTTCTTGAATCATCGCTTTGGTGAGGACGCAGCGGGCGATCGCAGTCGTATTCCAATAGCGTCCTTCATAGCAAGCTTGGGTTTGAATTAAATCTACACCGGCCCCGGCGATCGCATCCCGCGCGGGTAACAAAACAAAATCCACCGCCCCCGCCAGCGACATCCGCTTCCCAATTGCTTCCACATCATCTTCATCGGGTTGACCCAAATCTGCGGTAAAACAGACAACGTTGACACCTTGATCTGTCAGCCAACGGGTAATCGTACAACTATCTAAACCGCCAGAACCTGCAAATGCAATGGTTTTTCCAATCAAATCCTGAGCTTTCATCAGAAAAAATGGGTTAGAAACCCCGCCCTTTAGCGATAGCAGAGGGCGGCTTTACATGGGAAATCAAGCAACAACCAATCCGTTAGAACGACGGATTAGAGTTACCTTGCTAGCAGATATCTGCCCCAACCGTTTCCAATTGGTATCGCTCACAGATATCTGTTTCTCGGTATCGCCAGACACATAGCCAATTCCTTTGGGGGAATCGACTAGATCGCCTTTGCGAACGCCATGTCTGGTTGTAGAGCCGCCATACTTGCGTCTAATGCCCTCACCAGAAGGAACCATCAAATGCAGTTGACGGCGGCTGTATGGTGGTCGTCTGACAACACGAAACAATGCTGGTGTAACCTCGACCGAGCCAAACCAGTTACGACCGCGCTCGGTCTTAGTGTGGAATTCTCGATATTCCACAAAGTAGGAACAGGCAATTGCTACTCCGTCAACCGCGTGTGTCTCGAACTCAGGCTTAGACTTGCCCTTTTTGTTTTTCGCCAAACCTAAATGGTTGCGAATCGATGCTGTTCGCCAACCTTCGATCGTTACCACTGGGGCGAATTGCTCTAGCTGTTGCAACATCCAGCGTTGACCGACCATCACAGCGGAGAAACCTTTGCCAGACTTAGCCTTCTGGCGACCGGAAGTTAGATCGACATCAGCTCGAACGTATTCGTAACGAATTTCTGTCACCGGATAGAGTTTACACAGTTTGGATACGATTCTTAGTTCGAGTTGGCGGTTAGCTCGGATTGAAGGAGCTAACCTACCAGTTCGGCGATTGGAAAATCGTTTCTGGCGATGAGCGCGTTCGGAGAATACAACCTTGCGGTTAATTCTTCGTCCTCTACGCCCACGACGCATCAAACGTCTGGCATCCATCCGATCGCGTACCGTTTGAAAAGGCAGAATCAAGTGGGCAGTATAGAGCGTGAACTTGGCAGACTGTGCGGCAAGTCCTGAATATTTCTTGCCTGGATCGATGCCGATAACGATGTCTTGAGTTTCGCGCCCTGATGGTTCGGTTGTTAGCTGGACATAGAATTGTCCGCAGTCCGACCACTTGCCAATTGCTCTGCCTGCTGCGATCCACTTACGGGCGCGGCTAGGTTTAGTTGGCATTAGGGGTTTTCCCCCAGGATCGATTACTGGTATTCGCATTTGGTATAACCCAATTTCTTGTTTAAGTCGCTTCGCTAGGGCTCGATTAAGATGTCTTGGCTTTACCCAACTCTCGAACCAATCGAGATTAGAGAGAATCCGAACTAGCGAAACATTCGGAAGTCTGTGCCAAATCGAGTCTCAATGGGCTATTCACCACTTGCGTCGAACTAATTGGTTAGCTCAATCCCCGACCCTTTAGGGCGGGGTTGGTGAATCCAAATCTTCCTCTTGTGGCGATGCGATCGCGAAGCGTCTCCTAGCGGAGAATCGCAACTTCACAACAGCCAAATAAACCGCAAAGAAACCGGGTTTCTAAGAAAACTCCTGGCTTTGCCAACCAGAGATTGACGCAGAAACCCGGTTTCTGGCATCTTCATCGAAAAACGACAAACTTCCATTATCTATCCAATCGCTGCTAATTCTGTCAGCCATCCTACAGTTTTATCTTGATTGCCAAAGCATTAATAAGTCTTTACAATAATCCGGGACTCATTCTTAGATCGCCGTGTTTTTCAGCGTCGTCATTCCCACCTACAATCGCCGACCCATCCTGGAAAAATGCCTCCTAGCCTTGGAAAAACAGCATTTGAGGCCGGGTAGCGCCGTCACGCACTACGAAGTGGTAGTGGTCGATGATGGCTCCACAGATGGGACGCCAGAATGGTTAGAAGCCAATGCTGCCATCTTTCCCCACGTGCGGACTTGCGCTCAATCTCATTGTGGCCCCGCCGCCGCCCGTAACTTAGGCGTAGAGCAAGCATTAGGGGAATATATCATCTTTATTGATAGCGATCTAGTCGTGACGGAAAACTTCCTCCAGGCGCACGCAGACGCCCTCCTACAGGGAGAAAAGACATTGGGGAGCGATCGCCACTTCACCTATGGTAGAGTCATCAACACCTGTAACTTTGACGACCCGACTTCGGAACCCTACAAAATTACCGACTTTTCTGCTGCCTATTTTGCCACGGGGAATGTAGCGATCGCGCGTCACTGGCTAATCAAAGCCGGACTCTTCGACAAGAGCTTTCAACTCTACGGCTGGGAAGACCTAGAATTAGGCGTGCGTCTCAAACAACTAGGTCTTAAACTGATCAAATGCCCCGAAGCCGTTGGCTACCATTGGCATCCACCCTTCTCCCTAGCACAAATTCCCCATTTAATAGAAAAAGAAATCCAACGCGGACGCATGGGCGTCTTGTTTTATCAAAAACATCCCACCACCGAAGTGCGGATGATGATACAAATGACCCCACTGCACCGACTTCTCTGGGGACTTCTCACCCTCGGCGGCAGACTCAACGAAAAAACAATGGCAGGTTTATTACAACAACTAATAGACCGAGGTCAACCGCAATTAGCCCTGGAAATTGCCCGAATTTTTCTTAATTGGTACAACGTCAAAGGAGTTTATGCCGCTTACGCCGAAATCCAGCAGCCAAAGCCAATGTAGGGGCGGGTTTTACCAATCACCTTGGGACCTTTCAAACCATTCAACTAAACCCGCCCGCTCTTGTCAATGTAGGGGCGGGGTTT
>DNGG01000209.1:0-15784 GCA_003486675.1 Cyanobacteria bacterium UBA11372
CTTAGTTTGGTCGTCGGATTTCAGATGTTCGCACACCTCGTAGCCGTTCATATTGGGCATATTGATGTCGAGTAAAATCAAATCTGGCGGATCGGTTTTGACTGACATCAATGCCATCTGCCCGTTGCGGGCTTTGCCAACTTCATACCCGCGCTCTGTGAGGATCGTTGCCAACAGGCGGATATTGTCTGGTATATCATCAACGATGAGAATGTTTGCGAGCATTTTTAGATTTGAGATTTGAGATTTGAGATTTGAGATTTGAAGGATTTGGTAGGGTGCGTTAGACGAAAGTACGGCACCGCAGTCCTGAGAGAGATGGCTACTATTTAACGATCGGAATGTTTGCGAGCATTTTTAGATTTCAGATTTTAGATTTCAGATTTCAGATTTGAAGGATTTGGTAGGGTGCGTTAGCGATAGGATAACGCCAGGTATTCCTGACAGAGATGGCTGCTATTTTTTGATAACTAAAGCTGGTTTTTTAGCTTCAAAGGCTTGGATTAACTCTATAATTTTGTCGAACAGAAAATCATTAGCCCAATTAGTTAAGGTTTTGGCGAGAGGAGAATGGGTTTTAGGAATTTGTTCGCAGAGCTGGATAATATCGCGATCGCGGCATTTGAGCGCTGCTTTATTGAGTTTTTCCATCCAATCGACGGGCATTTGGGATAAGTGAAAATAAAGCGATCGCTCAGAGTTAATTAATTCATCCCGCTCTACCTCATTTTTATCCTGAACTGCCGACTTTTCATAAAGATATTCCACCCCTAAACAGGCGGCGATTTTTTCCAAAAGTACCTCTTGGCGGAAAGGCTTGCTGATAACGTCATCGCACCCGGCTGATAAAATAGCTTTTCGCTCCTCCTCAAACGCGCTGGCAGTTAAAGCAATAATAGTTGTTTCCTGGCCTTTGAAATGTGCTTTAATGTGTCTGGTGGCTTCATAACCATTCATCACCTGCATGTGCATATCCATAAAAATTAGGTGCGGTGAGAAACTAGACCACAGGTGAAACCCTTGTAGACCATTTTCGGCTTCGCGGACAACAAACCCTAGGGATGTCAGCAACCTCACCAACAGCAAACGGCTTTCCCAGCTATCATCAACTACCAAAATGCGATATTGTGGCTGTTGCGGTGCTAAACCTATGACTTTACAAGTTTCTTGAGCGGCGGAAATGTCAGCTATTTGAGATAGCTTAACTAAGATATCAAAGCTAAAAATTGACCCCTCACCAGGAGTACTTTTAACTTGAATTTCTCCCCCCATCATTGCCACGTATTTTTGGCTAATAGCTAAACCTAATCCCGTTCCTTGTCCCGATTTTCGACCTGTTTCTGTTTGTCCAAACGCAGCAAATAATTGCTCTATTTCTGAGGGTAACATGCCGAATCCGGTGTCCTCGACGCTAAACCAAAGCCTTAGATGAGAAGAATCCAGAGGGGCAGAGGGGCAGGTGTGCAGGTGGGCAGAGGTGCAGAGGGGACTAGGGCAATTTGGATGTACGTTTTCCTGGAGTTCTTTGCTGCCGGAGTCCCCTGCTGTTTGCACTCGCAAAGTCACGCTTCCTTTTTCGGTAAACTTGATGGCATTACCTACTAGGTTAATCAAGACTTGACGTAATTTCCGCTCGTCGGTTTGCAGGTATTGAGGAACGTCTGATGCCCGTTCAAAAATTAGCTGTAAGTTTTTGGATGAGGCTTTCAGTCGCAGCATCTCGTGCAGATTATCCAACAAGCGGTACAAGTCAAATTTACTCTCGTGAAATGTAGTTCTGCACGCCTCTATTTTGGACATTTCCAGAACATCGTTGATTAATTCCAGTAGATGCTCTCCAGCGCTATTAATAATCCCTAAATATTGCTGCTGTTCTGGCGATAAAGATGAGCTGCGTTTCATCACTTGGCTAAAGCCGAGAATGGCATTGAGAGGAGTCCGCAGTTCGTGACTCATGTTAGCTAAAAATTCACTTTTAGCTCTGTTAGCAGCATCAGCGGATTCTTTTGCCAGAGCAAATAGCTGAGATTTAGCCAGCAGTAAAACTTGCATATCCAGTAACCGCCATTGCCCATTTTCCCCGGCAATAACTATCGGTTCGTAGGCTAGAGATGCCGGACGCTGCAAGGCGATTTCAACTGCCTTGTCGATGGGGCAATCTGCACTCAACACCAGGCACTTGGCGAGGCGGATTTCTACATCTGAAATCGCCTTAAATTCTGCGCCGATCATGTTCAACATCACCTCAATCGGGCGTTTGAGGAAAAGCTCCGATCCATAGGGACGACTGAGCCATTCAAAAAATTTTGCCCGCGAGATCATGCCGACTATTTTATTATTATTGGAAGCAATCATGATGCCTGGTAATTCTGGCTGCCGCTGGAGAGCTTTTGCTACCACTTGCCCAACGGTTTTTAAGTCTACCTTACACTCATGGCTGGGAAGATCTGCCAGAGTTGAATTCAGCGTCAGATTATCTAATTTTTGCACGATCGCTATTCACACTTTTTGGCTAGGGTGTACTCAACATAATTTGGTTGATGCGTTTCCCTGACCTGATGCTCAGTACAAATACTGAAGTATTATTACTGATGCCGTATCTGTTGAAAGGAACCATTTCTTCTATCATAATTTATCCTCAAAGGAATTTGTAGGTTTTGCATATGTTACGACCAAAGGAAAATTTTATAACTTTTTCTTAATATTTTGTTAAAATCTAGTGACTCATGCATTAACAAATCTTAACGATTGATCGAGATGGCAAGAGAGAGAATAAATAAAGGAGACTTAACTTAACGGGATATAAACGGCTGACCTGGTGGGTGAGAGTTAGGGGAGAAAAGATTAATCAACTTTCCCCATGGTGCAAAAACCATTTTCCCTAGTTAACGCTACATACTCGTTGATGCCGCTCGCCTTCACCCTACGATATGCAGCCTAACTGAGGAAAATAGTTATAAATGAAAGTTAAATACAAGTTAAGCGACCAATCGCTTAGATCTTTATGAACTTTGTGGTGCATCTGACGAAAACGAGATTGGGAGCAAGTTCAGTGCGAGAGGGTTTGATGGATAGCGCTCAGGCACATCAACAATGTTTAGAAAAGCTGATCTGGGCAATGAGTCGCCTAGAGGTAGAAGTCGATTTGGCTCAACTTTACACGATTGCCGACCTGATTGTTCAACCGATGACGGGTTACTGGCGATATTTTCATACGCCGCAGCACGTGATTGAAGTTGGGGGGAATGAAGATGGGATTGAAGTTTTGGCGGCTTTGTTTCACGATTTGGTGTACGTGCAGGTAGATTGCAGCATTAACTTTAACCTGAGTTATTACATTACGCCGTTCATCAAGCAGGAAAGGGAAAAGCTACGAATTCGGGAAACTTTTCAATTGCCTGCTGATGCCACGTTTGAGATGGTAGCCTGTGTGTTCGGGTTTGTTGGAGGGCAGGTGCTAGATCCTTTTGCGGGAGAAAATGAATTTCTGAGTGCGCTGGTGGCAACAAAAGTTTTAGAGCGATTTGTCTCACTCGCTCGACTGATGGAGATTGCGGCGTGTATTGAAGCGACGATTCCGTTTCGGACTAAATCAAAGGAAGGATTAACGGCAAGCTCGCGCCTTTACCAACGCTTGCTTTTAACCAATCGTCGGTTTAATCTGGGTTTGAGCGCTCTTGCCATCGAGCAAATCGTCAAGCGTGCCGTGCGGGTAGGGAACAGGGATCTCAGCGGTTTTGCTCATCCGAGTTCGGCGTATTTTTTGGCGAATACCTGGAACTTATTACCAGAAACGAATCATAACTTTATCAGCCGCTCTTACACGGTGCGCGAGTACCGCACGGCGCTGCAAAAGATGGAAAACTTCATGAATTTTCTGCAACCGGAAGCGATTTTTCATCAATTTCAGGGAGAACCAGAGGATATCACCTACTCGCGTTTGCAGAAAGGTGCCAGGAGAAATATCGAAATTGCGCGGCTTTATATGGGGAGCAAACTGGTAGCGATCGCGCTGATAGAATCCCTTGCTTTTAGCCTGGGATTTGATGTTTCCCTAGCTACCCTCATGGGGGAATTGCCTTACCACGATTATCGGGGAGTGCGCTTGGAAACTTTTCTTCCCAAGCTGCTCGATGCTTATCATCCTAAAAACGATCTGGAATCGGAAGTCTTAGATTTATTAGAAAACGGAAGAGCCAAGAGCGCAACTGCGGATTTAAAAGATTCACCTTTGGCGGCTTTTATGGTAAAATCTCTTGGGTTTGAAGAGATGCAAAACCAATGTGCGAGAGCGAAAGAATTTTTTAAAGGCAATCTTTCTGCGGTTGATTTTATTTCTGGCTTTGATGCGACTGTAACCCAACCTGTGGTAGACGCACTGTTAAAGTTATTTGAAAATCGAAAATCGGCTCTCAACCGTTATTATCACGGAATTATTTATGATGCAAAACCCAAACCCCTGACCAATTCTGAGGCAGAGATATTCCAACCAAATTATGCACCCGCTCTAGATACAACGCAGCCGTCTTATCCTCCGGATTAACCTGCAAAACGCGCTTAAAACAAGCTTGTGCGGCGGTAAATTCTTGATGGCGATAATGTTTTAAACCCCGTTCAAAATCAGGCAGAGTTTGCCACTTTAAATTTCGGACTAAATCGGGTTCGGCATCGAGAACTTCATAGATAGAAATCGGTTCTTGTTTGCCTTTAACAATTACCTTGTCCAGAAAGCGGATTTGGTATTGCTCAGGGTGACTTAAATGATTCAAGACATTTTGAGAAATTACCAAAGAAACGCCATAAAACTTAGTTAAACTTTCTAATCGAGATGCCAAGTTAACTTCATCGGAAAAAGCATCTCCCTGCATTCGGGCTATTTCTCCCACAATTCCCACCATCATGTGACCGAAATTTATTCCCACTCCCACTTGGAGCGGTGGATATCCAGTGGCGATGCGCTGGATATTGTATTGCTGCACTTGTTGCAATTTGGCAATGCCGGATTTGACTGCATCGTCAGCGCCATTGGGAAACACAGCCATCATTCCATCGCCCAAATATTTAACAATCAAGCCGTTATGCTCTCTAATTTTGGGACTCACCTGGCGCATATAGGCATTAACGAAGTCAAAATTTTCTTGGGGCGTCATGGTTTCCGACAGGGCGGTAAACGAGCGAATATCGCTAAACATTACCGCCATTTCTTTGCTGACGTGATTGCCTAAATTGA
This sequence comes from Cyanobacteria bacterium UBA11372, assembly GCA_003486675.1. GTDB lineage: Bacteria > Cyanobacteriota > Cyanobacteriia > Cyanobacteriales > Aerosakkonemataceae > Microseira. Next base: position 5,231 of record DNGG01000209.1, read on the forward strand.
CATCAATAATGCTTTCTTTTTGCAGAAATTCTAGGAAAGTATGGGGGAAAAAGCGCCCGTAGGCATGGTTCGTTTTCGATAGTTGAATGTGAAACTTAACGCGGGTGAGGAGTTCATCTTTGGAAAAAGGTTTAGTTAAATAATCATTGGCTCCGAATTGAAACCCAGTCACTAAGTCAGATATTTGATTTTTAGCGGTCAACATGACGATGGGTAACTGGTGTGCCGGATATTTTTGCCGCAGTTTGGCACATACTTGATAACCAGACATGCGGGGCATCATAATATCGAGAACGATCAAGTCAAATTCTTGCCCGCTTTGGAGGATGGAAAGCGCTTGCTCTCCATTTAAGGCTTGGACTACCTGGTAGCCTTCTAAGGAAAGGTGATTGTTTAAAACTTGGAGATTGATCGGGTCATCATCAACAATTAGAATTTTGAATGGTTCTGAATTTGTATGGTAATTGGTAATGGGTGATGGGTAATTGGTAATTGGTGAATAGGAGGATAGTTGGTTTGATTGCCGATATAAAGTTGGGTTGATAGATGCTGATTTCTCTTGCTTGTCTACCACCTTAGAAGGCAACTCGGTTGATGGTTTTCCAGTCTGTAGGGGAACAAGACAGTGGGCGCCAAGATAGGGAGGCAAGGGGGTGCTACTGTCGGTGGGGGGGTAAGAAATTGTCTCGGTACTGAGTGTTTCGGATGCAACGGGCAAGGTAAAAGTGAAGCGGGAACCGATGCCAATTTCAGATTCAACCCATATTTTACCGCCGTGCAATTCTACCAGCTGCTTGGTGAGGGCTAAACCCAATCCCGTGCCGCCGTATTGGCGGACAATGGAACCATCGCCTTGTTCAAACGGATCGAAGATGCGTTCGATGCGATCGCTGGCAATTCCAATGCCGGTATCGGCAACGGTAATGGCTATTTGTTTGGGTAATGGGTAATTGGTAATTGGTAATTGTTCTCGCTCGCCAATTACCAACGATCCATCACCTATTACCAAAGCTGCTGAAATTTCTATCTTACCGGCGTCGGTAAACTTAATTGCATTGCCGATCAGATTATAAAGAATCTGTTGCAGGCGGTTTTCATCTGCATAAACAAGGGGTAAGTCAGCCGGAACGGCGTTGATAAATTGCAAGTTTTTGTTGACTGCTAAAGCTTGACTGACAGTCAGGACAACCTGAACAATTCCTTGCACTTCCACGCGGCGAACTTGCAAATCTAGTTTTTGCTGTTTCAGTTTAGAAAAGTCGAGGATATCGTTAACTAATTGGCTAAGTCGGCGGGCGCTACCAGCTATCATGAGCAGATTTTGACACTGTATTTCTGATAGAGAACCCGCCGCACCGTCTAGCATCGATTCAGCGATACCGATGATGCCATTGAGAGGCGTTCGCAGTTCGTGGGAAGTGTTGGCTAAAAATTCATCTTTGACTTTGTCAAGGCGCTGTAATTGGGCATTTTGCGCTTCGAGGGTAGAAAAAGATGCTCGCAATTGACCTGCCATGACGCTAAATGATTTAGCTAGTTGTCCGATTTCGTCTGTGCGATTGAGATTGACAGTTTGTTCCCATTTTCCTTTGGCGATCGCTTTAGCTGATGCGTTCAAATTCAGAATCGGTTTGACAATCCAGCGGGCTGTCAGAATGCAAATAACGGTTGAGACAATTAAAGCGACAATACACAGCAAAATCGTGGTGCGATTGTTGGCGTTAATTTGCGCCATTAAATCCAATTCAGAAATATCGCCGATTTCGCCGTGTAAGTGGCTGGCAAGATCTTGGACGGCTTTTTGTCCGTTTCTGAAGGACAGATACCCGACGATGCTTACAGTAGCAAAGATTTGCAGCACAAACGGTACTGTCAAAACTAGGCGCAGCGGTAAGTTTCCAGAAATTTTGGCAAAGCGGTGCAAGGATCTGATTGACATAGGGCAATCTAGATCAAGATGGTGATTAGTTCAAAAAGCTGGTAGGAAAAACTGACAAATGTTACGCTCGCACCCCCTTAACTATATTTATCAGTAAACATATGTAAAGTCTTCAGCAAAAATACCTAAGTATTAATACTTATGGTAACCTGATAAAGATGCCGTTGACGCCAGTATATTGCTTGCTAATTTAGTCATACTACTTTCAGTACAAACACGGTTAGGGGGTGATACCAGTCATATGGTATCGGGTTGCATAGGTGCGTTCGCTTGAGTTACCAGCAAACAATTATACCAATTAACCACTACTGGCGAGCGATCGCTTAGTTATAAGTAGGTTTGAGATTAGTTGGCAAACAGACGGTAAAGGTAGTTTGATTGGGGACGCTTTCTACTTCTATTGTACCAGAATGCTTTTCTACGATTTTTTTGACGATATCTAGTCCCAATCCACTGCCTTCACCAGGGAGTTTTGTGGTAAAGAAGGGTTCAAATATTTTGGATATATTTTCTGGCGGAATTCCTTTGCCGCTGTCGGTAATTGCAACTTTTATTTGTTCGCCTTCCTGTTTGATATTAATAGTTAATTTTCCGGAGTAATCCATTGCTTGCAAGGCGTTGTGGATGATATTAATCCAAACTTGATTGAGGGCATCAGGATCGCATAATAGGTGTGGTACATTTTCATATTGCTTGATTACTTCTACTTGGCGTGTCAGTTGATTTTGATATAGAGTTAGTACGGTTTCAATGCCATCGATTACACTGGCATTAACCAAATTTTCTGACGATTCGTAACGAGAGTAGCTCTTCAAGGCATAGACAATTTTTGCGGCACTAGCGCTGGCATTTTCAATTGTTTTTGCTCCTCTTTGCAATTCGGAAATTTTGCGGGCGATTAAGAGTATATGTCTGGGATCGCCTATTTTCATCAAGCTCAAAAAATCATCAATATTGTCGTAAATACCCATATCTACTAAAGTCTCAGCAAACCAGTCTGCATTTTCGATTCCAGCAGCTTCTAATTGGGGAATTATCGACCGTCTAAATTGACGTTTTTGTTTACTAGAGATGGCAGGTTTTTCTTGCAGCGATCTGGCGATTAAATCTGTGAAGCGATCGCTTTGTTCTGGTGAAAGCGATTGAAAAAATGCCGGTAATTCTTGGAGAGTTTCAACTAAAAAACTAGAAATATTCCTAGCACTTGAACTAATTGCAGCTAAAGGATTATTGATTTCGTGGGCAATCCCTGCTACTAATTGTCCTAAAACTGCCATTTTTTCCGATTTAACTAATTCTGCTTGTGCCGATTTTAGTTGTTCTAAAGTATGAGCCAATTCCTGATTTTTTTGGTTAAGCGCTTCATTTTTGCTTTCCAGGCTCTTTTGCAGTATACTCAATTTTAAGTGAGTTTCTACTCTGGCTAAAACTTCTTTTAGTTGAAAGGGTTTGGTAACGTAGTCAACTCCACCCACAGAAAAGGCTTTAACTTTATCTAATACGTCATTTAAGCCGCTAATAAAAATCACAGGAATTTCCCTAGTGCGCTTGTCTGCTTTGAGTTGTTCGCAAACTTCATACCCATTCATCTGGGGCATATTAATATCTAACAAAATTAAATCTACGGGAATGTTTTGCGCGATATCTATTGCCCGATCGCCCTGATTAGCGGTACTGACTGCATAGCCTTTCTCTGCTAGTATTCTAGATAAAAGTATCAAGTTTTCTGGCGTATCGTCAACTATTAATAAATGTGCTTTGCTTTGATTGACTGCCTGATGCATAATTTTGCTAATGGTTAATTACAACAATTTTTAATTAAGTTTAACACGGTTGGTTGTGTAGTATTTTGCACTGCACTGCGATGAAATTGCAGATCTCCAGTCAAAGTTGCTACCAAATGGCGGGTTCAATTTGTCCGGTTTTGCCAATTTTTATGTTTGTAATTGTTAAAACTCAGATTCGCACCACACCCAGACTGCGGCGCGATGCGGACATGATACTATTAGGCTATTTTTTTTAGGGTATCCCTGGAAATTATATAGATTAAAATTGAAAATATTGTGAAAATTTTCCAGGCGTTAGGAAAGTTTGAAGTACTTGCGATCGCTTGCTTAAAATACTAAATAACCCAAGTTCCTAGTTAGAGTTTTTGGCATTGGTAATTGGTAATTGAATTCAGTGGCAGTTTAGTCAATACAATTACCCATTACCGAGCGTCAGAAACCCGGTTGCTTCGGAGATTTATCGGTGTCAAACGCCGGATTTTTCCGAGAAACCGGGTTTCTTTGCCAAGCCATTAACTTAGCCATTTTTTCCCTATTTTCCCATACTTTTAATTAAATGCTGTTGCAATCGTTCCAGATAAAATTGAGCGACTGTATCTCTGTTATTAATCTGCAAACACTTTTTAAACAATTGTTCTGCTTTGATGTAAAAACCTCCATAAAATAGGCAAACTGCCTGTTCAAACATCGATTTTGTGGCAGATTTTCCCTCTTTAACTAAGTTATAATCCCCATCAAAAACTTCAAAAACAGCTACAGATTTTGATTTACCCTTAACCTTGACTCGATCGATAAAGCGCATACTATAATTTTGTTGGTTTTGCAAGCGGTACCAAGTTTCGTCAGAGATCAATAGCGATACTTGATAAGTTTTTGTCAGGGTTTCGAGACGAGAAGCTAAGTTCACCGTATCGCCAATTGCCGTACTATCAATTCGGCTGTGTCCCCCGATTGTACCCAACATTAACGATCCGGTATGGATGCCAATACCAATTTTAATCGGCGGAGCGCCAGTTTTTGCCTGTTTCTCGTTGAACTTGGCGAGATTTTGCAACATGGCAATTGCCGCTTTAACCGCATCATCTGCTCCACCGCTAAAGAGTGCCATAATCCCATCGCCAATATATTTATCAATAAAGCCATGATTTTCCATAATGGCTGGTTCCATGTAAGCTAGAAAAGAATTAATAAAATCAAAATTTTCCTGGCAACTCATCTCCTCAGATAGAGTAGTAAATTCGCGAATATCTGCAAATAGCACAGACATTTCCTGCTGTCCGCCATCGCCTAATTGCACATCGACAATTCTGGCTTTATCTAAAAGCTTGAGAAATTCCTGCGGCACAAAGCGATAGACAGCTTTGTTGATTTCAGAGAGTTCTTCAATCAGGATTTCTTGTTTGCGCGTTAATCGTTACAACTCCTGATTCATGCGATATAAATTTGCATTCTGATCCGCTATTTTTGCATCTTGAATATAACTATTTACTGCTTCTTTTACTGTCAATTTAAAGTCTTGCCTATGCCAGGGTTTGGCAATATAACGATATAATTTTGCCCGTTCTATCGCCCTTCCCACTGCCTCTAAATCTGCTTGCCCACTCAGCATAATTTTGAGGGTGTTGGGGGAAAGAGTATGGATGCGTTCGAGCAATTCATCTCCCTTCATATTGGGCATGATGTAGTCGGCAATCACGACGGCAATTTCCTGCTGGTTGTCTAATGCTTCTCTGACAATCTCTAAAGCTTCTTCTCCACTTTCCGCAATTTCAATAATGTATTCGCTGGCAAAGGCATTTTTTAACTCAATACTAAGGCTATCGAGGATCGTTTGTTCATCATCTACACAGATAATAATAGGTGGATTCATCATTGCTCCAACGCTGATTTAATGGTTTCAATCAGTAGGCGATCGCTCCAAGGTTTGGACACACAATCATACAGATTGGCGGATTTTTTTGCTCGCTCGATGGCTTCTGTATCGGCTTGTCCTGTCATCATAATTTTAACTATTTGGGGATATTTTTTATGAACATCGATTAAAAATTCGTCTCCTTTCATTCCAGGCATTAACCAATCGGAGATAATCGCGACTACTGGCACGCTTTCCGCATCTAGATCTGCGAGGATTTCCATTGCCTCATCAGAACTTTCAGCAATTTCATATAAGTAAGTATCCCCCAAACCATTTCGCAGTGCTATTCGCAAGCTTTGCAAAACGTTTTCCTCATCATCAACGCATAAAATGACAGGCTTAGGTGACTTTTTTTTCTTCATAAAGCTTTCAGCGGTAAGGATATAGTAAATGTGGTTTTACCTGGTACAGATTCTACCTCAATTTTCCCTCCATGTTTATCAATAATTTTTTTCACAATATCTAATCCCAAACCGCTGCCTTCACCGGGTGGTTTTGTGGTGAAGAAAGGTTGAAATATTTTCGGCATAATTTCTGGGGAAATTCCTTTACCGCTGTCGGTGAAGCTGGCTTTGATATTTCCGTCTTGCTGCTTGACTTCAATGGTTAAAGTGCCGCGATAGTCCATGGCTTGCAAAGCATTGTGAATGATATTTGTCCAGACTTGATTGAGTTCGTCGGGGTAACACGAGATAGAGGGTAACCCATCCTGATAGTTTTTGATTGTGGTTATATTCTGTTTTATTTGATTGTGATAAAGCGTTAAAATGGTGTCGATACCCTCGGGAATCTGTACGTTTATTTTGTTGCCCGTGTTGTCATAACGAGCGTAATTTTTCAGAGCAAAAACCACTTTTCTTGCTCTTTCTGCGGCAGTAGTGATGCTTCTGATACTGCTTTGAACGTTGGCGAATTGATAGGCAGTTTCTAAAATATATTCGCTCTCAGTATTTTGCAATAGCGGCAAAAATGGTTCGATATCTTTAATGCCTATCACCGCTAATAAAATTGCCAATTCTGAGGCGTTTTCAATTTCGCACGCTTCTAGTTGCGCCGTTAGTGAGTTTCTCAGTTTGCGTTCTTCTCTGGTGGATAAACTTTGATTTTTTTGATTGATTTTTTTCAGTAAATCTATAAAATAATGCTGATGGGATGGGGAGAGTTTTTGCAGAAATTCGGGGAATTTGAGCAAGCGATCGCTCCAAAATGTCGCAATATTTGCCACCGAGGATGTAATCGCGCCCAAGGGGTTATTGATTTCGTGAGCAATGCCAGCAATCAGTTGTCCTAAAGCTGCCATTTTTGCCGATTGAATCAATTCTTCTTGGGTGCTTTTTAGTTGTTGCAATGTCGAGTTTAGTTCGACATTTTTGGCAGCCAACTCTTCATTTTTAGCCGCCAGAGTCTTGTGGGCGGCAACTAAGGCTAAGTGCATTTCTACCCTTGCCAAAACTTCTTCAACCTGAAATGGTTTGGTGATGTAGTCTACTCCACCAACGGCAAAAGCTTTGACTTTATCCAATACTTCATTAACCGCAGTGAGAAAAATTACTGGAATTTGTTTAGTTTTGTCATCGGCTTTGAGTTGAATGCAAACTTCATAGCCATCCATGTCTGGCATCAGAATGTCGAGTAAAATTAAATCGGGAGGATTTAATTGGGCGGCTGATATAGCTAACTTACCATGAGGAACGGGGCGAGTTTGATATCCTTTTTCGTTTAAGACTCCTACCAACAAGCGCAAGTTTTCTGGAGTATCATCAACGACTAAAATATTAGCTTTGTATTTGTTGCTTGCCATGGAATTGTACGTTACTTAATTAACTGTAAAATCTTGTCGTATTCAAAATTGTCGATCCACTGTGCGATCGCATCAGCTAGTCCTCCATTGTGCGAGCGGATTTGCTCGATTTGTTCCGCAGCTAAATCCAAGTCCACGCTTAGTATAGCGTGTTTCAAATCGGCTACCAATTCTGGCGGTAATGCGGCTATAGCAGCGCTAGTGAGAAATTGCCCTTCAGCTTTGGCGGCAGATGTTTGATCAACATCTGAGTTGTCATAAACGTATAGCACTCCGATATGTTTGTGCATCATGTCAAAAATATCGGCTTCGCGGAAAGGTTTCCGCATAAAATCATCGCACCCTGCCGAAAGCACAACTGCTCTTTCTTCTTCTAAAACGCTGGCAGTTAAGGCAATCACTGCCGTAGCTTGACCTTTAGTAGTAGCTTTAATTTGTTTGATCGCTTCGTAACCATCCATTACCGGCATTCTCAAATCCATCCAAATTAAGTGGGGTTCCCATTCATCCCAGATGGCGATCGCTTCCATGCCGTTGCTAGCTTCTTTGAGTTCAAATCCCAAGGGATTCAGCATTTTTACTAATAGTTTGCGGTTGATTTGTTTATCATCCACAATTAAAATCCGATACTTGGGTTGATTTGGTTCGAGCGCTATGACGTGCCGGGTGGGTTTTTTGCTGTCAACTTCAACCGGATCGGCGGTGCTAGCTTGAATGTCAAATTTGAAGGTTGTACCCTTTCCAACAGTCGAATTCACAGTTATATCACCGCCCATTAATTGCACAAATTTGCGGCTGATTGGCAATCCTAAACCCGTGCCTTCTTGGGCTTCTTTGCCTGTTTCAGTTTGCGCGAAGGCTTCAAACAAACTGTCTATTTCTGCTGCGGCAATACCCATTCCTGTGTCTTCGACTTCAAAATCTAAGCGGTAATGGGTAATTGGTAATTGGTCATTGGTAATGGGTAATTGGTCATTGGTAATAGGTGAATTTGAATGTAAATCTGCTCCCCTGCTCACCTGCTCACCTGCTCCTCTGCTCACCTGCTCCCCTTTGACTCGCAAGGTGACGCCTCCCTCTTCAGTAAATTTAATTGCGTTGTTAATCAGGTTGATTAAAACTTGGCGCAACTTGACTTCATCGGTGCGGATGTAGCGCGGCACTTCGGGTGCATAATCGACTAATAACTGCAATTTTTTATCGTCCGCTTTCAGCCGAAACATATCTTCGATATCTGCGAGCAAGCGGTAGAGGTCGAAGTTTTTTTCGTTGAGGGTGGTACGTCCAGATTCGATTTTTGATAAATCCAGTACGTTGTTAATTAAACCTAATAAATGTTCCCCACTCCTGGCAATAATTCCCACATTTTCTTGATTTTCTTTAGATAAACTTTGACTGCGTATTATCAGTTGGGAAAATCCGATTATTGCGTTGAGAGGAGTCCGCAATTCGTGGCTCATATTTGCTAAAAAAGCGCTTTTGGCTTCGTTGGCAACTTCGGCTTTTTCTTTAGCAATTGCTAATTCTGCGGTACGTTCTTTTACTTTTTGTTCTAAGTTTTCAAAGGATTCTTGTAATTGTTTCGCCATTTTATTAAATGACTTAGCTAATTGTCCCACTTCATCTTCCCGGTCAAATTCTACGGTTTTATCCCATTGTCCTTCAGCAAGATCGCGAGCAACTGTGTTGAGTCGCGCTACCGGGTTGGCAATCCATTGGGCGGTGAAGATACCGATGAGAATCGCCACAATTAGAGCCACAATCGTCAGTAAAATAGTCGTGCGGGTGTTGGCATCGATCTGTGCTGTGAAGTCGGATTGGGGAACAATGACTACAATCAACCAATCTAAGTCAAAAGTCTTTTTTAGCGAGGTAACATAAAGAAATTTGTCCTCGCCATTGAGTCTGACTTCTAATAGTTGACTGTCTTTATTTTGGAGCAAAAAAACCTGTTTATGCGTCAATCTCGCGACTGTAAACTCACGATTTTTCAGAGGAAACGGGTTTTTTTGCGTAAGTTTTGTGGGCAACAGATTTGATAAATACTCCGCTGCTGCTCTGATAGAATGATTATCGCTATCGGTGGCTTTAATTCGTTCAAACTGCTTTCCTTTAACCACGTACACTGGCGCATTACTTGATGTACTTACAAGCTCGCCAGAGTTTTCCATGATGAAAACTTGTCCTGTCTTACCTATTTTCAAACTTTGCAGAAATTCATTGACATAGACAAGCAGAAATGAACTGCTCAAAACTCCTTTTAGCTGTCTGGATTTGTTGTAGTAAGGTTGCACGGCACTGATAATCAAACTTTCACCAACAATATCAGCAAATATTGGTGTCCAAGTGTGCTTTCCTGCTTTGATTGCCGCCTGATACCAGGGTCTTTTACGCGGATCGAAATTAGGAATAGAGTTCTTTAACTCAATTTCGCCTTTGCTATTTCTCGTAAAGTAAATCTGGGCATAATTCGTGGTAGCGTCACTATACTTTAATAGGATTTCATTGCCTTTAAAACGCCTAATTCCATAAGTTTCGCCTTGTGCTGTGCCAAAAACGGTCAAGGTTAAAAGGGGAAAGGCTGGGAATTGTTTGAGAAAATATTCCTCTCGTTTTGCCACATTTCTGATATCTAAGGCTCCAGTATCTAAGGCATTGGCATTTAGTTGGTTGCTTAATTTAGGAACGGATAAATATACATCAAGGCGATCTTTAACCCGCTCGCTCACCTCGCTCATCAATCCTTCGGCAAGTTGATTAACTGCCTGTTGTCCGTTTTTAAAGGAAAGATATCCCACCATTCCCACTGTCGCCACAATTTGCAGCACGAAGGGTACTGTCAGGACAGTTCGCAGGGAGACTTTGCGAGCTGATTTTGCTACCTGATAGTTAAGCTGTTTGATAAACACGATCGCATGACCTTTTGTTAAAAATTACTTCGCACTCAGGCGATCAACGCACCCAGACCGGCTACAATTTCTACAGCACGACGTTTGGTTACCTCGCTGGCAAGACTTTCAAGCACGAACTACCGAAACCTACCAACACCTTACAGCGGATTGCTTTTCGTGTGAGGGAAAGCCAAAAGGCTTGGCAGCAGTGTGCGGGCACC
>DNGG01000209.1:16015-16750 GCA_003486675.1 Cyanobacteria bacterium UBA11372
ATTCGAGTGCAAACCGCTATATACTCTGACAAAACCTTTTCTGTGAATTTTACACTAAGTTCACCACATCACCTATTGATTATTCCATATTTTTCCTGAAAAAAGATTAAGAACGGTAAAATCTAGGTAAAATTACGTAATAAAAAACAGATATGCCCGCTTGAGGGATGAATAGCTCGGCGATCGCAGGCTCAAATTGCACTCTTGACAACTTTAGCGATACCGATCACTATCATCTGCAAACATCTGGCAATTATATTAGTCAGTAACCCAGGCAACAAAACAATTTATAAAAGTTTTGGCTAAACCTTGTGATTTCTGGGGATAGATGAATGTCAGTTTTATCCCAATTTATTTAAGTGAGGAGCATTTAATAATGAACCGTAGAAACTTCCTGTTGGCAGGACTGTCCCTGGGTGCGTTGGCGGCGATTCCATTGCGGACTTTGGCACAGGGGAAACCAAACGCGATCGCACAAGCAGAAAGGCAGAACCACGTGACAACCCACGTGCTAGATATGATGATGGGAAAATCTGGGCAGGGTATGCGGATCGATCTTTCCGTTTTAGAAGGCGATCGCTATCGCTTAATCAAAACATTCACCACCAACGAAAATGGACGCACAGATGAGCCGATGTTAAGCGGCAATGCGATCGCAGTTGGACGCTATGAAATGATGTTTTATATTGCCGATTACTATAAAAAGCTCGGCGTACAACTCCCCGATCCGCCTTT
>DNGG01000209.1:16949-17122 GCA_003486675.1 Cyanobacteria bacterium UBA11372
CAACTCCCCGATCCGCCTTTCTTTGACAAAGTTCCGGTGCGTTTCGCCATCTTTGATGCCAGCCAAAGTTACCACGTGCCTTTAATTTGCACTCCTTGGACTTATTCAACTTATCGCGGCAGTATAGGCGGTACTGCTAAAAAATGGGAATAATATCAAATCCGGTAGCATCG
>DNGG01000209.1:17414-27023 GCA_003486675.1 Cyanobacteria bacterium UBA11372
TCCGATGCCTAAGGAAACGATATAAAATATTGGGGATAGAAAATCGCTTTTTTCCCACAGGTGCGTTACGCGATCGCGCTTCGCACCCTACTGGCGTGGCAAGGCTAAAATAGTGCATTAAGAGCTTTGTTGGGTTGACGCCAGGAAACCCAACATCAGCAAGGGTTTGTTGGGTTTCACTATCGTTCAACAAGGGCCTACATTTTTAGTCTTGCCACGCCACTACCTATACTCGTGAAATTGTAAAAATAGCAAGCTCATCGCTTCGCTCGCTGCTGCGATCGCTTGATAGAGCATTTGTTGAGAAAATTATTTAAAATTTTGGTGACGATCGCTTTTTCAGTCAGTACCCCTTGGAATTAGCGGGGCTTCCTGCTTCAAAGCTGTTCTGGCTCAAACTGACATGGTATAAGCAATTTTAGGGAATGGGAAACAGGAGCAACCGAGTGTCTGAGTTAGCCCCAAATTGGGAATGCGATCCATCAGAGTCTACAACGACTTTTCGGGCAGATGGTATGGTGCTTCAGGAAGCCGATGGGGCGATCGCTGCCTGCAATCCTTTCGCTGCCGAGATTTTAGGCTACACCGCCGACGAATTAATCGGCAAAACCTTGTTCGATTCGCCCCGGCAATTCATTCATCGGGATGGCTCGACTTTTTTACCAGAGGAAAATCCAGCCCTGGTGGCGCTGCAAAGCGGACAACCCTGCTCAAATGTAACTGTGGGCTTTTATCGCTCTGATGGGGAGTTAGTGTGGCTGCGGCTTGATTTGCAGCCGTTGTTTCGCGCTGGGGAATCTGCACCCTATGCTGTTGTGACGACAATTGCTAGATCTGTTGAGCAAACAAGCTCAAGGGCAGGCAGGATGCCTACCCCACAGGAGTTTTTGCCGGTGTCTGCTACACCTGTTGAGCAAACAAGCTCAAGGGCAGGCAGGATGCCTACCCCACAAGAGTTTTTCCCAGAAAATCGGCAGGCGATCGCTCGAGCCTCACAACCAGAGACAATGCAGACAAGCGAAGCCAATCTGCGCTTGTTTATTAAATATGCCCCTGTCTGTATCGCGATGTTCGATCGCAACATGAATTACGTTGCTCTCAGTCAGCGCTGGGCAGAAACTTACCAACTCGAGTCAGTTGAGGCGGTTTTGGGGCGATCGCATTACGAAGTCTTTCCCCAAATTGGCGATCGCTGGAAACAAGCTCATCAGCGCGGTTTGGCAGGGGAAATTCAACAATGCGAGGAAGATAGCTTTATCCTCCCAGATGGCACAATTCAATGGCTGCGGTGGGAAATTCGTCCCTGGTACGCCGAAAAGGGCGAGATCGGCGGAATTGTCATCTTTGTTGAGGATATTAGCGATCGCAAACTGGCTCAAGCCCAGCAGCGTAAGAGCGAGGAACGCTATCGCGCCTTGATAGAATTATCGCCCCAACTCGTTTTTATGAGTCAGCCAGATGGCTCGATTATCTATTGCAATCAGTGGGGTTTGGAATTCACCGGGCGAAGTCTAGAAGAGTTACAAGGCGATGGATGGGCTGACTTGGTTCACCCAGATCATCGCGATCGCGTCTACAAAGCTTGGAAAACCGCAACAACACAAGTTTCTGAGTACGATATTGAAATTCCCTTCCGCCGCGCTGATGGGGTTTACCGCTGGCTATATAGCCGCGCTGTACCCGTGCCCGATCATACTGGCAAGATTGCGTACTGGCTCGGCGTGGCGCTGGATATCAGCGATCGCAAACAAATCGAGCAAGAATTGCAACAAACTAACCAAACCTTAAGAACCTTAATTCAATCATCGCCTTTGCCGATTGTGGCAATCGAACCAAACGCTAATGTCCGCATGTGGAACAAAGCGGCAACCGAGGTGTTTGGCTGGAGTGAAGCCGAGGTGTTGCATCAACCGATTCCCATTGTGTCGCCGGATCAACTCGAGGAATGTCAGCAGCTCAGAGATGCGGTAGCAAATGGGCAAACTTTGTTCGGCATCGAAGCCTACCGCCGCAAACAAGATGGCTCAGAATTAATTGTCAGCATTTCGGCTGCTCCAGTTTATGGCGATACTGGCAGCATCGATGAAATTATGCTGATTTTCCAGGATATCACCGCTCGCAAACAATCCGAAGCCGCGCTGCGCGAGAGCGAACAGCGGTATCGCATGTTGTTCGAGTCGATGGATCAAGGTTTCTGCATCTGCGAAATGCTGTGGGATGAAAATGGCGAACCGATTGATTACCGTTTCCTGGAAGTCAATCCAGCGTTTGAAAAAATGACGGGGCTGGAAGACGCGACGGGCAAAACGGCGCTCCAACTCGTGCCAAATTTGGAAGCGTTTTGGATTGAAACTTACGGCAGAGTGGCCCTGACGGGGCAACCCGCGCGGTTTGAGAATAAATCTGAAGCGATGAATCGGTGGTTTGAAGTCAGCGCCTTCCGCGTTGGTGAACCGGAAAACCACAAGGTTGCTATTTTGTTTACCAATATTAGCGATCGCAAACAAACCGAAAAAAGCTTGCGCGAATCAGAAGAGCGTTTGCGATTGGGGATGCAAGTGGCAGGTTTTGCGATTGCCAAATTCGATTACGCCTCGAATACAGTCGAGCTTTCCCCCGAAGCCGCCGCTTTGTATGGTTTGCCTACCGATGAATTAGTCGTGCCGCGATCGCGCATTCACGCCACCTTTCACCCCGAAGAAAGGGAAGAAATGGCTAAACTGATCGAGCAAGTGCTAGATCCGTCAGGTGCAGGTTGGTTTAGTCGCGATCATCGCGTAGTTTGGGGAAACGGTGAAGTCAGATGGTTAACCATTCGCAAACAAGTCTTCTTCGATCGTTCCGGTGCCACTGCCCGTCCTACCCATGCAATTTTAGTGGCGATTGATATAAGCGATCGCAAGCAAGCAGAACTAGCATTGCAAGAAAGCGAATCTCGCTTTCGTACCCTAGCAGACAACATCGCCCAGCTGGCCTGGATGGCAGACTCTAACGGCTGGCTCTTCTGGTATAATCAACGCTGGTTTGACTACACCGGCACGACTTTAGCAGAAATGCAGGGCTGGGGATGGCAAAAGGTACACCACCCCGATCATCTAGAGCGCGTCGTCGAGCATTTCCGCCAATGCCTGAAAATTGGCGAACCCTGGGAAGATACATTTCCCTTACGCGGTAAAGATGGCAATTATCGCTGGTTCCTCTCCCGCGCGATTCCAATTCGAGACGAAGCGGGTAACGTTGTGCGTTGGTTTGGCACCAATACAGATATAAGCGATCGCAAACAAACAGAAGATGCCCTGAGCGAAAGTGAAGAAAGGTTGCGATTGGCGCTGACTGCTGCCAATCAGGGATTGTATGACTTGAATATTCAAACTGGGGATGCGATCGTCAGTCCCGAATATGTACAGATGTTGGGCTACGATCCAGAAAACTTTCAGGAAACGAATGCCTTTTGGCTGCAACGCCTGCATCCCGACGATCTGCAACGAACGAGCCAAGTATACGTAGATTACATCGCAGGCAGACGCGACCAGTACCAAGTAGAATTCCGGCAACGCACGCAATCGGGAGATTGGAAATGGATACTTTCCACCGGCAGCATCGTTGCTTGGGATAGAGATGGTAATCCGCTGCGGATGTTGGGGATACACACAGATATCAGCGATCGCAAACAAGCCGAGGAAGAGTTACGTCAAAGTAATGCCATCCTCAACACGATCAACGAATCCACCCCGACGCTGGTTTACGTCAAAGATCGAGAAGGAAGAATGCTAGTAGCAAATCCCGCACTTTTGGCAGCCATCGGCAAACCGGCTGAAGAAATCTTGGGCAAAAAGTCAAACGAGTTTCACCAACCGCCGGAAGAAGGCGAGAAAACTTTGGAGAACGATCGCCTAGTGATGCAAACCGGGCAATCGCACCAGTTTGAAGAAATATTAGACATGGTAGGCGGGCGGCGAGTCTTTCTCTCGGTAAAAGCGCCCTACCGAGATGAGCAAGGTAATATTATCGGCATCATAGGACTTTCTAGCGATATTAGCGATCGCAAACTTGCCGAACTTGAGCGAGAACATCTCCTGGCGCGGGAAAAACACTATAACGAGCAATTGCAAGGATTGACGGCGGCGGCGCTGGCAATCAATGCGGCGCTTTCAGTGGAAGAAGTTTTGCAAGCGATTACAAATCGGGCAGCTGCGATCGTTGGTACTCACCAATCCGTCACCAGCGTTACGGTTAACGACAACTGGGAACAAGCAATCAACGCGGTTTACCTGTCTGATAAATATGCCCAGTGGCGCGGCTATGATGCCAAACCAGATGGATCGGGAATTTATGCCCGCGTGTGTCAATTAAATCGCCCGCTGCGAATGACGCCAGCAGAATTAGAAGCCCATCCCCACTGGCGCGGCTTTGGCAAACATGCAGAAAACCATCCTCCCATGCGCGGCTGGCTAGCCGCCCCCTTGGTGGGGCGAGACGGACACAACATCGGCTTGATTCAGCTGTCAGACAAATATGAAGGTGATTTTACTGAAACCGACGAAGCCGTAGTGGTGCAATTAGCACAAATGGCATCGATCGCCGTGGAAAATGCCCGGTTATACCAAGCCGAACAGCAAGCGCGGGAAGAAGCACAAACCGCGAACCGCCTCAAAGACGAGTTTTTAGCAGTATTGTCGCACGAGTTGCGTAGTCCGCTCAACCCAATTTTAGGTTGGACTAAATTATTGCAAACTGGCAAACTGAATGGCGATCGCACAGCCGAAGCATTAGCCACAATTGAACGCAATGCCAAACTGCAAGCTCAACTAATAGAAGACTTGCTCGATATCTCTCGCGTAATGCGGGGCAAACTAACGCTCAATTCGACTAGAGTCAGTTTAACCTTTGTGATTTCCAGTGCAATGGAAACAGTTCGCCTCGCAGCAGAAGCAAAAAATATTCAATTCAATCTGGCGTTAGATCCGACGGTGGGCGAAGTGTTAGGCGATGCGGGGAGATTGCAACAAGTAGTGTGGAACCTGCTTTCCAACGCCGTTAAATTTACACCCTATGGGGGACAAGTTACAATTCGCCTGACTCAAGTTGATGCTGATGCTCAAATTCAAATAATTGATACAGGTAAAGGTATCAATCCGGAATTTTTGCCTTACGTATTTGAGTATTTCCGGCAAGAAGATGGATCTACCACGCGCAAATTTGGCGGGTTAGGATTGGGACTAGCGATCGCGCGTCAAATCGTAGAAATGCACGGTGGTAGGATTTGGGCAGATAGTCCAGGTGTAGGAATGGGCGCAACTTTTACCGTTATGTTACCCGCTGTTGATGGTAAAGTGAAACCTGCCGCCTCGCGAGCGATCGCTAACTCATCCCCCAGCGCCCCAACAACGCCACTGAGTGGAATGCGAATAATGGTTGTTGATGATACTGCCGATACGCGAGAGTTACTGACATTCTTACTCGAAGCGAATGGTGCGATCGTCTTTGCAGTCGCTTCAGCCGCAGAAGCCTTACAGACATTCGCAGAATTCCAGCCTGATATTATCCTCAGCGATATAGGGATGCCAGAAATGGATGGATATGAATTAATGCGATCGCTTCGCACCTTAGAAGCAGGCAAATCGATTCCAGCGATCGCCTTAACCGCCTATGCTGGAGAGATCGATCGGGAATATGCGATCGCCGCAGGCTTTCAACGACACGTAGCCAAACCGATCGATCCAGATCGAGTGATTTCCTACATTGTTGAATTGGTAAATGGCTAATGGCTAATGGCTAATGGCTAATTGTTCTGACTGCGTTAAGCCATAATCAGCAGCCAAAACACGGCACGATTGAAGTTATATCATTTCCGGTTGCATCGGAATTACTCCGCGTAGGGGCCTGCTTGAAATTAGGAATTATATCATGTCCGTTGAATTGCCCATAATAAAAAAACTTCACTCTGTCGTTGCGTAGGGACACGGCATTAGAGATATCTCCGACACAGATAACGTTTATCTTGCCGTGTCCCGGCTGCTAATTATGGGTAATCAACCGGACATCATATTAGCAATTAGCAATTAGCAATTAGCAATTAGCAAGTAACCTAATCATTCCGATGCAACCGGATTTGATATTATCTGTTTATCCGATATATCTATGATGCCGTGTCCCTACACAACGACTCTGTGAGGTTTTTTATGATGGGTAATTCAACAGACACGATCTCAGCGATCGCTCTAAATCCAAGATACCCAACTTCATCAAGAAGCCGGGTATCTATGCCATTAGCAATTAGCCATCAGCAATTAGCCATTAGCAATTAGCCATTAGCAATTAGCCATTAGCAATTAGCCATTAGCAATTAGCCATCAGCAATTAGCACTATCTAATCTCTCAAACCATCCTTGACTTTATCGACGGTGCTTTTAACGGCTTTCTTAGTATTGTCTACAGCTTTTTCGGTTCTGGCTGCATCTTCCTCTGCTCTTTTCACAATTGTTGCTGCATCTTTCTTAGCTTTGCGCGCAAAGAAACCACCATTGTCATCTGCATCTTCAACTTTGGAGGCATTTTTCTTGGCTGTGCGCTCAACTTTATCTTTCGTATCTTCGATAAAATTCTTGGCGCGGGAAGCATCTGTGCTAACTTTTCCTTTGACTGCATTTCCCGCGTCAGCGGTTGCAATCAAGGTTACACCAGGAGCAGCCATTGCGTTAGAGTTCGAGAAAAAAGCACCTTGCCAAACGAATGCGATCGCCGACACAAACAACACAGTTGTAACCAAAAAGCGTCCTATTAGTTTCATACAATACAATCTCCTGAGATTTAACATTCTATTTCTACTGCATTTGGTAGGTCAGCCAAATCTTGCCATAGAGAGAGGTTCTTTCCTCAGAATTTGTTAAACCAATTCACTATTTTGATAGATTGACAGCCGTCATAGTTACCCGCTAACATCTTTGGCCTGAGCTTTCCCAACTTGACTGCTTACTTTTTCTGATAAATGGCTTTGCCTGCGGTTTGTTGAAGTATTTTGGTCATCGTTTTATCTTTGTTCAGGCAAATAATCGATGTTTGGTTAGGCAAAGTTAATTCAGTCATAAGTTTCTTTACCAAGTTGGGTGCTGCCTCTTCTGATTCGATCAATCCGCGACGACGTATAAACCCTAAAACGTAGAAAGGTTTTTCAGGGAAGTATTGCAGGGTTTTGCGTACCAGATACGCTTCCTTGACTTGAGGGTAGCGCGAAAGTTGTTCGACGATGCTTGCTTCCCCAGATGTACTTAAACCGTGAGCAAGGAAGCGATCGCCTGGTGATATACTAGAACGCTCTAGCTGCGCTAGAAGGATTTCTTCATCGGTAGGAACTGCATTTTGTTCTCCCATTTCAGACAGGTTTTGAGTCGCTGCCTCGTGGAATTTATTGTACTGGCTAAGAGAAAGCATACCCTGAGCGATTTGATTCTCTTGCAAGTTGCCTTTGCTATCAAGAGAAGCTGCTTTTACAGTCAATACCGGATCGCTCAACTTACAGGAAGGACAGCATTGCAAGTAAACTGCCAAATTAGGAGAGAAGACGCCTTGTAACGGATCGATCAATTTTCCAGCTTTAGCGAATTGATCGTTTTGCAGCAGATTCAAGAAGTTTTCAGTGAATTGGGGATTGACGCTGCCGATTCGTTGATCTTCGTTATACCATTGGTCGCAGTTTTCGCAGAAAGGGCTTTTAGCAACAGAGTAGGCGATCGCAGCAATAATAATATCGATGACAGCAAACTCAATCAACCAGTAAATCCAAGTACCCGTCTCACCCAAATTGGCTCCTTGACTGCCGACGCGACCAATACTTACTCCTTGCTGGGCATTGTATTTTATATATCCTAAAAAGCCTTTATCTCCTGTTTTTTCTTGCAGGAAGGTATCGATAAGAGTGTTGGATTGGCTGTCACTTACCGCCCCCAGTTCTTTGGTAATTTGATCGGAAGCAGACTGTTTAAACTGCAAGTATCCAGCGCCATGCATTGAGCCATAGAGGATCAGTCCAGTTAGGATGCCGAAAAAGGATGCGATCGCCGGATTTCTGACCTTTCCTCCTCTGATTGCTACAGCCATTACCGCACCCCCTGCCAATCCCATGCCCAAGGGAAACAGAATTATCAGGTAAATTAATAACGAAATCAAATGTGTAATTCCGCCAATAGCAACACCACCAATAGCCGAAGATAGCAACAGCCATGTAAATCCGTTACTCGTCACTTTGTTACTGGGCTGATAAGGTTTCATAGTTTTTGCCTATTTCAAATTGAAATACGAACCTAAAGAACAACTGAAATTTAATCTTTACTTAGCTTGCTTCAAGATACAATATATTCTAGCTCTGAAATTACTCATTATTTGTTATAACCGGCATTATTGTAACTTCCGGGGCTTTTGATGCAGGAGTTGAACTTAACAGTCAACAATCGCTATGCTATAAGAGAGCATCTGTCTTTTCATTTTGAATTAATCGTTTTTAATTTTTAATTTTTAACTGTTATGACTCAAAGCCTCAACCCCTCAACGCTGCCCCCCGCCTTTCCCGACCATACCCAACTTCCCGAAGAAGACGGCACGTTTGTGAAAAACTTCCAAGAACATCCCCAGAGTATCCTGCTCACGGACTCCCTGGAAACCACCCTGCAAACCCTTCATCCCGACGGACAGTACGCCATCGGACAAGATTGTGGCATCTACTGGCGCGAAACCGACCCCCCCGAACGCGGTGCCGAAGCGCCTGACTGGTTTTACGTTCCCAACGTGCCGCCCCGACTAGACGGGCAATATCGCCGCTCTTATGTGTTGTGGCGCGAGTATGCCGTCCCCTTAATTGCGATTGAATTTGCCAGTGGCGATGGCTCAGAAGAACGAGACAATACCCCCTTATCTCGATTGCCAGAAGGGGGGAACCAGAAACCGGGTAAGTTTTGGGTTTACGAACAGATTATCCGGATTCCCTATTACGCTATCTACATCATCCAAAGTGGCGAACTGGAAGTTTATAACTGGGTGAACACTCGCTATCGCCGCTTGGAACCCAACGATCGCGGACATTACCCAATCGAACTAATGGGCGTAGAATTGGGCGTATGGTTCGGCAGTTATCAAAATCAAACCCAACAATGGTTGCGTTGGTGGGATAACCAGGGGAATTTGTTGCTCACCGGAAGCGAACGCGCCAGACTGGAGCGCTTGCACGCCGAACAGGAACGCCAACTTGCTGAAGTTGAGCGAGAGCGGGCTGAAGCTGAACGCCAACGCGCCGAAGCTGAACGCCAACGCGCCCAGCGCGCGGAGCAAACCCAACGGGATGCTATTCCCCAACTATTGGCAATGGGTTTAACAGTAGAGCAAGTGGCGCAGGCGCTCTCGCTGTCAGTGGAAGAAGTGCAGAGATTGGCATAAAGGGTTGCATCGATAGCGTCAGCCGGGGCGAGTTTATTTATCCTTTTTGCTGCTAACAACGATCTCTCCTAAAACCCGCCCCTACATCTAAACCCGCCCCTCGCGTATGATGCCCAACGCAGGCGGACATGATATGAAATCAGAAAGCGAAGGCGTAAATCCAGAAAGCAAACAGCCGTTTCG
>DNGG01000210.1 GCA_003486675.1 Cyanobacteria bacterium UBA11372
CAACGGGTAGCGATCGCTCGCGCTCTTTCCATCCGTCCTAAACTATTACTCTTAGACGAACCCTTCGGCGCCTTGGACGCCCTGACGCGGGGTAACTTGCAAGAACAACTAATGCAAATTTGTCAAGAAAGTCACGTTACCTCGGTCATGGTTACCCACGATGTGGATGAAGCACTTCTATTATCCGACCGCGTTGTGATGTTAACTAATGGGCCAGAATCCCATATCGGTCAAATTTTAGAAGTGAATATTCCCCGCCCTCGCCATCGTTTGGAAGTGGTTAACCATCCCGATTATTATCACATGCGGGCGGAATTAATTAATTTCCTCAACCAGCAGAAGCGAGATAAACGACGCAAGGCAAAACAAGCCGCAGCCGCAACCGAAACTAAAGCAGCAAGTGCAACATCTGTCAAGCAAACTAAAGAAGTTGGACGCAAAGTTTCTAGAAGTGGCAGCGATTTAGAGAAAGTTAAATTAGCGATTGGCTTTTTACCTTTAACAGATTGCGCGCCGTTTGTAGTCGCTAAAGAAAAAGGTTACTTTAAAAAACATGGGATAGAAGAAGTCGATTTGGTGCGGGAAAGCAACTGGGATGCGATCGCCGAAGGTGTGGCAACAGGACGCCTAGACGCAGCCCAAATGGTAACGGCAATGCCCCTCGCCATGAGCTTGGGACTATTTGGTAATGCACCCGTAACCACCTCTACAGCGATGGTACTCAGTCGCAACGGTAACGCGATTACCTTGAGCGATAGATTCTACCAACAAGGGGTGCGGACATTAAGCGATTTTAAACGCGCGATCGCTCAAAACAAAGACGGAGCTTACACCCTCGCCGTCGTTCACGAATGTTCCATGCACAACCTGATGCTGCGCTACTGGCTGGCTTCAGGTGGAATTGACCCCGACCGCGATGTAAACTTAGTCGTGGTTCCGCCGCCAGAAATGGTTAACCAACTCAAAGCCGGGAAAATCGATGGCTATTGCGTTGGCGAACCTTGGAACTGTCGTGCGGTTTACGAAGGATTGGGTTTCGTTATCGCCACCGACTTGGATATTTGGCCTGGAAATCCAGAAAAAGTATTGGGAGTTAGGGAAGATTGGGCAAATGAAAATCCAAACCTACACATTGCTTTAGTTAAAGCGCTTTTAGAAGCTTGCGAATACTGCGAAGATCGCCGCAATCGGGAAGAGATTATGCAATGGCTAACTCAACCCCAATATGTCGGTGTCCCCGTAGAATATATTCGCCCTGGTTTCTTAGGATACTATCACCGGGGAACGGGTGCGCCACCGCAACTAATGCCGCGTTTCAACCAATTCCACTTTGAGAATACTAATTGTCCGGGTCGTGCAGAAGGGTTATGGATATTAACTCAACTGGCGCGTTGGGGAATTACCGCCTTCCCCAAAAATTGGATCGAAATTCTCGAACGAGTCCGCCGGGTAGACTTATATGGCGAAGCCGCCCGCCAATTAAATTGGTCGGATATGGAACCAGATCGCAAACCCTTTACCCTATTCGACGGCGTTGTATTTAACCCTGACGATCCCCTAGGCTATCTCAAACGCTTAGAAATCAAACGCGAAGTCAACGTCCAAGAAATTTTAGTCGATGCTCAAGCAGCGTAATGGGTAATTGGTAATTGGTAATTGGTAATTGGTAGTTTTCTTTCCCATTACCGATTACCGATTACCGATTACCAAGCAATTAATGAATAATAACTAATCAAAACCATGCAAACATTCAACAGCACTCAAACAGCCTTAAAAACACAGCAATCGGTACGGAAAAAAGACCCATTTTTAGTCATCGATAGCGTCACTAAAGTTTATCCCACGCCCAAAGGCCCTGCGGTGGTGTTGGATGGGATTGACTTAACAGTTTACGAAGGCGAATTTATCTGCTTAATCGGTCACTCTGGCTGCGGTAAATCCACCCTGTTGAACATGGTATCCGGGTTCCAAACACCGACAACGGGAGAAGTGCGACTGCAAACGCGACGCATTACCGAACCAGGACCCGACCGCATGGTAGTGTTTCAAAATTACTGTTTGCTGCCTTGGATGACCGCGTTTGATAACGTTTACTTAGCCGTAGACGAAGTATATCCGGAAAAATCCAAAGCCGAGAAAAGCGCGATCGCTCGCGAACACCTGGAAATGGTCGGATTGGGTGAAGCTATGTACAAGCGTCCCACCCAATTATCCGGCGGGATGAAACAACGGGTAGCGATCGCTCGCGCCTTGTCTATCCGTCCCCAAGTGCTAATTCTAGACGAACCCTTCGGCGCATTAGATGCCTTGACGCGGGAAGAATTGCAAGACGAACTGCTAGCCATCTGGCGCGAACATCGAGTCACGGTATTAATGATTACCCACGAAATCGATGAGGCATTGTATTTAGCAGATCGTTTGGTAATGATGACCAACGGCCCAGCGGCTAAAATTGGTGAAGTTTTGGATATTCCCTTCGATCGTCCGCGCGATCGCGAGAAAATCATGGAAGACCAAACCTATTACGACCTCCGCAACTACGCTTTAGACTTCCTCTATCGGCGCTACGCCCACGATGATGTCGATTAATTGGTAGGAAACCAACACAGTTATTGTAGGGGCACGGCATCAATATGGTTTGTCCAAAACCCGAAGGTTTTTTGCTGCCGTGCCCCTAAGATCGATTTTGATCGTTATGGATGCCACCGGAAACCATCATCGATTTAGTAGGGAGCATCTCTACTTTTTAGCCGACACCCACACCATGCGTGGGTGTTGGTCTAGATTTGCATTCCTGACATACTCCAGCCATCGTAACGCGAAATACATCTGATTACTCGGCTGCTTCAGTTCCAGCAATGCTGCCAGAGGAGTTTTTGGCAACGCTATCTGAGTAACAACGCTTCTGCGACGGCTACCCTGGCGCGATCGCTCCCTACCGTTCCAGATTAATCTGGATTATAGGAGCGCAAAAGCTCCAACCAAGTCTTAAGGGTAGCTAGCCACCGTGAGAATTTTGCTAGTAGAAGACGATGAGCATCTGGCTCAAGTGCTGAAAGATACGCTAACCAACCAGCATTATCTGGTCGATTTGGCTTTAGATGGTCAGGCTGGTTGGAATTTTGCTGAAGGTATCCAATATGACTTGATTTTGCTCGATTTGATGCTGCCGAAGCTCGACGGGATTAGTCTTTGCAAGCGTCTGCGACAAGCTCACAATAGCACCCCCGTGCTTTTAGTCACCGCCCAAGATGCCAGTACCAGTAAGGTGATGGCGTTAGACGCCGGGGCAGATGATTACGTCGTCAAACCATTTGATTTTCAAGAGTTATTAGCCCGCATCCGCGCTTTACTGCGTCGAGGTAATAGCACCAGTTCCCCAGTGATAGAGTGGGGAAATCTTCGCCTCGATCCTAGTAGTTGTGAAGTTACTTACAACGGTCAACTGCTGCATTTGACAGCTAAAGAATATGGCTTGCTCGAGCTTTTTTTACGCAACAGTAATAAAATCTATAGTTCCAGCGCGCTACTCGATCACCTGTGGTCGTTTGACGAACCCCCTTCAGAAAATACCGTCAGAGCGCATATTAAGAGTTTGCGCTCTAAACTCAAACAAGCTGGCGCTAAAGGCGATCTGATCGAAACAGTGTATCGCCTGGGTTATCGGCTAAAACCCAAAGAAACAGAGCAGGTGAGCAGGGGAGCAGGTGAGCAGAGGAGCAGGGGAGCAGGGGAGCAGAGGAGTGAGGGAGAAACTGCTGTGTCCCATTTGACATCAGCTATGAGTAGTATTTGGGAGCGATATAAAGAGACTTACCTGGCTCGGATTGGGGTTTTGGAACAAGCGATCGCTGCCCTAAAACAAAGTAACCTCACCGAAGAATTACGCCAATCTGCCGTCAAAGAAGCACACACCCTCGTCGGTTCCCTGGGCAGCTTTGGTTTCGATCGTGCCTCCCACCTCTCGCGTCAAATCGAACAAACCTTTAAAGCCGATACAAACCCGAATCCGGGGCAAATAGAGCATTTACCTCAGCTCGTTCTGGAATTGCGGCAAGAATTGGAGCGAGATCCAGCCACTCCCGCCGTACCAACTCCCGCACCGATTCCCATCAAGCAGCAATCCCAACTGTTAATTGTCGATGACGATACCGCCCTCACCACACATTTGGTAACCGAGGCAGCAACCTGGGGAATGCAAGCTACAGCTGCTGATAATTTATCCCAAGCCAGAGAATTTATCGCTCATACCCGCCCCGATGTGGTGTTGCTCGATCTGTGCTTTCCCGACTCGGCAGAAAACGGGTTTACACTGTTAGCCGAATTGGCAACCGATCAACCGCCGATACCAGTATTGGTATTTACAGCGCGGGAGAACTTGAGCGATCGCATCACCGCCGCCCAAAAAGGCGCGAGGGGATTCCTCCACAAACCAGTGTCAGCAAGTCGCGTAATGGAAGCGATCGCCCAAATCCTGCAACAATCCACCACCCCCGAAACCAAATTGCTCGTAGTCGATGCGGATCCCCAAGTGTTCGATTTATTACGCACCTTACTAGAACCCTGGGGCTTCGAGCTTACCTTACCAAAAAACGCCCAAAATTAATCGCAGGTGAGCAGGCGAGGCATTTGCCGCCAGATCGAA
>DNGG01000213.1:0-2927 GCA_003486675.1 Cyanobacteria bacterium UBA11372
CCGTTGCAAATGGACGTGGTGCTGAATCCCAGCATCCCCGACGACGCATTTGAGCGCGAGCGATTCGTGGTATTAGAAGAAATTCGTCGTTCTGATGATAATCCCCGCCGCCGCAGCTATCAGCGGACGATTGAAACGGCGTTTGAAGTGCTACCCTATAGACGCCCGGTTTTAGGCCCAGTATCGGTGATAGAGGCTCTCAAACCCCAGCAGATGCGCGATTTCCATGCTAGATGGTATCAACCCCAGTCAATGACAGCCGTAGCAGTAGGGAATTTGCCTGTAGAAGAATTAATCGGAATTGTCGCAGAAGGAATCGAGCATAAAAAAGCATCTAACCCATCACCAATTGCCGATTACCAATTACCAATTACCCAACCAGAACAGCCTTTTACAGAAATTGTCCGCCGCGAATACGTCGATAGCAGCTTACAACAAGCAAGGCTGATGATGGTTTGGCGCGCGCCTGGATTAACCGATTTGCACCAAACTTATGCGCTAGATGTTTTGGCAGCAATTTTAGGCAGCGGGAGAACATCGCGTTTGGTGAAAGATTTGCGGGAAAATCGGCGATTGGTGACGAATATTTCGGCTAGCAATATGACCAATCAAATTCAGGGAACGTTTTATATTTCCGCGCAATTGCCGGTGGAGAATTTAGCCGAAGTGGAAAATGCGATCGCATCCCACATCCGCGAGATCCAAACCTCATCCGTAACCAAAGCAGAAATCGCCCGCGTCAGGACGCAAGTAGCGAATCGCTTTGTATTTGCCAACGAAACGCCAAGCGATCGCGCTGGCATGTACGGCTACTATCAATCAATGGTCAGCGATTTAGCCCCAGTTCTCAATTACCCCACCCGCATCCAAGCCTTGGATAAAGCCGATTTGCAATTAGCCGCTAACCGTTACTTATCACCAGAAGCTTACGGGATTGTTACGATTAAACCGGAAAATGCTAATGGCTAATGGCTAATCGCAGTATTTGTCTTTATT
Organism: Cyanobacteria bacterium UBA11372; assembly: GCA_003486675.1. Lineage (GTDB taxonomy): Bacteria > Cyanobacteriota > Cyanobacteriia > Cyanobacteriales > Aerosakkonemataceae > Microseira. Next base: position 997 of record DNGG01000213.1, read on the forward strand.
GTATAATCCTGACAATTAGCAATTAGCAATTAGCAATTAGCAATTACCCCATGTGGACAAAAATCGCCGAACACGTCAGCCAGGTAACGAAAGAACCGTTTGAAGTAAAGCAGCGCCGCTCTGTTGGGGGAGGTTGCATTAACCAAGGTTATGCAGTTTCTAACGGCGCTGTCACTTATTTTGTCAAACTCAATCAAGCGTCCCTGGTGGATATGTTTGAAGCCGAAGCCCTGGGACTACAACAAATGTGGGACACTCATACTATCCGCGTCCCCAAACCAATTTGTTGCGGTACGGTAGATAATTCGGCTTACATTGTATTGGAATGGCTAGAATTGGGACGCAGCGCTGGCACAAATGCTTGGGAAGAAATGGGGCGCAATTTAGCAGCAATGCACAAAGCGACTAGCAATCAAGGCTTTGGTTGGGAACGGAATAATACGATTGGTTCAACGCCGCAAATTAATACTTGGACAGCAGATTGGGCGGAATTTTTTACCCAACATCGCATCGGGTATCAATTAAAGTTAGCCAAGCGCAGGGGAGGTGAATTTAGACAGGGAGAACGCTTATTAGAAGCAATTCCCGAACTGCTGGAAGATTATAAACCTCAACCTTCCCTAGTACATGGGGATTTGTGGTCGGGGAATGCTTCTGTTACTGTGGCGGGAGAACCCGTGATTCTCGATCCGGCTACTTATTATGGCGATCGCGAAACCGATCTGGCAATGACCGAACTGTTTGGCGGTTTTCCCGCACCTTTTTATCGCGGTTACGATGAAGTTTGGCCTTTAGATAGAGGTTACGAGCGTCGCAAAATGCTTTATAACCTTTATCATATTCTCAATCACTTTAATTTATTTGGTGGCAGTTACGAATCGCAAGCAAATCGAATGATAGAACAAATTTTGAGGTAGGTAATTGCTAATTGCTAATTGCTAATTGCTAATTGCTAATTGCTAATTGGTTAAGTAAGACACAATATTATGGACAAAATACTTGATGAAACGGCTTCGCTAGAGATTGCTAAACAGATTAAAAGTAAGGCTAAAAACCATTTTGATAACGCTTATAATGCAGCCTTAGCTACTGAAGGAGCAATTTACGTTCAAGGCTTTTTAGCTTTTGGTGGAAAGCCGTATAAACCTGTCGAACATGCTTGGATTGAGGTGAGCGATACGCCTGACGGCACACTTCGCGATCGCATAATAGATCCAAATTTACCCCACTTGCACAAAAAAGCCCAAGAACTCCACTATTTTCCAGCGCACCGCCTCACCGTCGAGGAACTAAAAGCCGCCGTCGAAGAAGCAAAAGAAGACTATCCAGAGGACGACCCTTTACCAGTTTACGGCAAGCAACCTTACGAGTATTATGGCGACCAGATGTTAGGGCCAAAAGAATATTTAGAGGCTTATAATTTAGCCGAGGCTAAGTGCAAGCAATTGAATCAACCACACCTTAACTGAAATTGCTAATTGCTAATTGCTAATTGCTAATTGCTAATTGCTAATTGAGTGTGGGAATATCCATCTCTACCATTAGCTATTAACGCAAGTTGCTAGTTACAAATATTGTCGGTTTGATCCCCCCTAACCCCCCTCCCGGGGGGAACCGGATTCAAAGTCCCCCTTATGAAGGGGGATTTAGGGGGATCTAAAATGCTTGACCTCATAACTAGCAACTTGAGTTATTAGCTATTAGCAACTTATATGATGTCCGCTAGCAAAGGTAGTGTATAATTTTTGACGGGAGTAGGGGCGGGTTTTACCAGCCATGTTGGAAAATCGCGAGAAATTTTTTAAACCCGCCCCGGCTGACGCTACCGATGCTACCGGACATGATATTAATTAATATCATGTCTGGTATATTACCAGTAATCAGAAGCCGGGACACGGCATTATTAACGTTATCTGTTTGTCCGAGAAATC
>DNGG01000213.1:3165-4554 GCA_003486675.1 Cyanobacteria bacterium UBA11372
CAGAGTGATGTTTTTTTATTATGGGCTATTCAACGGACATTATATAACTCAAGTTGCTAGCAATCTCAAACTTGGAGATAATGGCTAATCGCTCAATCGAGAAAAAAGCTTACCAAGCTCTCTCCCAATTAGCAATTAGCCATTAGCAATTAGCAACTTGCGCTATCAGACAATATTTTTCCGCGCCCTTTCCGCACGCGCTTCGGCTGAAGCCATTACCTCAGCCATGTTTTCTAGCATTTCTCCGGCGTAATTTTCCAACACTCTGGTTGATAGAGAAATTCGGCTTTGACCTTGATCTAAATTGACTACGACTGCTTTAATTGGTTGCCCAATTTGAAATAAATTTTGCAGGTTTTCAATGTAGTTTTGGCTGATTTGTTTGATGTGCAGCAAACCTGTTGTACCGCCCATATCAATGAATAAACCAAAAGGTTTGATATTGGTAACTTTGCCTTCTACCAACTGTCCTAATTCAATTTCGCTGAAGCGGGCAGATTGAGAAGCTAAGCGCTGAGACATCACCAGTTTTTCGGTTTCGCGATTGAATTCTAGGAAGCTAACGTTGAGGGGTTGACCGATCAATTGCTCTAAATTATCTTTATCGAGGAGATGCGATCGCGGAATAAATCCCCTGATTCCTTGCACGTTTACCGTGACGCCACCTTTATTCACTCCAGTGACGCGCACTTGCACGGTTTGTCCAGCTTCCTGCATGTCGGCTAATTTATCCCAAACTTGCTTAACTAATAGCTGTCGCAAGGAAAGCGTTACCTGACCATCTGCATCTTGCTCTTTGACAATTAAAAATTCCCTTTCTTCATTCAACGGTAGCAATTCAGACAAAGGCGTTCCTGTTTTCAAAGAAGCCTCTCTTTCAGGTAGAAATGCTGGCGATTTGCCACCAATGTCAACATATGCACCATCGGATGCGTATTCAAACACCTTTCCCCGAACAATCTGTCCTTTTTCAAAATGGTATTCTTGTTGTTCTAGGGCTTTGGCAAAATCATCCCTAGAAAAGGAAGACTTGTCTGCTGGGGAAGGTGTTGCTTTGGCGTTCATGAGCGTTTGAATAATTCAATTAATGGCTATGCCACAGTTTGGATTGCGTCAACTCGCTGCTAGCGTTGTCTGAAACAATTGCTTTACTTCAGTCCAAGCTGCCCCAGCAGCTGTAGCATCGTAGCTACCGCGATGATCGCAAAAGAAACCGTGGTCTACTCCATCGTAGCGGAAGACCTGATGGGGAATGTGGTGTTTCTCTAGTTCTGCCTCGATCTGGTCAACTTGTGCGGCGGGAATGCTAGCATCTTCCATGCCAAAGAAGGCGTAGAGAGTGCCTTTAATATCTTTTGTCCGGGTAATAGTGGGATCGCCGCCGCCGGG
>DNGG01000429.1:0-3187 GCA_003486675.1 Cyanobacteria bacterium UBA11372
TTATCTCAATTGCATCAATTGCGGGGGCGCGTTGGTCGGGGGGCGGAGAAGTCTTATTGTTTATTAATGAGCAGTTCTACAAATGCCGATGCGCGCCAGAGGTTGAATGTTTTGGAACAGTCGCAGGATGGCTTTTTTATTGCGGAAATGGATATGCGTTTGCGGGGTCCTGGTGAAGTTTTGGGAACTCGTCAAGCGGGAATGGCTGATTTTGCTTTGGCAAGTTTGGTGGAAGACCAGGATGTTTTGATTTTGGCGCGCGATGCGGCTGAAAAAGTTATTGCTAGGGATGAAACTTTGAATCGATGGCCTTTGTTAAAGGCTGAGTTAAAGTATCGCTATGAAAGATTGATGGGGGGGACGATTTTAACTTGATTTAAAGCTGTTTTAACGAACCACTCCAGGCACAGAGAACGCAGAGGGAAGAGGAAGGAAGAGTTAGAGTAAGCGAGTAAGGTTTTAAATTTAATTATTTATTTAGCGGAGATAGGTAGAAAAGGTAGTATCAAATTAGACATAAAATCGGCTACATGTAGATCTGCGATCGCATCCCACCCTGTCCAAGCCATGAACTCACCACGCCAAGAAGCCTACCAAGTTCTTATAGATCGGCTACTTACCTCTGTCACCAGTGAAGAACCAGAGATTTTGCGAACAAATCGCAACTTAGTCGATGCTGGTTTAGTCCAGACAATGCTCAAAACAGCAGCCGATCTGACAAAAGGGGGCGATCCAACACGCGCTAATCGTTTAATGAATATCGCAGGTAGTCTGATGGGAGTTTGTGGCAATTCCTCCACTCAGGTTACCCCACAAGAGTATTTTGATTTTTTGATGCAGCTATTGGGAGCAATTCACGACAGCAACGGCTATTTGCAAAAGGTAGACTCACTACTAAGAGTCAACCTCAACCTTTTGGATCAAAACCTGGCTCGCGAGTTGCGAAGTTTTGCCACAAACAGTTTATCAGAACTCGAGCCGGAACTAGCACAACCCCTGGCGCTAGATATTTTCGATTTGAGCCAGTTGCTGGTAGAATTTCCCATGGGAAACCGAGGGCATAATTTAGAGATTGCTATTACAGGATACGAAATCTTTGCTTCTGTGTTTAGGCAGCAAAACTTTCCGGAAATATGGGCAGATATCCAACATATTCTCGGCAATATCTATCGTTCCCGCGACGGCATAAAAGCCGAAAATTTGCCCCAGGCAATTCACCATTACAAAGCGGCGTTGCAAGTTCGCACCCGCGAAGCGTTTCCCATCAGTCAAATTGAAACCCAATTTTTACTCGGACTTACCTATCGCGATGCAGGACAGTTAACCTATGCTTTTAAAGCTATAGAAATTGCTATTGATACCCTAGAATCTCTCCGCAGTGAAATCGCTTCTGGAAAAGCGGCTGAATACAATAAAATCTATCCCTGCATGGTGGAAGTTTGTTTAGAATTGGGGAAACAACAGCCGGAATATTATAACCGCGCTTTGGAATTCGTCGAGCGCAGCAAAGCCCGTCATTTGGTCGAACTCCTGGTACGTAAAAATCTTTACCCGAAGCGCAACTTTTATACCAACCAAAACCACTATCAAAAAACTTGCTACCTACTCGACCAATTGCGACGGCAAATTCCCGCCAAACAGCGACAGTTAGAAGCTTGTGGAGATTGGCAGTCTCAGCTAGAAAATCGCAGCACAAAGTTGAGAATTCAGCAAGAGTTAAATTACTTACAACAGCAATGGGATAACTTGCTCCAGGAAATCAACCAAGTAGACCCTCGTTTTAAGTCTATCCAACAGGTTGAACCGATTTCTTTTAGCAATATCCAAGCGATCGCCGCTCCAGATACGGCGATTATTCAGTGGTATATTGCCGACGATAAGATTGTGACTTTTGTGGTGAGCGATCGCTCTCCCCACCCCACAGTTTGGCAATCCCAGTCCCAAGACTTGAAAGCTTTAATAAATTTGGCTTCCTACAAGCAAAAAGACCAATGGCAAGAACAGCTAAGTCTGCTATTGCGTCAGCTATCCCAAATATTGCAGATTGACGAGATCTTGGCGCAGATTCCATCGGGATGCGATCGCTTGATTTTAATTCCCCATCGCTGCTTGCATTTATTCCCCCTTCATGCATTACCCCTAAAGAATCAGCCAAATAAATGCCTTTTGGATCGATTTAAACGCGGCGTGGGATATGCACCCAGCTATCAATTATTGCAATTGAGCCAAAATCAGCAACGGTATAGTTTTAGTCACCTATTTGCCGTCCAAGATCCAACCAACGATCTCGCGTACACTAACTTGGAAGTGGCGACGATTTGCTCGTTCTTCCCCTCCGCCGAAGTTTTGGTGAAGCAGGATGCAGACGAAGCAGCTAGTAAAGTTGATGGAAACTTGTTAGAAGCACACTGCATTCACTTCTGCTGTCACGGGGAGTTTAATTCCAACTCGCCTTTAGATTCAGCACTGATATTAGCCCAAGATATCCGCCTCACCTTAGCCGAAATCTTTCGATTAAACTTAGAAAGATGTCGCTTGGTCACCCTTTCTGCTTGCGAAACAGGTACAATTGACCCCATGCAAGACGATGAGTATATTGGTTGGCCTAGCAGCTTCATCTACGCAGGTAGTCCCAGCGTCATCAGCAGTCTTTGGCGAGTTGACGATCTAGCGACAACCTTGTTGCTCGGTCGATTCTATGAAAATATCAGGAAACATCACCAACTAGAAGCGGGGGATATTGCGATCGCTCTCAAAGACGCCCAAACATGGTTACGCGATCTTACCAGCAGCGAGTGCGAAATTATCCTCAATCAACTTAAACCTAAAATTGAGCAAATACTGACAAGAATCCCCAAAAAGGAACGCAAAATCCTTGGCATGGAAATCGGAGATGCTATAAAGAAAGTCCGCTTACGCCGCCCCTATCCTTTTGCCAATCCTTATTATTGGGCAGCTTTCACCGCAACCGGATTTTAACACCCTGTAGGGACACGGCATGAATAAATATCCATCAAGGGAAAATTTTGACGATGCCGTGTCCCGACAATGTTGTATCATATCATGTCCGGTCGATTACCGATGATCGGTAGCCGGGACACGGCATTATTAACGTTATCTGTTTGTCCCAACTTTTTCTGATGCCGTGTCCCTACGCAACGACAGAGTGATGTTTTTTTATTATGGG
>DNGG01000429.1:3427-3682 GCA_003486675.1 Cyanobacteria bacterium UBA11372
TAAGCCACCGATCGACCAACTCTTCTATAATTTCAGACATCTCTCTCTCTTCATCTATAGCTGCTTTCTTGAGCTGCCGATGTATCTGTTTAGACAGATAAAATGTGCTTCTCACATAGTCAGGATTGTTACCCTTGGCCTGCTTTTTCTCTGTCGGTTGGGAGACATCTTCAGCGTCACCTTTAACAGCCCCGAACAAATCATCAAACTGGCTACCGTCCTTTTTCTTAGTCATAGTCAGATTTCCTTCCCCAG
>DNGG01000429.1:3882-4262 GCA_003486675.1 Cyanobacteria bacterium UBA11372
CATAGTCAGATTTCCTTCCCCAGTTCCAAATAGCACCGCCAAGCAATACCAGCGTAGGAATCACCTTTAACTTGGTTAACTGGTACTCCCTCCAAAGCAGGCTTCTGCAACGGCTGTCTCAGCATTTAGATGTTGAGTTTCTTAAACATTCAGACATTCATTGCCGGTCTAATGCTATGATGCAGCTTACAAGTAAAAGCGCCGCGCAGAGGATCTAGCACATCCCCCACGCGACTGAACCCCCTAAAAAGAGTAGGAGGCTTAAATATCATGACAAATTTTGGCATTGGATGGGGAACTACACTAAGTTTCTCGCCGCAATTGGTTTAGTGGCAAACTCTGGGTTTTGTGCCTGGAGAAGGCGATACTTTGCCGTCGGT
>DNGG01000429.1:4453-18505 GCA_003486675.1 Cyanobacteria bacterium UBA11372
TTTGCCGTCGGTCATTCCTGGTGCAGACAGCTTGCCAGGTGCAACAGGTGACTATGAAGTGGTAAGGGTAATGGTTTTTGGATCGAGCTACGGAGTCACGTAAACGATTCGCTGGCTTTACAGGCTTCAGTTCGCTCAGATTAGCGAGTGGAGTTTCCTTATGCCTGCTCCAACTCCGGGTGAATTCATGAGCATTGTCACCAAAAGAATCCCGCTAAATCGCAATAGCTGATTGGGGTCAAACTTGGTAATAACTTTGTAGCAACGCTGGCGATCGCCAGTTTCTTCCATCCAGAAATCCGTTTTGCTCTCTCTTGTGGGGTGGGTAGTATTGCCCGCCCGATATTTAGGATCGCGTTCAAAGTTTATATTCCAAAGGTTCGCAGAAATCATTCACTCCTGTCTTAATCGCGAAGATTACCACCGGCGCTACCAACAGATCGGGGCAAAGTTTCGTAGAGATCAGATATTCTACTGCCTTTGTACAATTGCCATTTAATAAATCTTCCCTAAAATCTTGTTCGCAGATCGGAACCCGACACCGCTTGGCTAAAAGTGCCAACCAATTATCCGATGTATCTGGTTGTTGTCCCGCACCAATTGCCAGCGCGATCGCAGCATCTTCCAGATCTCCCTCGCAGTCTTCAATTACATCCAAAGCTTTGAGGGCGTCCGGATAAGCTGATAGTTGCGAACGATACTGGGCAATTTCTTGGGATGTGATCGTCAACATGCGGTTCAACCTGGGAAATCCTCTCTAATTTTAAAGGTATGCAAGCAAGATGAGGGCGGTTTGGGCGATCGCGATCCAAATCAAAAAGCAATTCCTCGTCAAGCGAGTCGCCTGGTATATTTGTTCTGGCGCAATCGGATTAATTGCTTCTCCCAAAAGCGGTTTGTGCTTCGCTACTCCTTGATACCAATTTATCCCTCCCACCTGCACGCCCAATACAGCAGCATAAGCACATTCACTCCAACCAGAATTTGGACTTGGATCGGCAGTTGCATCTCTCGAACAGATGCTCCAAACATATCTGGGCTTACCTGATAAAAGCGCTAAAGTCAATACCGTTAACCTACAAGGAAGCCAAGTTAAAACATCCTCCATTTTGGCGCTAAACCATCCTATATATGTATAGGGTGCGGCGCGATAACCCACCATTGAATCGAGGGTACTTGCTGCTTTATAAGCTAAAGCAAGGGGTACCGCACCCACCATTGGGATCAAACAGCCAGCGATCGCATAAAATAGCGGCGCCATCACTCCATCGGTTGCATTTTCCGTCACCGTCTCCAACACCGCCCGTAAAATTTCTGATGAAGATAAATTTTCTGTATCGCGACCGACATAATTACTTAAAGTCTCACGTGCTTTCGCTAGATCTCCTTGAGTCAGGGGTTGTAAAACATCATCCGCCGCATCTGTTAAACTCCTGGCGGCAAAACAGCTTGCCAAGATTATGCTTTCCACCGCCACACCGAATAAAGGATGTATAAATCTAGCAGCTTCAACAATTATCCACCCCAAGCCGCCGCTACCGATTACCAGTACAATTGCTAAAAATATGCCCCTGATTCGGTGAGTTATTATCCTAGTTTTGGTAAAATAATGCTCTTCTGTTGCCAGGGGATCGTTTACAATGCCTCGAACAAACTGATATATTATCCATCCCATCCCGCGGACAGGATGAGGCCATCCCCAAGGATCGCCAATCAGGTAATCTAGACAGGCAGCGATCGCTAGAATCAAGTAATTCCCAGTACCCATTATCCATTACCCATTAGCGATTGCTAAACAACAAAACTCGTTTCTTCCCCACAAGCAGCTTGCCAACTGCGGGCATCATAGTAAAGATCTTCTAGGGAAATACCGTACAGGGCTTCTTTTAGCTTTTGGTGCAACTGTCGCCACAGCGTCAGCGTTACCCAATCTTCAGTTGCTTTTGCATCCGGAGTGTGACGAGGTAGGGGTTCAATCGTTTCTCCCACGGCTGCTAAAATTTGTCCTAAAGAAATTTTCCCAGGTTGACGAGCTAATTGATATCCTCCCATAGCACCGCGAACCGAGTTAACTAAACCAGCGCGACGCATCGAGATCAGTAATTTTTCCAGATAGGGAGCGGGGATATCTTGGCGACGAGCGATCGCTTTTACAGAAGTCGGGCCATATCCAGGCTGTAAACTCAAATCTAGTAGTGCTTTCACACTATAGTGGGCGCGAGTTGTCAGTTTCATTCCAGCTGCGGTAACCAAAACCTTGCTTTGTCTATCATCCACCAAGTTTAGGGTAGAAACCTTCACAAACAGCGCTGACTGTTGCCCCTCTTGAGCTTAAGCGATGGTCATACCAATCTGCCACGAACAGGGCATGAGTATTTTCCCTCTCCCTCTCCCTCCTCGCTCACCCTAATTCAACAAAGATGCTACCAAACAGACTCCAGTCAATCTTTAAAGAACTTTACCTTGGGAGACTAACATAGGGGTGTAAGCTGATATAAAGCTAAAGCTTCATATCAACCAGTGTTAATTTCAGCTAAAGTAAGATACTATAAATTACTTGATGGATTTGTTGAAGAGAGAAGTTAATGCCAAAAACACCAAAGATCGAAACCCTAGAAGGGGAAGCTCTACTGAGAAAAGTCAAAGAGCTAGAAAATCTCAGCAAAGAGGAAAAAGCGAAAGCCTGCGGCTACTACACCGTGACTAAAAACGGTGTAGAGCGCGTCAACATGATGAAATTCTTGAATGCCCTGATTGATGCGGAGGGGATTCAGTTAGACAGCAAACAAGGCGGTAATGGTCGTGGCGGACGCAGTGCAAGTTATCGAATCAGCGTCCAGTCTAACGGCAACTTATTGATTGGTTCGGCTTACACCAAACAGATGGGGCTGAAACCAGGGGATGAGTTTGAAATTTCTTTAGGACGCAAACACATTCGTCTCAAACAAATCGGTGGAGACGACATGGAACTAGACGAGGAATAAAGACTAGAGCGCCATCGTCGCGCGAGAGCGCAACCGCGATCGTTAACACCTAAGCGCCAAACACCGTGTAAAGAGGCGTACAGCACGGGAATAATTTGCTTATGTATGCCCAAGCAAAGACAAATTTCCCTAAAAGTTGTAGGGTGAGCATTTGTCCACCCTACAAAAAACTAATAACTTGGTGCAGGGATACCTGAAAGATTGTTCAGGCAGTTTGGGTAAGTTTGGGTAAAGGCAACTCCTGGGTAGTCCGTGCAGGAGGGGAGAGGTAGCGGTTAATTGCTTTAGTAGTAACCGCAACGTCGCAAGCCAGGGTAATACCTTCTTTTTCCAGTAAGCCTAAAATGCGTTTGAGGTTGTCGCGTTCAACCACGGGAAGCTGATGCAAACCCCTTGCTGCCATGCGGTCTAAAGCATCAGCAACCGGCTCATCTGCATAGGCATAGAGGAGATCCTTGGTGCAGATCGCAGCGAGGGTTAAATCGGCTAAATTGATTGCAGAAGCATCGGATTCAAATTGAGCGATCGCGCGATCGATATCCTGAAGCGTGACCAAACCAATTAGTTTTAAATCCTCATCAATTGCTAAAGCCGTGTGACAGCGCTCGTTCGTCATCGCCAAACCGGCTTCTAACACGCTGCAACTGCTAGATAGCATCAGGCGAGGTTTAAGCATCGCCGCCGAAACTGGAATTTGTTTTAAAAGTTCCAGATTCTGGTCTTTCTCCACATTCACGCCCATTTGTTGGAGATTTAAGCCTTTATTTACCGTTGACTTTGACTTAATGGTATCCACCAGCCAGACGCTTAAACCCACAGCCGCCATCAAAGGCAAAACAATACGATAGTCCCGCGTCATCTCGAACAATAACAAAATAGCCGTTAAAGGAGCGCGGACGCTAGCAGCCAAAACCGCCGCCATTCCCACCATGGCATAAGCGGGAGGAGCGGCGATGTGTACGCTTAACCCAGGCAGCAATAGCGGCCAAATTTTTCCATAAGCAGCCCCCAAAGAAGCACCCAAAAACATCGCGGGCGCAAACACACCCCCTACCAATCCGCTGCCCAAACTAAACGCCGTCATCACTAACTTGACGACTAGCAAAAGCAGCAACAACGGCAGGGAAAATTTAACATCTTGCAGCATCGCCGCCACAGTTTCATAGCCGATGCCGAGAATTTGGGGCAACTGCAAACCCACCAACCCCACGGCGAGTCCCCCAATCACGGGATGAATGTATCGTGGAATACGACCCAACCAACCAAACCCCGCTACCTCACCCCGAAAGCAGCGTTGCGCCTGTTGAATAGCTTGGGTATAAGTCAGGGATACCAGACTGGCGAGCAAACCCAATCCCATATAAAGTGGCAATTCTAGAGGGCTGCGAACGTCATAGGCAGGCAAACTAAAAGCAGGTTGGGCACCCAATCCAATTTGGGCAACCAATGCCGATACAACGGCTGCTAGCAGCACCACACTCACCGCTGAAGTCGCAAAAGTTGTCCCCAAAACCAACTCCAGGGCAAAAAAAACGCCCGCAACTGGGGCGTTAAAACCAGCTGCCAAACCAGCAGCCGCCCCAGCCCCCAACAGCAGACGGTGGCGTTCGCGGGACACCTGTAGCACTTGACCCACTAACATGCCAAAATTGGCGCCGATTTCCACAGAAGGCCCTTCTGGCCCCAAAGAAGCGCCAGTGCCGAGAGAAATCGCAGCTGCCACCATCTTGGTGACGGGTCTGAGTTCCCGCGACAAAGCTTGTTTGGCTCCCTCAGTGGCGGCAATTAAAGCAGAAATGCTCGGTCCAAAGTCTTGGAAGCGCCAGCGCATCAGTCCAATCAGCAATCCGCCGATAGTGGGAACGCAGGCTAAACTCCAGGAACCCCAAACCGAGATCCGACCCATTAGATCTTCTAACATCAGACTATGGATCAGTTCGATCAAATAGTGAAACGTGACCACGCCCATCCCCGTTCCACCTCCAATCAGTACCGCCAAAATCAATACCATTGTTTCTGGGGACGGCTGGAGATGGTTAAGTAGGCGGGTGAGTTTGGATGTAGAAGTAGGCACGCGACAAGAAGTGCCCGTTCTTAGTGCTGTTGATTCAGACAGCGACGCCGCAGCGGGAGGTAGGTATGACATTATAGAGACGAGTATATCTAGTACTTAGAGAAAGCTTAAATTTTGTTACTGGCTTCTCATTTTGATTGTATAGATAAAGAACCCCACTGGGGTTGCAGGAAGACAAGTCAACAAGGGTAGACTAGGGATGAAGATTGTCTAATCAATCCGTCTGTTACTACTCGTAACAAAACCCTTGGGGTAATGCGGTTAAAAATCTTAGCGTTCATAGTTCCGTATCTAATGCTAAAAATGTTGATCTGGGGTCGGCGTTTGGATACCACTTCAAATCCTCGATGGCTTGGGTGGAGATGGGCGTTGCTAAAAGTCACTACAGGTGGCACAAGCTATCACCAGGAAAAACTCGGATCTAGGCGCTTGGCATCAACACACTGTCAGCAGCTCAACGCTTAAAAATAATCACATCCGGTGGGGAAGATTAGGAAATTCTGATGAGTGCTCACACATTTAATGGACATTCCGCTGTTTGCCCGATTTGCCATCGTTCCAGACCGATGAAGCTGGGCAGATCGGGCATTGGACTTTATACTTGCCCTTATTGCGAGCAACGTTTTGTAGTGAGTCAAAGCGGTCATTACGTCCGCGATCCCGTACCGCTTAAACGCCGTCCCAACAGCCAGATGCTGCGGCGTCAGAGTCGCCCTCTAGCGCGAATGCGCCGCGATTTCCGCTTTGGTAAGCCCATCGCTACGATTGTCCTTGTAGGTAGTGCGATTTTCTTGGCGGTGACTTTAACAACGCCAGAGGCGAGGCAAAACCAGCAAAATCCCTTACACCAAATTTGGGAATGGGTGACAAAAACTTTCGATGGGTAATGGGGATTTAAGATTTAAGATTTTAGATTTCAGATTTAAACTAAAATCTGCAATCTGCTTGGCCTTATGCTCTCTGGCGGGTAATTAGCTTCCAATCTGGTAGGGTTCCTAGCTGTTTTACCCGATCTAGGGCTAGATTTTGTAGCGTTTGTGGATCTATGAGCAAGTAGGGGGAAGCATCTTGTTGCCAGTGTTGTTTGAGACGATCGACTGAAGCGGGTATGACTTGGCGATCGCTATAAAAATTCAACGCCGGACGATTGTCACGATAGGATGTATAAATCTTTTCACCATCCGGCAGCCCGCTATTCCGTATCATCTGAGCAACGGGTTTCACTGGATAGGCTTCGGCTAATTCCCAAACCCAATGATCGGAAGTCATTAGTAGCATTAACGACACGTACATCCCCCAGAATAATATACCCATAAATTGGCGATCGCAACGCGCTACCAAAATCGCCCCTAGCGTCATGGCGATCGCCACAGCAGCTAAAATTAATCCGATATCCGCTTCCTTTGTCGGCGCAAAGAAACTAAAGTAAATGCTACCTCCCCAACCTACAACAGCCAGCAGCGCTAGAATCCCAACCCAAGCGCGCGGATAAGATTTTGTCTCGGGAAAATGCCAAACTTCTGCTAAGTAAGCACCCCCTGCCAGCGCTAAAGCCGGGTAAACTGGCAAAACGTACCAAGGAAGTTTTGTCGTCATCGCGGAGATAGCTAATAAGTAAACGCTACTCCAAACCAAGATTAATTTAGCCCAGCCGAGATTGCGATTTTCCCAGGCTAGTTGGAAACTTTGGGGTAAAAATAGCAGCCAAGGCCAGCTTGATTCTAGAATTTCCAACAGATAATACCAAAGTGGCCCAGTGTTATTTTCTACTGGTGTCCAAATCCTTTTTAAGGATTGACTAAAGAGACTGGTTGTGATAAAAGATTGACCGTAGTGTAAGAATTGGGCACCATACCACAAGGCTACGGGAATGGTGCCAATAATTAGTCCGATCCAAAGATAGAAAGATGTCAGGAGTCGGGGTGTATCCCAGAAAATGAACAGGAGAGCGATCGCACCCAACAATACCCCTAAAATACCCTTAGTCAGGCACATCAACCCAAAGCCAATACCGACGCCGAGACAATAGCGCAAATCGCGGCGACTGCGTAACAAACACCATACCATTAACAAAAAAAAGCACAGTATTGCCCCATCCAACATCGCCAAACGCCCGTGACGCACGACGGGTAGCAAAGTCAGGTAAATTAAAGCTGAGAAAATCGCCCCCAGGCGTTGGGGAAAAATTTCCCGCCCAATCCCATACAATAGCGGTACGGAAATAGCAGTTAGCATCGCCCCTGGGAAGCGCGTCGTCCATTCATTCACGCCACCAACTGAATAAGTCAATGCAATTAACAGGTGCATCAGCGGCGGCTTGTTATGGTATGGCTCCCCTGCTATGGTGGGATAAAGCCAGCGTAAAGAGTCAGCCGGTGCATTGAAAATATCGCGGGCAACTTGAGCTACAATTCCCTCATCCCAATCCCGCAGCGCCAATCCTCCCAGATTAATTCCATACAGCACAACTGCCGCCACTAGCAAACCTACAATACACAAAGCATCAATCCATTTATCCCTCGCGCGAAATCTGTTTTTGGGATTGCTCCAGGCGAAATTTGAACCACCCATAATTCCATTGAGCGATACCGGACACCTATCTAATGTAAACCTATTCAACTATGAATTTACCCCAAGTATTAGACATTGCTATCGGTTTATTGTTTATTTACTTGATTTTGAGTTTACTCGCCTCGGAAATTCAAGAATTGCTTGCTACCATTGTCCAGTGGAGAGCAAAACATTTAAAAAAATCCATAGAATCACTTTTGGTAGGAGGCGGCGAAAGTGGGGACACAGAATTAGCTAAAGCCAGAATTATCGCCAATGAACTTTACAACGATCCCTTGATTAATACGCTAAATCAGGAAGCCAGAGGACCAATTGTAAGTTGGTTTCGCAAACTGGCTAAATTCTGGGGCGATCTATGGTTTAAAATGTATTGCTGGATGCAGCAAAAAAACGCCAGAAAGCAAAGGATTTTTGGAAATAAAAATAGCGGCCCTTCTTACATCCAAGCTGAAACATTTGCCACAACGCTGTTTAAAACAATAGGAATTCAGAAACTGCTGCAAAAAGCTAGTGGAGTCAGCTTAGAAAAATTTAGCAAAGAACTAATCGAGGATATAAAATCTATTTTTAATTCTTTTCCAGAGCCTGATTTTAGCGATGAAATTAAATCTCATTTGTCACGAGAATTGAATTTATTAGAAATAGGGTTTAACAGCATTGTTCAAGATCTAAAAAACAATAAAGCTACTTTGAATACCAGCCTCAGCAGGCTCGAAAGCACTTTAAATATTTATCTGGATAATGTTAGATACTTCCTCCCCGAAAACAGCGAACTTTTACGCAAAATAAGATCCTTAAGCATTCAGACTTTTAATTCGACAAATAAAGCTGTATTGCTGAGAAGCTTACAACGTAGCGTCACCGAAGTTTTAGAAGATTATAAAATCCTTAAAAAAGCTTTGGCAGAACCAAACGGTGAAAGCTATATAAAAATCCAAGAAATCTACGGTTCAGTTAAAGATTTAGTTGATGAAAAAGTCATAAATAATTTACCCGATTCTCTAGTAGAAACCCTTGCTGTTATTGCCAAAAGAACTCAGATAAAAATTGAAGATATAGACAAAGAATTACAGCAGTTTCAGAAAGAAATTGAAACTTGGTTCGATCGCTCAATGGATCGGGCATCGGGTGTTTATAAGCGGAATGCTAAAGGAGTTGCAATTTTAATTGGGATGCTAGTCGCTGCCGCAACTAATGCAGATACGCTGCACATTGTTAGTAGGCTATCGAAAGATTCGGCCTTACGTAATACGATTACAGAAAGGGCAATTCGCACTCGCCAAGGGGATGATATAAATCAAGTTAAACAAGCTTTAGAAAATGTTTCCTTACCAATTGGTTGGAGTTCGACTAACCTGCAACAACAAGCAGCAGGAAGTAAAGAATGGCGAATTAATAAATGGTCTTTTTCCTATCTTAAAAGGCTTTTTGGTTGGATTTTGAGCGCGATCGCTATCGCAATGGGTGCGCCTTTTTGGTTCGATATACTTGGTAAGTTGATCAACGTTCGCAACGCTGGACCAAAACCTATATCCCATACGCAAGATCGACCACCTGAAAGTTAATATTCGCCACAATCAACCCGGTTTTTATAAAGGCAGAGTATCATCAATATAAAATTACCACAGTTACTCCCTTGCCCGTAGAAGATTATCTTCGCGATTCAATAATAATTATTATGGCAGCAAAAAGAGTAATAGTGATTGTTGATATTGTATTTATTTTAAAATTGGTTAAAATTGGCGCTGTTTCCAACAGCCAAGCGATAAAATTAGGAGAAGAATATCAATTAATAAGATGGCTAAACGTCTAAGTATTATATTTCTAAGTACAGTCGCCCTCCTAGAATGTTTCCCAGGATTGTTGCAGGCTCAACCAAGAAGTCAAACTAGGGCAGAAGAGGTTTATAATCAAGGCATTGCCAAGACACGTAGGGAAGATTATCGCGGCGCGATCGCAGACTTTCAACAAGCAGCAACTTTGTTTAACCAATCTGGAAATTTAAGCAATGCTTATAAAAGCCAAGCGCTGGCGACTTACTGGCAATTTAGCGCCGATAGACTTCAACGTACAACCCGCGGAAACGATCCTTTACCAAGTTGGTACGTCGGAGGTGCTTGTCTGCCTAATACGGATTGTAAGTACTCCGTTACCTTCGTTAATCCAGGCGCAGAAAGAACTAATTTTGGGGGCATAATTATTTTAGAAGAAAACCTGCGAATGCTCAATCGACCTGATGGTACGGGAGAACCAATTGAGGCAGTTTTAGATGTGCAAACAGTCCCCAAACTTCGCCGGGGTGAATATTGGCAATCGAACTGTCAGATGCGGGGAAGTAGAACTCAAAATATATTTGTAGCGATCGCTCAAACAAACGGCTACGAAAATGCCGACTTTTATCCCGCCAGACTAGCATGGCGCATCAATTTAACCAGCAAAAAAATCGAAAGCATCCCAGCCACAAATATCCGCTGCGAAAATCCTTGTCCCGGCGGCTGTTAGCAATTACCAATTACCAATTACCCATTACCTATTACCAGCCGATCCAGGAAATTTTTTCTCTCTAACTTCAGTGGCGAAATCTTGCGCCGCTTGGGTAATAATTGCGCTTAAATTAGCATAAACTTTGGCAAATGGCGGGGATTTTTCTACCATTCCCAAAATATCAGCGGTAACTAATACTTGACCATCGCAATCAGGACCAGCACCAATACCAATTGTGGGAATTGATAGTTTTTGGGTAATTTGGGCGGCTAAATCGGCGGGGATATGTTCCAGTAACATGGCGAATGCGCCTGCTTGTTCTAGCGCGATCGCTTCCCCTAAAATCCTCTCTGCTTCTGCTGCTGTCTTCCCCTGCTGCTTCAAACCTATCTGATACGCTGACTGGGGCGTTAAACCTACATGTCCCATAACGGGAATTCCAGCTTGCACCAAACGGCATACCGTCTCTACCATCGCCGGATATCCGCCTTCTAATTTTACCCCCTGCGCTCCGGTTTCTTTTAAAATTCGCCCTGCTGAATGAATCGCTTGTTGCGGGCTTTCTTGATAAGTTAAAAAGGGCAGATCTACTAAAACTAATGCTTGTTTTACCCCCCGACATACTGCTTTGGCATGGTGGATCATTTCGTCGAGGGTTAGCGGCAATTCGTTTTTATACCCCAGCGCTACTCTTGCTAAAGAATCGCCGACTAAAATTAAGTCTACTCCGGCTTGATCTAGTAGCTGGGCGATTGGGTAATCCCACGCGGTTAAAACTACGATGGGACGCTTTTGTTGTTTCCATTCGATTAATTGCCGGGTTTTAATTACCATATATGGCAATGCCTTTTTTTAACGAACCACAGAGACGCAGAGGACGCAGAGAGAAGAGGAAGAAGAGAGAGTTTTATTCAGGTGTGCTGCGACTGAATGTTTGATGCGGGGTGGCGATACCTGCGATTGTGTCTACCCATGCTAGTCCTTCGCTGGTGCCAACCCATAATTTATTATCGGTGTTGGCTGATATTGCTAGTATTCTGGCGGCGGGTAATCCCGTTACTTCGCCTAGCAATGTGCCTCGGTATGGGTTGTATCTATATAATCCTCGATCGGTTCCGACCCAGAGGCTACCGAGTTGGTCTATGTGAAGTGCTGTAATATTTCGTTGGTCTAGTTCGGTGACGGTTCGCAATACTCTGCCGTTGATTGGGTCAACTTCTATTAAACTGTTGGGCGTTCCTACCCAAAGGCTACCTCGCAAATCGGTGGCGAGTGCTTGTACTGTCGTACCTGGCAGATCTTTGATCCGGTTAATCGGAAAGGCGCTGGCTGTATCCACTCTGACTAATCCATCTAGCGTTCCTACCCATAATTGACCTTCTGGATCTAAACTCAGGGCGTTGGCGCTGACTCCGGGTAAGTCTCGCAGGGTGGTCATCAATAATCCTTGGTCGGGACTAATTAAGGCTAAGCCGCGATCGCCTCCCACCCACAAGTAACCCCGCTTGTCAACTAATAGCGACAAAACTTTACGCGATGGGAAAAAGTAACTCTGCGCCGTCGTTTCGTTGGTGCGGGGGTCTACTCGCTGCAATCCTTCGTAGGTTCCTACCCAGATGCGTCCTACTTTGTCTTGGGCGATCGCGCCAATTGTGTAGTTCGCTAAACTAATCCGGGCTAAAACGCTGCCGGTATTGGGGTCGAGTCGCGCCAATCCCCGCCACGATCCTACCCAGAGATTACCATTTATATCCCGTTGCAAGGCACTGACTCGATAGTCGGTTTCTAAAGGACGGCGCTGTATCCTGCGCGGATCTGCATTCGGTGGCGGCGCGGTGGGTGGATAAAGAGGAGTTGGATCTTTTCTGAGGGTAGATTGGGCTAAAACGCTGCTATTTGTCCCCATTTGCCCAAAAAGTCCTCCTAGCACCAGCAAGGAGCCGCTTAGGTAAATACTGCTTTTTCCGCTAAACCTTAACATTCATACACCTCCTGCTAAGACTTGCTCGCGATCGCTCTATAAGTGCAAGTTGTTTCTAATTTATCCAGTCCTCAAAGTGGAATTGCTGAGGCTTTCATTTTCCATAACATACACTGCTAGGGGCATCTGGCTGATTCCGACTTTCCTGGCACAAAAGTTGAGTATACCTGCTTACCACGATCGCCGCTCGTTTTTTGTAACGATTGTTGCAAAATTTTGTAATAATTCTTAAAGTATTATAAAAAATTATGAAAATCTAAAGAAAAATTGAAGTTTAAGATATGGCTTTATTGGTATAGTGTAAAGCGACGAGCCAATCAGGCAATCAGAATTCGAGAGACTCCTGGGAAGGAAGACATGTCCTATTCAAGAACTGCAACTCAGTCCAAATCTGGGTATAAAGCTGGCGTAAAAGATTATCGGCTGACTTATTACACTCCCGATTACACTCCCAAAGATACTGATATTTTGGCGTGTTTCCGCGTCACGCCCCAGCCCGGAGTTCCTCCCGAAGAAGCGGGTGCAGCAGTAGCAGCAGAATCCTCCACTGGTACTTGGACAACGGTGTGGACTGACCTTCTCACCGACCTAGATCGTTACAAAGGCCGTTGCTACGACATCGAACCCGTTGCAGGCGAAGACAACCAATTCTTCTGCTTCGTCGCGTATCCGCTGGATCTGTTTGAAGAAGGCTCCGTAACTAACATGTTAACCTCGATCGTAGGTAACGTGTTTGGTTTCAAAGCCCTGAAAGCCCTGCGTTTGGAAGACATGCGGATTCCCGTTGCCTACCTGAAGACGTTCCAAGGGCCACCCCACGGGATCACCGTTGAGCGCGACAAGTTGAACAAGTACGGTCGTCCCCTGTTGGGTTGTACGATTAAGCCGAAACTCGGTTTGTCTGCGAAGAACTACGGACGTGCAGTATACGAATGTCTGCGCGGCGGTTTGGACTTCACCAAAGACGACGAAAACATCAACTCGCAGCCGTTCATGCGTTGGCGCGATCGCTTCCTGTTCGTTCAAGAAGCCATCGAAAAATCCCAAGCTGAAACCGGGGAAATCAAAGGTCACTACCTGAACGTGACTGCCCCCACAGTAGAAGAAATGATGAAGCGGGCTGAATTCGCAGCAGAAATCAAAACCCCGATCATCATGCACGACTACCTGACGGGTGGTTTCACCGCTAACACCACTCTGGCTCGCTTCTGCCGCGACAACGGTTTGTTGCTCCACATCCACCGCGCGATGCACGCCGTAATCGACCGTCAGAAGAACCACGGGATTCACTTCCGCGTACTCGCCAAGTGCTTGCGGATGTCTGGTGGCGACCACCTGCACTCCGGTACCGTTGTTGGTAAGTTGGAAGGCGACCAAGCGATCACGATGGGCTTCGTCGATCTGATGCGCGAAAACTACATCGAAGAAGATCGTTCTCGCGGTATTTTCTTCACCCAAGACTGGGCTTCCATGCCCGGAGTAATGCCGGTAGCTTCCGGTGGTATCCACGTATGGCACATGCCAGCGTTGGTAGAAATCTTCCAAGATGACGCTTGCTTGCAATTCGGCGGCGGCACCCTGGGTCACCCCTGGGGTAACGCTCCTGGCGCTACCGCAAACCGCGTCGCTCTGGAAGCTTGCGTCCAAGCACGCAACGAAGGTCGCGACTTGATGCGCGAAGGTGGAGACGTTATCCGCGAAGCTTGCAAGTGGAGTCCCGAACTCGCCGCAGCTTGCGAACTGTGGAAGGAAATCAAGTTCGAGTTCCAAGCTGTTGACACCCTCTAAGCAGTTTTGGATTTTAAGTTTTAGATTTTAGATGTTGAGGGAAATCTTAAGTTGGTAGCAATTTTGCTTGCTGCGCTGAGATCCCTCATCTAAAATCGAAAAATTTAAAATCTGAAATAAAAGCTGGAGTCAGTTCATGGACTTAAAACAAGTTGCCAAAGACACGTCTA
>DNGG01000428.1:0-2523 GCA_003486675.1 Cyanobacteria bacterium UBA11372
GATTTCGGAGGAATTATTGGTAAGGGATTGGTTTTCGAGTTGTTTTACGTTCATCTTTTCGCTGATTGGATAGGTTTGTTTTATTGAACCGCCAAGACGCCAAGGACGCAGAGAGAAGAGTTGGGAGAGATGGTTGGTTATGCGTCGTTGATGGTTGGTTTTTATTGAACCGCTCCAGACGCAGAGGACGCAGAGGAAGATAGGAGAGATAATTGAGATCTAAATAGATTCGATATTATCTTGTGGGTGCTGCTTTTAAGGTAAAACCAGCCGCTACATCCACCGGATGCAAATCGAATTCGTGCCATTTACCTCGCCAGTGCAACTTAAATTTTAAGCGCGTCCATCCGGGGGGTAAATGTGGGTTGGCGATGGGTTGATCTCCGACAAATTGAATGCCGCCAAATCCTAAAATAACTGCTTGCCAAATGCCTCCGGCACTCGCGCCGTGAATGCCATCGGCAGCATTACCTCGCACATCTTCCAAATCGACCATTGCTGCTTGCATAAACCGTTCGTAAGCTTCTGCGGTTTTACCTAAATCCGAAGCTAAAATGGCATGAATTGCTGGTCCGAGAGAGGAACCATAGGTAATATCAGTACGAGGTGCATAATAGTCCCAATTTTTTTGCAATGTTTCTGCGTCATAGGGAAACTCTTGCGATTGCCGCATTAAATAAAGCAACATCAAAACATCCGGTTGCTTTAATACCTGCCGCCGATTTGCCCCCGCAATTCCCAAAATAGCTTGCATCGATTTGGTACGGGGTTCGTAGTCGTTTAAATTAATATCTTCTAGTTGGAAAAAGCCCTCGTATTGTTCGATTAGCTTCGTCGATTCATCGTAGGGAATCCAGATATTTTGCGCGATATCTTGCCAGCGATCGCTTCTTTCGGGCGTCAGTTGCAATTTTTGTTCTAGTTCCGCAGCTTTTTCCGTAAATTCTTTACCCAACCAATCATAAATAAAAATCGCTCGCTGCAAATGCCACTGCACCATTCTATTAGTAAAAGCATTATTATTCACGTGTTCGTGATATTCATCTGCGCCAATCACCTCGCGCAATTCGTAGCGCTCTTGCTTGGGATTCCACTCAACGCGACTCATCCAAAAGATAGCGGTATCCAGGATAATTTCAGCGCCACAATCGCGCATCCATTCATCATCTTTTGTTGCTTGCCAATAAAACCAAGCACCGTAGGCAATATCCGCACTGATGTGAATCTCGCGATCGCGGCACCAAATCCTGATATCCTCGGCATAAGGATCGTTCGGCATCGCCCATCGCGGCGTCACTTCATCCCCCGTATCCGCACTTTCCCAAGCATACATTGCCCCTTTATAACCGTAATGCAAAGCCTTGCGCCTCGCCCCCGGTAACGTATGATAGCGGTAAGTTAGTAGATTGCGTGCGATCGCTGGTTGCGTATAAATAAAGAAAGGCAGAATAAAAATTTCAGTATCCCAAAATACATGCCCGCGATAACCAAACCCCGACAAAGTTTTCGCCGGAATGCTAACCCTATCGTCAAACTTAGAACCAGCAATCAACAATTGAAACAAATTGTACCGCACCGCCAATTGCGCTTTAATATCACCTTCAATCGCAATATCGCTTTTTTCCCAAACATCATCCCAAGCTTTTTCATGATTATCTAAAAGCACCGACCATTCCGCTAATTCCCGCAACTTCCCTTGAGCCTCTTTAACCGGATTTTCCACATCTCTTGAAGTAAAAACAGTTACTAATTTCTCAATTGTCACCGTTTGTCCCGACACTCCCGAAAACTGCGCCGACAAAGTTGGATAACCCGGAACCATACTAGCTTCCAAAGATATCTTCGCCCCCGAAACCCTCATTTCGCAAGCCATACCGAGTTCAATCCGAGAACTGCGCGTGCGAACTTGCAACCAAATTCCCTGATCAATTTTGCCTTGATTCAATAATTCCCAATGATTAAAACCCTGATTTTCACTATATCCATTAATACTCCCCTGAACCTCAATCCCAGCCTCGCAATCCACAGGTGTAACTTGACACCGCACGCACAGAACGTGTCTATCTGCCAAACTAGCAAATCGTTCAAATAAAATATCAATTATCTTCCCACTAGAACTGCGCCAACGCACATAACGACTGAGAACAGCGCGACGCAAATCCAGCTGACGCCGATAACTTAAAACCTCCCCTTTATCCAAACCAAAACGTTCCCCATCAACAACAACCAAAAGCGGTAACCAATCAGGACAATTAGCCAACTCAGTATAAACAACCGGCACATTATCATACACCCCGTGAATCAAAGTTGCCGACCATCCACGGGGATAACCCTCCTCAAAACCACCCCGCGTTCCCACATACCCATTCCCAATAGTAAAAACAGTTTCCAACGAATGCAGTCTCTCGGCAACAAACTGCCCTTCAACTAACATCCATTCCTCATAACCAAAACCCTGAAAACCACCCATAATATCCATCACCTATAAACTCTCCCTACTCCACCAACTCTCCCCACTCTTCC
>DNGG01000428.1:2885-4088 GCA_003486675.1 Cyanobacteria bacterium UBA11372
CCCACCAACTCTCCCCACTCTTCACTCTGCGTCCTTGGCGTCTTGGCGGTTCAATAAAACCAACCATCAACGACGCCAGTGCATATCCAATATCTTCTCCCCCCTCGGCTTATAAAGCAAGAAAAACAAAGCCTCCAAATAGCGCCACAAAGCCTCCCGATGCTCCTGCGAAACATAATTCCAAAACCCATAAACCTTAGCCAACAAAAGCATTTTTGCAGCGTGCGATCGCCAATTATAACCCTCGCGAACCCGTTTAATCCCCCGTTCTGATATATATTCCCAATACTCCGGCTCAACATCGCACTTGGTGAGAAAATTCACCAACTTATCCCCACTCCCCTCCAAATCAGTAGGATTGATATGAAACCCATTTTCCCCATTTTGAATAATTTCCAAACTGCCGCCAAACTGAGTTGCAAAAGTAGGCAACCCCGAAAACATCGCCTCTAAAATCGTCAATCCAAACGCTTCAAACCGGGCAAAGTGAACAAAAATCCCCCGATAATCTGCAATAGTACGATAAACTTCCCCCAGTTCGGCATTAGAAAGACGCATTCCCAACCAGCGGATGCGACCGTGAAGGCGATACCGCTCGATGGTATAATGTAATTTTTCCAATTCCCCAGATTCTTCCGCATTAGCAGCTTCCGATAGATGCAACTTGCCCGTAATCAAAATTAAATTACAAAGCTCGCGTAACTTCGGGTTTTGAGCGAAACATTCAACTAACCCGGTGAGGTTTTTGATTGAAGTAACGGGAGCGATCGCTAACATAGCTCGTTTCTTCCGATCCTCCAAATAACCGAGAATGCGATAATCCTCACGAGTAAATAGCAACTGCTCAACTTGCGCGTGCAGATTTGCATCTCGCCTTTCCGTATAAGGGAAGAAAACACTTTCATTCACCCCAGGCGGCACGACGTTAAACTTAGGACTAAACAAATCAATCCCATCAATTGCATGAAACAACTGCGGCATCGTAAAAGATTTATAAGATTCATATTGCCCGATAGTATCCGGCGTCCCCATAATTTCCTGATAAGATGAAGTAACGATAAAATCTGCTGCATTCATCCCGATCAGATCGGCAGTAAATTGGGTGGAAAAGTGATAGCGTTCCTCCATTTCTTGCCAGTAAAGGTCGCTAAATAAGTATTTCGTTTTTTCCAAACCGTGGGCAATATTGCACTGAATCGCTTT
>DNGG01000428.1:4251-12090 GCA_003486675.1 Cyanobacteria bacterium UBA11372
CGTTCCTCCATTTCTTGCCAGTAAAGGTCGCTAAATAAGTATTTCGTTTTTTCCAAACCGTGGGCAATATTGCACTGAATCGCTTTAAGACGACGCGCGAGCATAAACGCGACTAAATTGCCATCGGTGTAGTTGCCAATAATTAAATTCGGGCGTCCTCCCAGTTGTTTGATTAGTTCGGTTTCTGCATCTAAAGCAAAAGTTTCTAAATAAGGCCAAATTTCAAATTTAGAAATCCAATTTCCGGTAACTTTAGGATTAAATTCGCGGAAAGGCACGCGCAAAATCCGGGCGTTTTCGGTATCTTCGATTTTTTCTAGGCGTAAGTTGCACTCTGTTCCTTCGCAGTTCGGAATCAGGCGCGAGAGAATAACAACTTGCGGTTTAATTCCAAAAAAGTCCAATCCAGAAAGTTTAATATCTTGGTTTAGTTGATGTTCTAAACTGCGCGCTTGGTTGAGGACGTAAACAACTTGACCCATTGTTTCAGAACGTCCGACAACATCATTTTGTGCCACCCAACCGTGGATGGAAACTAGAACGACGCGGAAATATGCCGGAATGCGAGAAACGAAAGCTTCTAAAATAGCAGGTTCTGGGTTATCTGCAAGTCGATTAAGTAGTTGAAAAGTTTCCAGCGCGCGAGAAGCATTATTACCCCATCCTGGTTCAAAACCGAGTTCTTGCAATTGGGGATGAAACTTTTGGTAAGGTTCTTCAGCGGGTAGAGTGCTGAGGAATTTTAGCGCCAGTTTAACTTGTTGGGATAATTCGCTACCAGAATGGATGCTAGATCCGATCATCAAATCGACGCCATCATATTGGTGTCGTTGCAAAACTCTATACAACGCTTCTAGCCAAAATAGACGTTCGGTTAATAATTTGTCGCAAAAATAGCGATTGAGGAAGGCCAAACCTTGACCGATATTTCTAGGATCGTCGATCGCGGGGTAATCTTTATAGAAGGGATGGAAGTCGAGTTCTAGAATTTGGGGTTGGTAGCGATTTACGGTGCGATCGCGCGCATCCAACCATGCCTTTACCGTCTGTTGTTCAAAACTACTCAAATCCTCAGTCAATCGCCAGATTTGTTGCGATGCGATCCAAGGACGAACCAGCAACCAGATACTATCATCCAAAAGCAAAATTTCGTGAGTGCTATGGATGAGTTTACCTAAAGCCGAAGAGTGGTAAAAATAAGCAGGTTTTTGATATTGCTGACAGTAGTCGGCAAAAGCTTGCAGAATCTCATTTCGCAAGAAGTACCGCTTCCCTGAAACGCTTAAAGCGCCAACCAACTGACCCAGCGCCGTTTTTTCATCGCTGTTGTTAAACACAGCTTGAATCAGATCTTGCATGGTTTATTCCTATCTAGCTAGTGCGTGACCAGCTACCCTTGGGATGCCTACTAATGGTCATCTACTTTTTAATCTAGCGCCAAGCCAGTCGGGACAACTCTACCAAATGAAATAAAATAACGCTCCAAACCTGGTTTAGAGCGTAAACTTTCATATCATTTTTCCCAAAAACGTTACATGTAACGTCTCTACTTGCCGCCTATCACCTTTGTTTCTTGCTACGATTTTCCCTAGAAACCCGGTTTCTGTATACACCTACAAACCGATGTGACTGATGATAGCTGCTAATTCCATCAACGCTTGCCAAGTTTTAGCGCCAATAACTCCATCTACCACCAAGTTTCTGTCCTTTTGAAACGCTTTCACTGCCGCTTCGGTTTTGGCGCCAAAGTCGCCGTCAATAACTCCAAAATAGTAGCCATCAAAACCCATATATTCGGCAGTAATGAGGGAAAATTTTAGCACATCTTGAACCCTTGCCACATCATCACCGCGACTGCCGCGACGCAGCAGGGGCAGGTCATCCCGCTTACCGGCGTAGAGTGCTTTCCAGGTTTTCGAGTCAACAATACCATCGCGCTTGAGGAAAAATCGGTATTGGAAAACTTCCACCGCCAGTTGCGTGACTTCACCGAAAATGCCATCAACCTCAAGATTAGAGATAATCGGCACTCTTTGCTGCAATAATTTTTGTAACTCTTTAACGGCTGGACCAGTAGAACCCAATTTTAAGGTAGGTTGGTTAACTTGAGCGGTTTCCATAGGGTGCCTAACTGAATAACGTTCTAAAACAGTTATCGACAGTGGGCTAGGCAAATCCGTATGATTTTTGCTGTCTAATCGGTTATTCTCACCTGCACTGTGAGCTGCACCTGCTCACCCACTCATCCTCTGCTCCAATTTTCTGGAATCTGGCTATTCTAGAACGTAGCTAGTTTACGTACAACAGTTCACCACTGGGTCATCCGCGTTTGAGTATGGCAATGCATTCCTACCGCAATTTGGCAACGCTTTCCCTAGCCATAACCTTAGAATTATTCATCGGGTCACCCTTGGCAACTTGGGCGCAGGGTATGCGATCGCAATTCCAAGAGGTTGCGATTAATTGGACTCCACCCAATCGAGGCACACCCGCTCAAACAGAAGGCGCAGGAACCCGCGATCAGGCAACCTGTGCTGCGAATGAAGAAACACCAAATCCGCCTCTGACAGCTTTAATGCCAATTAATAGTCTGGCATTAACAGTGGCAGAGCGACCGACATTTTTTGTTTACATTCCTGCCACTTCTGCACAAACGGCAGAATTGGTTTTAAAGGATGAAAACGAAGAGAATGTTTACACGGCAAATATTACCCTTCCTGGAAAGCCTGGGATTGTCAGTATTAGCCTTCCTGACACCGTCAAACCTCTAGAAACTGGCAAAACTTATCGCTGGTACTTTGATATGGTTTGCAATTCCGGTAAGCGAATTTTCTTAGACCGATTGATGGTTCAGAGAATTGAACCGAGTCAGGCTTTGCAGAGCCAATTACAGCAAGCAAAAGCGGGCGCTCTCCCAAATGTATACGCCCAAAACGGTCTGTGGTACGACACTTTGATGGCTCTCGCCCTTCTGCGACGTTCTGCTTCTAACAATGCCACCAGTACCGCCCAATGGAAACAACTTTTAGAGTCTGCCGGACTTAAAGAAATCGCAGAAAAGCCATTAATTGATTGCTGCACTATTCAAAGTTCCACAGTGTCCAATCCCGTTGAAACCCAAAGAGCAAATTCCCCGGCAAGCAGCAACTAATAGATCTTTTTATCCAGCGTGCATCTACATTTCAAATGTCAAAATACTAAGCTGATGGGGCGGCGCTATGTAACTTCAATAACAGCGCGATCGCTTCAATAATTATCCGGCATCTTCTGGCAGCCGCTACACTTGCCTTGCGCGATAACGCTTTCCCTCATCCACTTACAATCCGTTGTATCTAGTAGAGAACTTACGCTCTTCGGAGCCTATCACCTTTGTTTCTCTGTAAGTAGGTGCAGGTAAATAAAGTGAAAATAGTTATATAAATATAGGGCAGGCAATACTACCCACCCCACAAAGCTTCCAACTCTCTTGTGGGATGGGCGCCGTCGGGTGTTCAGTTTATTTATACCTACCCACTTAGATTTCTAGTTGCCTTTCCCGACGATTTTTCATAGAAACAAAGGTGATTTGCGTCATTCCTATAGTATAAATTAGCAAAAATTATCTTAAAATATAGTTGCAGATAAGAATTATGTGCTTCGTCAGCTCAAAATGAACAAAACAAAATTATTATTAACCTTGCCTTGTTACTGTTTAATTATAAATAATTGCAGTCCAGCCCAAGCCCAAATCGCCCCAGATGGAAGCTTATCTACCAACGTGACAACAGAGAATAATCTAAATTTTACAATTAATGACGGCAACCGAGCGGGAAACAACCTATTTCACAGCTTTCGGGAATTTTCCGTCCCTACTGGCGGCGAGGCATTTTTTAACAACCCTGGGGATATTCAAAATATTTTTAGCCGCGTTACCGGGGGTTCAGTTTCTAATATTGACGGGTTAATTAGAGCCAATGGCGGGGCTAATTTATTTTTACTCAATCCGAGCGGAATTATTTTTGGCCCAAATGCCAGGTTAAATATCGGCGGCTCGTTTTTGGCAAGTACGGCGAGGAGTCTAATATTTTCCGACGGAACCCAGTTTAGCGCTACCAATACTCAAAATACACCCTTATTAACAATTAACGTACCCGTTGGCTTGCAATATGGCAGTAACGCCGCACCAATTCGCGTGCAAGGTTCAAAGCAAATAGATACAGAAACCACAGCAAAAGGCTTTGATAGTAACTTAAATATCTTGGAAGTAAACCCAGGAAATACATTAGCGATTGTCGGGGGTAATGTAATAATCGATGGTGGCATTTTGCAAGCGCCGGGAGGTCGAATCGAGGTGGGAGGTTTGGCAGGCGAGGGAACAATTGCCATCAATAAAGATGGGAGTTTAAGTTTTCCCTCTGGCGGGCAAAGAGGGGATGTATCTATTATTAATAAAGCAGGAATTAACGTACTCGCTGGCGGTGGCGGTAATATTGCCATTAATGCTCAGAATTTAGAAATTTCCGACAGTTTGCTGACAACAGGAATTGCTACGGGTTTGGGAACGCAGGGGGCGCAAGCAGGTAATATTTTGATTGATGCTACGGGAGCGATCGCCATCACTTTCAGCCGGATTGAAAATAATATCAATCCAGCAAGTGAAGAGCAACCAGCAGCAATTGGTGACGGTGGCGATATTATTATTCAAGCTGGGTCAACTTTAACAGCAGATACGGCTTCTTTGAGTACGGGAACCTTTGGACAAGGAAATGGAGGAAACCTGATTATTACAGCCAATTCCGTTTCCTTAACCAACGGTACTGATGTAGACAGCATTACCACTGGACTTGGCAACGCTGGGAACATTGCGATTAATTCTAAAGACAATGTTGTCATTGTAGAGAGCAAACTCCAAAGCGATATTTTCCAAGATCCCCTGGGCGGGGGAAATGCTGGAAATATCTTTGTGCAGGCTAACGGTTTAGTGACTATATTTGATAGCGAAATTACCAGCACAGTGCCTGAAAAAGCTGCCGGAAATGGCGGTAATATAACCATTGAAGCAGGTGCGATTTCGCTTCATCAAAATACTCCTATTGGCTTGGGAACCACAACTAGCGGTGATGGCGATGCTGGGAAGATTATACTGACAGCAAAAGATCGAATTGAGATTACGAGTAGCGTGATTTCCAGCGATACATTTGGTGCGGGAGATGCTGGAATTGTAGAGATCAAGGCTGGGGGTGCGATCGCTATCAACAAAACTGATATTAACAGCCAAGTAAAAGACAACTCAACGGGGAATGGCGGCATCATTTCTATCGATGGGAACTCAGTTGCCCTCACCGAGCTGACGCGAGTACAAACCAGCACTGAAAATGGCAAGGGAAACGCTGGAATCATCTCGATTAACGCCCGCGATACCGTCACCATTACCAACAGCGACATCGAAAGCAGTGCCACCAAAGGAGCAACTGGCGATGCAGGCAATATCGGCATCAAATCCGGGGGTTCAATTTTGATCGGCGACAACACTTTTCTGGAAAGTAGCAACTTTGTCGGTGCTAATGCTGGCAGCGTTTTTCTACATGCCAGCGATAAGCTTTCAATTATTAACAGTACAATTTTCAGCGATACCTTTAACGACGAAACAAGCTCCGGCGGAGGATTGGCTGGATTTGTCAGTTTTACGGCGGGGAATGCGGTTAATATTTTTAATAGCAAAATTACAGCGGACAGCTTCGGCGGTGGTGAGAGAAATGCGGAAAATTCTGGGTTAGGAATCATCGAAATTGAAGGCAAAAATGTGACGCTTGAGCGAGCTGAAATTAGTACTAATACCAGGGGAGCTAGTGCGGCAGGCAGTATTGATATTACAGCTGATTCCGTCTCGATAATCAATGCATCAAAGATAGACTCTTCCACCTTGGGTATCGGTGATTCAGGCAGCGTTAGCATTAAAGCTAATGCAAATGTTGCGATTGATAATAGCAGCCTTTTGACTAACTCACTAAGCGCCGAAGGAGACGCCGGGAATATTGCGATCGCAGCCCAATCCATTCAATTAACCAACGGTGCTGCCCTACAAAGTAGCAACTTTTTTGGCGGCAATGCTGGCAACATTACAGTAGAAGCAAAAGAGAATATCTCCCTCTCCAACAGCAATATCTTTAGCGATACTTTTAGCAAAGAAAAAAATGAAGCAGGGGGCTTTTCCGGAGATATATCCCTCACGGCTGGAAACGCTTTATTGCTCGATGAAGCCAGTCAAATTACCGCTGAAAGCTTTTCAAAATCGGCAAAAGAATTGAGCAACCAAGCTTCTGGTTTTGGATTGATTACTGTAGAAGCCAAAGCAATTTCTTTATCCGGTGAATCGAGACTTAGTACTAGCACTTATGGCGTCGGTGCAGGCGGGGATATTAACATTCAAACCCAAACCTTATTCGTAGCAGGCGGCTCTAGTATAGAATCGGTCACCTATGGCATTGGCAATGCAGGTAATATTGAAGTCAATGCCTCAGACTCTATCACCATTTCCGGTGTTGTTCCCTTATCCTTGGGCGAGAAAGGAAACATATTAGGTGGCTATTCTAGCGGATTATTAGTCGATACCAATAAAGCTAATAGCGGCCCAGGTGGTAATATTTTCGTCACTACTAACAACTTACGAATCTCCGATGGAGCCGTAATTGCCGCCACGACGCGCAGTAAAGAAAGAGGCGGAGATATTCGAGTAGAGGTTAATAATTTAACACTAACAGGAGGCGGACAAATACTCGCCAGTGCCTTCAATAATGGCAGTGCTGGCAGCGTTACAGTAATTGCCAAAGACCGAATTACAATTTCTGGGAGCGACCCCACCTATCAACAGCGATTTGATACCATTTCCCAGAAATTTAATCCAGGATTAGCCGAGCTAACTTTAGACCAGGATGGCCCAGCCAGCGGTTTATTTGTCAATAATAGAGGCGCAGGAACAGGCGGCGATATTAATGTTAGTGCGCGTTCTATTCGTCTTGACAGAGGTGCAGCTATTACCGCCGAAACCGCATCTGGAAACGGCGGAAATATCGGATTAGAAGCACGAGACTTAATCGTATTGCGCCGCAATAGTAATATTTCCACCTCTGCTGGTAGCAAAGGTGCCGGTGGAGATGGAGGCAATATTACAATTAGCACCCCCAACTTAGTGGCATTAGAAAATAGCGACATCACCGCCAATGCTTTTGAAGGAAGGGGAGGTCGAGTTTCAATTACAGCACAGGGTATCTTTGGCGCTCAATCTCGCACAGAACAAACCCCAAACAGCGATATTACCGCGATTTCTCAAGTTGGCGGCCCAGAATTGAGCGGCACGGTAGAACTAAACACCCCCGATGTTGACCCCAGTTCCGGTTTAATCGAATTACCACAAACTGTGGTTGATATCACTGGATTGATCGATCGCAGGTGTTCTCCAGAGGCACAGGAAAGTTCATTTATTGCTACGGGGCGCGGCGGCTTACCTCCCAGTCCAACCGAACCTTTGAACGATATTGCATATTTGGTCGATTTAGTCAATATTAATCAAGAACCCCAGGGGACTAGGGGCGCAGGCGATCAGGTGAGCAGGGGAGAATCACCACAAATGACTGAAATAGTGGAAGCGCAAGGGTGGATAATTAACGACAAAGGACAGGTTGTTCTGGTTGCTAACCCACCGAATGTTACACCTCATAGTTCTGGACTAATACCAATTCAATGCCATGTTCGTTAAATACCTCGTTTCCAGGCTCCGGCCTGGAAATGCAGTTTGGGAGGCAAGAGCCTCCCCATCGATTCAGAGGCAAGAGCCTCTAGATCTGCGTTACCAGGCCGGAG
>DNGG01000643.1:0-4053 GCA_003486675.1 Cyanobacteria bacterium UBA11372
ACGCAGCTGGGGCTGGTCTTGCAGCAGCTCTGCTAGCACGGAGGTCTGGATGCTCATAGCTTTTAGTTTAACTGCCAACGATCCCCAGATAGATCCCGCGATCGCTCCTTCTAGAGGAGGACTTACGCCCGAAGATCCTGGAAACCAGCTTTCTTGCTGCGAGCGATCGTTCCCAAACCCACGATTTTTCATCCAAACAAAGGTGATTTGCCTCAGTCCTTCTCCCCATTAATCTCTCGTTGACATCTGTTAATTTTCTTTGCTATCTTAAATGTATTCGTAATGACTTCGTTTTAACCCCTTGAATCAACCCGCCAGTAGAGGTATGACCTCGAAGCAACCGATTAAGTGGTAGGGGCGGGTTTTACCGACGATCTATGGTGTAGGCAAAGAATCTCCATCAACTCGCCCGTAAATGCAAGCGTTTAGTAAAGACAACTAGAACAGGGAAATATGGTCAAAATAGTAGGAATTGCTGGTAGTTTACGCCCCGACTCCTATAGCTACCAGGCATTAATGCAAGCGGTGCAAAGAGTACAAGCTTTAGGGGCGGAAGTAGAAATTCTCGACCTGCGGAAAATGAACTTACCATTTTGCGATGGGGGAGAAGAGTATCCAGACTACCCGGATGTGGAAAAATTGCGCCAAGCGGTAAAACAAGCAGACGGGATAATTTTAGCAACGCCAGAGTATCACGGTAGCGTCAGCGGCGTGTTAAAAAATGCCCTTGATTTGATGAGTTTCGAGCAATTATCCGGCAAAGTTGCGGGTTTAATTAGCGTCTTGGGCGGGCAATCTAACAGTAACGCCCTCAACGATTTGCGGGTGATCGTGAGATGGGTACATGGATGGGTAATTCCCGAACAAGTTGCCGTCGGGCAAGCATGGAAAGCCTTTGGGCAAGAAGGCAAGCTGTTAGATGAAAACCTGGCGAAACGCTTCGATCAATTTGCTCAAAGTTTAGTGGAAAATACCAGAAAGCTAAGAGGTTAGGTAATGGGTAATGGGTAATGGGTAATGGGTAATGGGTAATTGGTAATTGGTAATCGGTAAAATGCTTGGTCGCATCGGAATCGTAAGATGGTGCGGGTTTATTTATTCAAAGCGCTGCTAGCGAATATTTCTCGTAAAACCTGCCCCTAGTCCCGTCAAAAACACTTGGCCTTCCATTGCTAACGGACATCATATTATCGATTACCAATTACCAATTACCTATTACCTATTACCTATTAGTGATGATGATGATGATGCGCGTGCGTCGCCAGATGGGGATTAACGGCTAGAGATTCCTCTCCTAACAGCGCTTCAATTTGGGGATTTGCCCACTCTGCTGCCATCTTTAAGAAATCTGGATGGTCGTTGACGCAGGGCATTTGCACGTAGTTTATATCTGAATGTTTCCGCTCTAAAGCATGAATAATGTGGTGGACATCCAGTAAAGTTTCGTGATTTTCGGTAGCAAAACCAATCGGCATGAATAGAATTGCTTTTGCGCCCAATTCGATTAGATTGCTCGCAGCTTGGTTGACATTCGGTTGCGTCCATTCGATTAGGGGAGTATCGTGATTAAGCCAACCGATGGAGATGAGTGGATAGCGGTGAATAAGTTTTTCTCGCACTAACTCATACATCGCCTGACTTTCGTCAATCCCAGAAGTAAAACCCTTGGCTTTGTGGGGACAACCGTGATTCATCAACACGATGCCAATTTGAGAGGGCAGGTAAGCTTGAGCGAGTTCGGCAGCGATTTTTTCTTCTACGAGACGAGCCATTAAATCGATGTAATCTGGTTCGTTATAGAAAGAAGGAATGTAGCGCTGTCCTTTCACCCAATGTGAGTCACCGTCAGTGAGATTTGCCAAAGCTTTGTTGACTTGCTCGACGGCGATACCGCTGGTAAAAATAGAATCGACAACTAATAAGGGATAAATCAGCAGTTTGTCAAATCCTTGGGATTTAATTTCAGCTAAAACTTGTTTGGGGAGGAAGGGAGCGCAGAAGTTAAACGCTTTGAAAACTTGAACTCGCTCGCCCCATTTTTCTTGCAAGTGCTTTTCAATTCCTGCCCGTTGCTGTTCAAAAATTGCGTTGTGCGGTGAAATGAAATTGCCGTGCTGATGTCCCCACTCGTGCAAGTCAAACATTGCCAAAATTCTGGCTAAAGGGGGATAAATCCAGGTTGGCACTGGTGCAAACTTAGCGGTGAGTAGGTGCAAAGCCTGTTCGTTATAGTTGGCGAAGTCTTCGTAACTTTCGACTTCACCGTAACCCATGAGCAATACGGCAACTCTCTCTTGGGAGTCTGCTTGATGATGGTGATGGGTATGTTGGAGTTTTTCTGGGGTAGCAACCACGTGGGATTCCTCGCCTAAAGTGAAAATATCCGAGTGGGGGGTTAGGGGATTTTCCAAAGCACCCCTCCGCTTAATAGGTTAGCATCCCCACCGGGGGGATAGGTTAATAATTGTTGCAACGTTTAACAGTGGACAGTGGACAGTTGACAGTTGACAGTTACCTATCGCTCAAGCTTATAGGATGCGATCGCCCGAAATTAATTGGTAATTTCAGCAAAATTGTGAAACTAATTATTTGTCCTGGGATTCACCCGCCAGAGTTGACGGAAAGCTTTGTGGCAGGATTGCGATTGGGTGAAATTTGTCAATCCGAAGATATACTTATTGTGCCAGGGAAAGATTACCCAGTGTACTCAGGGTTTCACATCTTGCAGTTTGTTTGCGATCGCACACCCATCTGCCCACCTGCTCACCAGCCCACCTGCCCCCTAGTCTTTATCAGTTTCAGCGCGGGGGTAGTGGGAGCGATCGCAGCTGCAAAAGCATGGCGGCGGATGGGAGGTACGGTAAAAGCGTTTATAGCCTTAGATGGATGGGGAGTGCCGTTATTTGGCGATTTTCCGATTTATCGAGTTAGCCACGATGAATTTACCCACTGGAGTTCGGCATTAATGGGGAGTGGGGAAGAGAGTTTTTATGCCGATCCGGGGGTGGAGCATTTGGAATTGTGGCGATCGCCGCAAACGGTGCGAGGGTGGTGGGTGAATAGAGAAGGAATGTGTGAACCTTCGTCTGCTGCGGAGTTTTTGATCTTGCTGTTGGATCGCTTTGAGAAGGGCTAGAAATTGCAACTAAATTGTTAAACAAAGCTGGATATTGATTATTTGAATTACCTACTTGATTTAATACCCACTCCCCAACTCCTGTAAGGCAAAATTAAAGGTAAGCTTTGCCCTCTTGCGATCGATCCTGCCATGACCAATCGCCTTAAATCAACTCCTGTCAAGCCATCGATTCCACCTTTGGAAAGCGGCTCGAGCCTCTCGCGTACCGAATTTGAGCGTCGCTACGAAGCAATGTCGGAACGCACCAAAGCCGAACTGATCGAAGGAATTGTTTATATCGCTTCTCCCCTAAGATTTGAACGCCACGCCGAACCCCACGGACAGCTGATTGGTTGGATGGGAATGTATCAAATTTTCACCCCAGGCGTCAAACTGGGGATTGAACCGACAATCCGCCTAGATGAGGATAACGAACCACAACCGGATGGGGTGCTGCTAATCGATCCATTAGCGGGGGGAAGCGCGCAACTGACGGAAGATGATTATCTCCAAGGTGCGCCGGAATTCGTGGCGGAAATTGCTGCCAGTAGTGCCGCCTACGATTTACACGACAAAAAACGCGCCTATCGACGCAACGGCGTGGCGGAATATTTGGTATGGCAACAGTTTGAGAACAGATTGCATTGGTTTGTGCTTACTGATAGTGAATATGTTGCCCTTGAACCCGATGCTGATGGCACGATCCGCAGTCGAGTCATGCCAGGATTGTGGTTAGCCGCAGATGCTCTTTTGCAAGGGAATATGCAGCAGGTTTTAGCAGTGTTGCAAGCTGGTTTGAATTCCGATGAGCATCAATTATTTGTAGGGCAGTTAGCAGAAAGGTTGGAGTAGCGAGGCAGCCAGAAACCCCAAAAATCCGGTTTCTGAGATCGGGTGTTAATAAAGCAGATTGCAAGTGAGTGAGGTACAGCCTT
>DNGG01000643.1:4257-4573 GCA_003486675.1 Cyanobacteria bacterium UBA11372
AGTGAGGTACAGCCTTAAGGCTTGGTTTGTGTAGCGGCACCCTTAAGGGTGCCGCTACACAAACCAAGGTGTACCTCATGCGACTGCAATCCGCTATAAAGGGATAGATTTAAGCTAAATTCAGGCAATACATTTTCACCCGATAATTCTGTGGGAAGATTTCGCACTTCCACATCTTCTCCGGGGCGATAAATTTCTACCTGCTGCTGTTGGGGGTTGATTAGCCATGCCAATTGCACTCCGGCATCGATATATTCCCGCATTTTTTCACGCAGCGTTTCTAAGTCGTCGGTTGCTGACCTTAATTCGATGACAA
>DNGG01000431.1:0-1638 GCA_003486675.1 Cyanobacteria bacterium UBA11372
CGTGACTTGTAAGTGCTAGCCACAGACATAAACAGTTTATCGGCAGCAGGGCGGGCAAAGTTCATTTTGGCTGTATCTGAAAGCAGCAGCGTGCCGTTAGGCTGAACCAAAAGGTGTTGATCGGCAGCAGCAACATAAACGGTGCCGGGACGCAGAAAATCTCCAGTTGCGGCCTGCTTAACTCGCAAAGCTGTCCGCTGGCTTAAAATTTCAACCATCTGGCTGGGAAATTTGGGGCTGAGGTGCTGGACGACCAGAATCGCCGCCGGAAAATCCGCAGGTAATGCCGATAAAACAGCGCTAATCGCCTTTAATCCACCCATCGAAGCTGCCAACGCCACAACGTTAAAGGCAATATTTGGAAAGTGAGAAAAAATGCGATGTTCCGGAATCTGGATGAGGGCGTTCATGCTCGTGCGCTTATAAGGTGACCGTCAAATAAACCTGTCCAATAACTCTTGTGGGGTGGGCATTCTGCCCGCCAAAGAGGGTAGTTATTGAAGAGGTTGATCGAACCTTTCAAATAACTCTTGTGGGGTGGGCATTCTGCCTGCCTTTGAGGATAGTTATTGAAGAGGTTGATCGAACCTTTCAAATAACTCTTGTGGGGTGGGCATTCTGCCCGCCAAAGAGATTTTTTTTAGAGCCAAAGAGATTTTTTTTAGAGAAGTCAGAAGCTCCAATTGTACTTAAGCGTACAATTACCTCTACTGATAATTGTACTCTAGCGTACAAACTTTGTTTACAATTATGTGCCACTTGCGCTAGAGGTTCTTCACCCCTGCTCTGCGTTATTTGGTTAGATACGAGCGATCGAGCAGCTAAAATTTGTGTCCCAAAACGTTCCAAATCCTGTCAAAAATCGGCTCCTGGCTAGCTTGCCCAGGGAGGAATACGAACGGCTTGAGCCGTATCTAGAACCCGTTTCCCTTGAATTTAAACAAGAACTCTATCAGCCAAACGTGCCGATCGAGTTTGTCTACTTTCCCTTAGATGGAGTTTACTCTTTACTGTCGCAGACCTCGCAGGGCGAACTGATTGAAGTAGCAACGGTGGGCAATGAAGGCATGGTGGGGCTACCTGTATTTCTAGGAGCCAAAGAAATTCCAGGGATAGCGATGGTTCAAGTTCCTGGCAATGCCTTGAAGATGCGAGCAAAGGATTTGCAAAATCAAGTCAGCCGCGACACATCGCTACACGATCTGCTGCTGCGCTACACGCAAGCATTGTTTAATTTCATTTCACAATCGGCACTATGCAATCGGGTACATTCGATCGAACAACGCTGCTGCCGCTGGCTGCTTTTGACACGCGATCGCGTAGGAGGCGATGAATTTCCGCTCACTCACGAGTTTTTATCTCAAATGCTGGGAGTGCGGCGGGCAAGTGTGACAGAGGTGGCAGCCCGGTTACAAAACGCAGGGTTTATTACCTACCGCTATCGCAAGATAACCATTTTGGATCGAGCCGGATTAGAAGCAACCAGCTGTGAGTGTTACGAACTGATCAAAACGGAGTTTGAGCGCTTAATTGGCAGTAATAATATGAATTAAAACGTGGCGTCTGCTGTTTGAATAAATAATATCATGTCCGGTAGCATCGGTAGCGTCAGCCGGGGCGGGTTTAAAAAATTCCTCG
>DNGG01000431.1:1890-3844 GCA_003486675.1 Cyanobacteria bacterium UBA11372
TAAGCTAGCGGACATCATATAACCAGTTGGATGCAGCCAGAGTAGTTTCTACCAGCAACAATTGTTAGTTACTAAATTTCTATTTCATATAACTATTTGAGGATTAGCCTAATGCTGCTTGGCATAGATTTAGGAACGGGTTCTGCTAAGGCATTGCTCCTAGCGACAGATGGAAGCGTTATAGGTGAAGCATCAAGTTCTTATCCCGTTCATGCACCCCACCCCGGCTGGGCTGAATCTCAGCCAATGGATTGGTGGTTAGCTGTTGGCGAAGCTGTTAGAAAGGCAGTGGGAAATAATGCTGGGGAAGTAGAAGCGATCGCGCTTTCAGGACAAATGCACGGTGTTGTCCTAGCGGATAATTCAGGTCAGCCTTTGCGCCCTGCTATCCTCTGGGCAGATACTCGCTCTAGTGCCACGCTATTCGCTTATCATGCGCTCGATGCCGCGATTCTAAAGCGATTG
Organism: Cyanobacteria bacterium UBA11372; assembly: GCA_003486675.1. Taxonomy (GTDB): domain Bacteria; phylum Cyanobacteriota; class Cyanobacteriia; order Cyanobacteriales; family Aerosakkonemataceae; genus Microseira. The sequence continues at coordinate 2,356 of DNGG01000431.1, forward strand.
GGCAACCCGATTACAGCTGGAATGGCTGGTCCAACTTTATTGTGGCTGCGAGAATACGAGGCTACTGTCTACACCGAAGCGCGTTGGGCACTTCAGCCAAAAGATTGGTTACGATTGCGGCTAACTGGAGAAGTTTTCACCGAACCATCTGATGCTAGCGGTACTTTGCTTTACGATGTGGTGTCGGATAACTGGGCGACTGATGCGATAACGGCTTTGAATTTGCGTTGGGATTGGTTACCTAAGATTATTGATTCTAGTGCGATCGCGGGTTACCTCACCCCTGCTGCTGCCGAACATCTTGGTTTAAAAGTTGGCTTACCCGTTATTGCTGGTGCTGCGGATACGGCAGCCGCTGCACTTGGTAACGCACTAATAGAACCTGGATTGGTTCAACTAACCATTGGCACAGGCGCTCAAATAATCACACCTCGCAACCAACCAATTATCGATCCTCATGGTTGTACGCATCTATATCGAGCCGCCCTACCTCACCAGTGGTACACCCTCGCAGCAATGCAAAATGCGGGGTTAGCACTCGAGTGGGTGCGAGGTATCCTGGGCTGGAGTTGGCAGCAAGTCTATACTCAAGCCTTTTCTGTGCCCCCAGGATGTGAAGGCTTGACATTTTTGCCATACCTCACCGGCGAACGAACTCCACACCTCGATCCCTATATACGCGGTGCCTGGGTAGGATTGGGACTTCATCACACCCAGGCGCACATGATGCGGGCGGCGTTAGAAGGAGTTGCTTTTGCTGTGCGACAAGGTTTTGAAGCACTTGAAGCAACAGGAATTAAAGTAACGCAACTGCGTTTAGCAGGCGGTGGAACGGTAGAAAATTCCTGGCAACAATTATTGACTGATGTCTTACAAATACCCCTTTATACAACTAAAATTGCTGCTGCTTCCGCCCGTGGTGCGGCTCTACTTGCGGGTATAGGAATTGGCATTTACACCGATGCTAATGACACGCTCAAACTAACAGCCACACCAACCCTGGCTGCAACTCCTCAACCAATTGATTCGGCATTAGAAGCAGCTTGGATGCGATACCAATCTTTGTATCCACGGCTACAACAAAAGTTATGACTCAAGGGGGAAGTAATAAAATAAATTTAAAAATAAATTCTTAAACAGATGAGTTGATTAACAAAATAGGTACGGATTACATGCATATAGTAGCTGGAATCAAGCTTCCCAAATCAGCCGACGCCTCCGATCTATATATCCAGTGTAATGAAGCTGCATCTATAAACTACCAAGAAGATGACAAACAAGTTTTGTTACGTCAGGGAGACACGCTCTCCACAAATTCTTATTTTAACTCATTTTATGAATTTTTTTATACTAAATATACCACTCTGAACAATATATACTATTTGCTGCAACTTGAAGGTGATTTTGAAGTTACCGTTCGCAGAGAATTTAATGAAAACACCAAAAAAGAGATTGTTTGTCAAGCTAAATTTGAAAACTGTCAATTCTC
>DNGG01000474.1 GCA_003486675.1 Cyanobacteria bacterium UBA11372
CTAATGGCTAATGGTTAATGGATATGTAAAATATTCCCATGAGCAATTAGCAATTAGCAATTAGCAATTAGCAATTAGCAATTAGCCATTACCAATCGCTGCATCTACCTGTTTTAACAATGCTTCTGGGGTTGAAGAGTTATCTAAAATTACGTTGGCTTGGGCTAGCTTTTTTTCCATTGACATCTGGCTGTTAATGCGGGATTGAATTTGTTCTAAAGGCAGACCATCGCGAGATTTGACTCGTTCAAATTGCTGGTTTTGGTCGCAAGCTACTACCCAAATTTCGGTTACCAGATCGGTCATGCGGGCTTCAAATAATAATGGTATGACTAGGACGACTGTGGGGTATTTTTCGGAGTCTAGGGTATTTAATTGAGCGGTGATGCGATCGCGCACGTATGGATGTATTCTTTGCTCTAGCCACAAGCGTTCTGAGGCACTGCTAAAAACAATTTGACCCAGCCGCAGGCGGTCGAGTTTGCCATCGGGTAGTAAAATTCCCAAACCGTAGCGTTCCTGAATTTCTTCTAGCACTTCAGAACCTGGTTGTACGGCTTCCCGCGCATAAATATCTGCGTCCAAAACGGGTAAATTATAATGATTTGCTAGATAATCCGACACGGTAGTTTTGCCAGTACCAATCCCGCCAGTTAAACCAATAATACGCCTCATAAGATTTGAGATTTTAGATTTGAGATTTGAGATTTTAGATTAGCAATTAGCAATTAGCAATTAGCTGATAGCAACGCCCAGACAGAAGTGCTATCTATGGGTTTAGAGAAAAAGTATCCTTGTCCGTATTCGCATTCGAGTTCCACAAGTTGTTCCATTTGAAATTCAGATTCTACACCCTCGGCGATCGCATCCATTCCCAAACTGTGCGCCAGGGTAATAATTGTCCGCACGATCTCCAAACTTTCGCTATCAACGCTCATCTGACTGACAAAGGAACGGTCGATTTTTAACGTATCGATCGGCATTTGGTGCAGCCGCGCCAAACAAGAGTACCCGGTGCCAAAATCATCGATTGATAGCTGAATTCCCAAAGCTTTAAGTTGCTGCAAGATCCCGATTTCAAAACTGGTATTCCCAGTCAACTTGCTTTCGGTGATTTCTAGCTTCAAAGTGCGCCGCCGTACCCCAGATTCGCGCAAAATTTGGTCAATTCGCTCAATTAATCCCAATTGGGATAACTCAATCCCAGAAAGATTGACGCTGAGAGTCAAAGGAGCAAGCGAGGGAAATGCTTCTTGCCACATCGCCACCTGACGACAAGCTTCCCGCAGCACCCAGCGATCGATCAAGCCGATCAATCCGGTTTCTTCTGCCAAGGGGATAAACTCGACTGGGGAAACTATACCCCGCGTCGGGTGTTGCCAGCGCACGAGGGCTTCAAACCCGCTAATGCGGTTGTTTTTTAGCGATACTATAGGCTGGTAGTAAACTCGCAACTGTTGGCGCTCGATTGCCCAGCGCAAATCTGTTTCCAACTGTAAGCGCTCTAGAGCGCCTGCGTGCCATTGTGGCTCAAAAACTACATAACCACCCGCTTTACCCAACTGCTTGGCGTGGTGTACTGCGGTATCGGCAGCGCGCAAAAAGTCTTCGGCGCGGTCATAATTAATTGAACTGGGAGCAATGCCGATGCTGGCAGTGACAAACACTTCGCGCCCATCCAGATTGAAAGGTAATTGTAATTGTTGGTAGATGCAATCGGCGATGGTAGTGGCGTCGTTGAGTGTTTGAAAGCCCGTCAGTAGAATGGCAAATTCATCTAATCCTAACCGGGAGAGGGTAAATTTGAGATTGGGGATTTTAAGTGGTTTATTTAATTCAACAACTCGATCGTTATCTGCTGATTCAAAATCCCACATCGGATCGGCAAAATTGTTCAGGCAAGTTTGGAGGCGCTCTCCCGTGGCAATTATTAATTGATCGGCAAACAAGTGTCCCAGGCTATATTTAATTACTTGGAAGCGGTTCATCTCCAAAAACAGGACGGCGAAAGATGGGGGATGGGGTTTATGAGCGAGCAGCTTTCTGAGGTGATTTAATAATAAAGCGCGGTTGGGTAAGCTGGTGAGAGGGTCGTAAAATGCGTAGTAGCGCAGTTGCTCTTCTACCTGCTTGCGTTCGGTAATATCGGTAAGGGTGCCAACGTAGCCGATGATTTCTCCATTGTTGCCGGTTTCGGCGATCGCTTGAGCAAATACCCAACTAATTTCTCCATCGCCACGTTGCAGGCGAAACTCGGATCGAAATGGCAAGTTTTCTGACACGGCCTGATACCATTGTTGGAAAATGCGCTGGCGATCGCTTGGATGTAAAGCTTTTACCCAGCCTTCTCCAACCGACTCTTCCAAGCTCAGTCCGCTAATTTCGCACCACCGCTCGTTGACATACAAGCATTCTCCCACTGCATCGGCGTGGAATATCCCAACCGGGGCGACTTTGGTTAAGGTGTAATATTTGCGATCGCTCTGTTTGAGGGCTGCTTCTGCGATTTTGCGCTCGGTGATATCGCGGCAATTGATCGCGACGCCCAAGACAGCCGGATCGTCTAATAAATTTGTCGTGACTGCTTCAAAAATGCGCCAAGATCCATCTTTGTGTCGCACTCGATAATCAATCATCTTTTGACTCACCCTGGGATTTTGGATTGCCCGATCCAATGTTTGACTCAACAGTGGCACATCTTCTGGTTCAATAAACTCACTACAAAATTTATCAATAATCTCTTCCTGCCGATATCCTAAGATGCGCTCCACCGATGGACTGACATAACGGCAGACGCCACCAGAATCAATCACCACAATCATATCCGTGGCATTTTCAATTAACGACCGAAAGCGCTGTTCGCTTGCCCCTAGCGCTTCTTCGGCTTGCTGGCGCGCGGTTACATCTAATACAAGAGATAGCAAAGACACCAAATTGCCAGATGCATCTAATAGGGTAGAGTTGTACCATTCACAATGAATTATTCTGCCATCTTTTGTATAGTTGCGATTGCGGCTGATAT
>DNGG01000088.1:0-487 GCA_003486675.1 Cyanobacteria bacterium UBA11372
TTTATCTTCGGGGTCGCCGCTGATATTTCCCAGGGCTTCTTGGGCTTTGCCTTCGATATTTTTGGCAGTTGCTTTGGCTCTATCTTCGAGACTCATTTTGTACCTTCCTTTAAAAAAATGGTTTGATTTCAACCGTTTATTGTGAAGTTGAAATGTTGTTTAAATCACATTAATTAATGTAATTCAAAGGTTAAAACTATGTCTTCTTTCGTAAGAAACATTCTCGGTTCTATTTACTGTTCCCAGCGGGATAGGCTTTCAGATATAGCTAGAGGCAGATGGAGATCTTGCACCTGTAACATTAGCCCGCCAGGGAATAAATTCCCACACCTCACAGCGCAAGTCGGTTTTAACCGACTTAATGCAATCAAACCAGTCGGTTTTAACCGACTTGTGATATCATGTCCGCTGGTATCGGTAGCGTCAGCCGGGGCGGGTTTAAAAAATTTCTCGTGATTTACCAGCATGGCTGGTAAAACCCGCCCCT
>DNGG01000088.1:704-23652 GCA_003486675.1 Cyanobacteria bacterium UBA11372
CCCGCCCCTACTCCCGTCAAAAATTATGCACTACCGTTGCTAGCGGACATCATATGAAAGGTTCCCTCTTTTAGGGGAAAGAAAAAATTAATTTGCCTCGCTCGCAATCCTATAAGCTCTAGAGAGAGGTAACTGTCAACTGTCAACTGTCAACTGTCAACTGTTGAAGATTTGGGATTGGCAGCGCCAGTAATTAGATAAGTCAGGGTATCGATTAGGCGATCGCTTTCCATTGGGATAATTTCTTTCCCTTGCAGCATCTCTTGAACGTTCATATAACTCATCAATGTTCCGATTAAGATCCATGCTGTGGCTCCTGGATCTGGTAAGTTCAGTTCGGGATGCTCGATTAGGTATTGAGTAACGGTTTCAATCGCTGGTTTTGCCAGACAGCGGACGCAAACTTGCGCTAACTCCGGAAAACGACCCGATTCGCCCATAATTACCCGCATAAATGCCCGATGTTCTTTGTCATCGATCATCTGATCTAATGCGGCTTTTGCCAACTTGGGCAGTACGACGCTAGGATGTCCTTCAGGGGCTTGCTTGCCAAAAACAGACTGAAACCGCTTGGTTGCCATTTGCTCGATTAGGGTTTTAAACAGTCCTTCTTTATCCTGAAAGTAGCTGTAGACGGTGGCTTTGGACACTCCGGCACGGGAGGCTACCCGATCCATGCTCGCACCTGCATAGCCGTGTGCCAAGAACTCTTGCATTGCCCCTTGCAGAATTTTCTCAGATTTATCTACTGAACTGTCTCGCTCTGCTTCACTAGCTTTGATGCGCGCCATTTTTTTACCCTTGTGTCTTCTTCATCTTAAAGAAAGATGCTCGCTCGCCGGGAATCGACTTGACTAAACTAAACGGTTTAGTCTACTATGATTCTAGGACAAAACTAAACGGTTTAGTTTAAACATCTGCTGTTGCGAGGCAGTTATGGTTCAGCACTCCAAGCTAGAAAATATACCTACCGATCTCCTTTCCCGTTCGCCCAGCATTCTAGCGATCGCGGCATCTCTGGTAGTAAGCGGGGTTGGAATTTATACAGCAGTGCGGTGGCAGAATCCCGCAGAAACCAACGTTACCGTACAGGAAGCGATTCAACCAGAAGTAAAAACGGTAACAGCGATGGGCAGGCTGGAACCGAAGGGAGAAATCGTTAAACTTTCGGCACCCGTGTCAAATGAAGGGAGTCGGGTAGAGAAACTGCTGGTGAAAGAGGGAGATAGCATCAAAACCGGACAAGAAATTGCGATTCTAGACAGTCGCGATCGCCTCTTAGCAGCATTGGCAGAAGCAGAACAAGCCGTTAGCGTAGCGCAGGCAAACCTCGCCAAAGTGGAAGCGGGAGCCAAACGCGGCGAAATTGCGGCGCAGAAAGCCGAAATTGCCCGAATTCAGGCGCAGTTGCAAGGAGACAAGACAGCGCAACAAGAAAGCATCTACCGGATTGAAGCGCAATGGCAAGGCGATCGCACCGCACAACAAGAAACCATCTCCCGCATTCAAGCGCAGTGGGAAGGCGACAAGACAGCACAACAAGAAACAATCGAACGCATCCAAGCACAGTGGGAAGGCGACAAGAAAACACAACAAGAAACAATCGAACGGATTGAAGCACAATGGCAAGGCGATCGCACCGCACAACAAGCAACAATTAAGAAACTCGAAGCACAATTAGAGAACGCACAAGCCGAATATAAACGTTACGAACAAATCTACAAAGATGGTGCAATTTCGCGGTCAGTTTATGAAAGTAAAGGTCTTGCCGTAGAAACAGCTATTCAGCAACTAAATGAAGCCAAAGCGGTTTTAAATCGAATTGATACAACTGCGAGCAAACAAATCGGCGAAGCAAAAGCAGTTTTAAATCGGATTAATTCTACAGGCAGCAAACAATTAAGCGAAGCTCAAGCTGTTTTAAATCGGATTAATTCTACAGGTAGCAAACAAATCAGCGAAGCCAAAGCCGTTTTAAATCGGATTAATTCGACGGGTAGCAAACAAATTACCGAAGCGGAAGCGATTTTAAATCGAACCAATTCTACAGGTAAGGAACAAATTGACGAAGCGGAAGCGACATTAGACAGAATTGCCGAAGTGCGTCCAGTAGATGTAGAAGCAGCAAAAGCAGAAGTTAAACGCGCGATCGCCGCAATGAATCAAGCCAAAGTAAACTTAGACAAAGCAATCGTGCGATCGCCGCAAGACGGGACAGTTTTAGAAATTCACGCGCGTCCAGGTGAATTAGTTTCAAACGATGGCATCATCGATATAGGAGAAACTCAACAGATGTATGCGATCGCAGAAATTTATCAAAGCGACATTAACAACATTCGCCTTGGACAATCAGTGAGAATTAGCAGCGATTCCCTTTCCGAAGAACTACAAGGAACAGTAGATTCAATTGGTTGGCAAGTCAAACGACAAAACATAGTTAACACAGATCCTAGCGCCAACATAGACGCCAGGATCGTAGAAGTTAAGATCAAACTCGACGAAGCATCCAGCCAAAAAGCAGCAAAATTCACCAACCTGCAAGTTAAAGCAGTGGTGGAACTCGACAACCATAAATAATACCTAATCCGCTTCCATAACCCCCTTTTTAAATGAACCGCCAAGACGCCAAGAACGTCAAGAAGAAGAAGATAAGAGGCTTAAATCAGCATTGCGGGGGGCGGGTTTATCAACACAATTCGCTGGGAATCAAAACTATCAGGTAAAACCCGCCCCTACCTAACTCGATATAACTCCCCAACTCCTCTCTTTCCTTCTCTCTGCGTCCTCTGCGTCTCTGTGGTTCATTAAAAAATTCATCACTCAAAGAAGATAAGCATATGACAGGTTTGATTAAACAACTACGACGACGAACTCCCCTCGGATGGTTACAACTAAGTCGCGAAAAAAGTCGATTGCTAGTTGCCATATCAGGAATCGCCTTTGCCGACGTTCTCATATTCATGCAACTCGGCTTTCAATCTGCACTTTACGACAGTAACACCCGAATCCATAATAGCTTAGAAGCAGACATTGTTTTAATCAGTCCCCAAGCCAGAAACTGGCAAGGATTATCAACATTTGCGCGGCGAAGATTGTATCAAGCTGAAGATATTGACGGTGTGAAATCGGCAGATGCAATGTATGTCAATATCATCACGTGGAAAAATCCTAATACCCGCGCCCAAAGACAAATACAAGTTATCGGATTCGATCCCGATCGACCGGCGTTTAACTTACCAGAAGTAAATCAACAATTGGATAAAATTAAACTCCCCGATACCGTCTTATTCGATCGAAAATCAAGAGGAGAATACCAAGAAGTCATTACCCAAGTTGAGCAAGGAAAATCCGTCACTACCGAAATCGAACGGCGCACAATTACCGTTGGTGGTTTATTTACAGTGGGGGCATCCTTTGGCGCAGATGGTAGCTTAATTACCAGCGATCAGAACTTTTTACGACTGTTTCCCAAACGAGATGCTGCGAGCGTGAGTTTGGGTTTAATTCGAGTCGAACCGGGTTACGATCCGCAGCAAGTAGCAGCCGCGTTAAAATCCCACCTTTCTGATGATGTTCGAGTGCTGACGAAGGAAGAATTTATTAAATTTGAGGTAAATTGGTGGCAAACAAATAGCCCGATTGGGTTTATCTTTAATTTGGGAGTAGCGATGGGGTTTGTAGTGGGGGTGATTATTGTTTATCAAGTCCTTTCAACCGACGTGAATGCCCATATGAAAGAATACGCCACATTTAAAGCGATGGGATATCGCAATATATATTTGTTGGGTGTGGTGTTTGAAGAGGCGATAATTTTGGCACTTCTCGGCTTTATTCCCGGATCGCTTCTGCCTTTGGGATTGTACAAATTGACGCGAAATGCGACAAATTTACCGCTGTATATGACGATGGCGCGAGCGGTGACAGTACTGATTCTGACTATAATTATGTGTACGATCTCGGGCGCGATCGCTACCCGCAAACTGCAATCTGCCGATCCTGCGGACATGTTCTAGGAGAAATGGATTTATGCAAGCTATAATTGACTCTGAACCTGTGATTTCGATTCAAAATTTAGACCATTATTTCGGTAAAGGTCAACTGCGGAAGCAAGTTTTGTATGATATTAATTTAAAAATAAATGCTGGGGAAATTATTATCATGACTGGACCATCTGGTTCGGGGAAAACAACGCTACTGACGTTAGTTGGTGGATTGCGATCTGCCCAATCTGGAAGTTTAAAAATATTAGGAAGAGAACTGTGCGGGGCTAGTCCAGAAAAATTAACCCAAGCACGACGCCACCACGGTTATATTTTCCAAGCTCATAATTTACACAACAGTTTAACCGCGTTGCAAAACGTCAGGATGGGATTAGAATTGCATTCGGAAATTTCCCCAGAAGAAATGCAAAGCCGGTCTGCTAAAATGTTAGAACATGTAGGTTTAGGAAATCGGCTCAATTACTATCCAGATGACCTGTCGGGCGGACAAAAACAACGAGTTGCGATCGCGCGCGCTTTAGTATCTAATCCCAAAATAGTTCTGGCGGATGAACCCACCGCAGCGCTAGATAAAAAATCGGGTCGCGATGTAGTTGATTTGATGCAAAGATTGGCAAAAGAACAAGGTTGTACGATTCTATTAGTGACCCACGATAATCGCATTTTGGATATCGCCGATCGGATTGTTTATATGGAAGATGGGCGGTTAGCAAATAATCCTAATGTTGCTGTTGCTAATGGCTAATGGTTAATGGTTAATGGCTAATAGCTAATAGTAGAACCGCCAAATCTTTCCACGATCAATTAGCAATTAACAATTAGCAATTAACAATTAGCAATTAGCAATTAGCAATTAGCAAATTAAGGCGTTTTGGATAGCATCGCGAATTCGTAATTTGAGCCGCTAGATTGGACTTGAATGATGACTGGATTGCCGATGCGATCGCCCGATGGTGCAAATCTGATAGTACCCGTTGCGCCGCTGACAGTAAATTCAGGACTGTGCAATGTTTGTTGTAAGCGATCGCGCTCAGTACCTTGTTGCAATCCGGCAATTATCGCCTGGGTGGCATCATAAGCCGTAGCGGTGCGCCAGTTAACTGTACCGCGCCAGCGCTGGCGCATCATTTCTGCCAAATACGGATTAACTTGAGGATGCCACGGTGCAACGAGGATTAACCCTTTAACTGCTTGCTGTCCAGTTTCTAAGGTTTTGATGTTATACAGCGTCGGACTGCTAAATAAAGCTAATCGGTTCTGATTTGCTGTGGCGAGAGAGATTGCTGCTTCTACACGATCGATGTGACTAGCAACAAACAAGCCATCCGCACCGCTGTTAATAGCTTCATTTACTGCCGCAGTCGGGTTAAAGTTAGGCGTTGATAGATCGCAGACTGTGGGAATTAATTGCCCTCCCTTACTAATAAATGCCGCCAGAAATTCATCTTTGAAAGAGACATTATCCGGGGCTTGGGAATCGTAACAAAAGGCAATTTTGGTTTTGCGGGCAGTTTTAAGTGTATAGTCTGCTAAGGCTTCCGCCATGACTTTGCTAGTAGGAACAGTGCGAAAAATAAATTGACCGATGCCAGAGAGATTATTGGCAAATGAAGTAGGTGAAACCATCACCAATCCTGCCTGTTGATAGATAGGCGCAGCGGCGAGGGAAGCATTGCTAGCATTGTGTCCTACGACGCCAAGGACTGCTCGATCTTTAACTAATTCCTGAGCAACTTTTTGGGCAATTTCTGGATTGTTTTCATCGTTGACAATCTCTACTTGCAATTTCTTGCCGTTAATTCCGCCTTTTTGGTTAATTTCATCCTGGGCTGTCGCCACGCCGCGCAGGATTTCTTGCGATACGTTTACATTGCTGCCAATTGGGACGCTCACCGCGATTTTGAGGTAATTGTTGATGGCTTGGGCGTTATTTAAATAGATCAGGGTTTCTGGGTCATTTGGTTGCTGGAGAAGGGAGAATTTAAAGGATGCGATCGCTTGTTTATAATCTCCTTTCGCAAAGGCTTCAATTCCCTTTTGTTTGTCTGGTGTCAAATTTTCGTGAATTAATACGCGATCGCCGATACTCGCCCGCTCCCAACCAGATTTGATCGTAGCCTGAAGGCGGGAAAATAAGAACAAACATACCCCTCCCAGAAAGATGAAGAAAATCGGAGGAAGCCTAGGTATTTCAGTTTTTACTTTTGTGGTTTGTGTCATGACTATTTTTGCCTTGTGATGGAAGATCTTTGAGCTGAAAAATAGGTAGATCCTTGTCCAATTGAGGCTTGTCCTGCAATTGGTCGAGGCGACGGGAAATTTCATCGTTAAGCATCAAGCGGTCTAAATCTGATTGCAGTCTTTCCGTATGACTTTCAGACAGTTCTGCTTGGGCATTTGTTTTGAGATATCGACCTTCGATAGCTGATTGTGCTGATTCAAATTGCTCGCGAGCTGAGTTGATGTTTAAACTACTATCAACTTTGGCGATTGTTTCTAAGGCTTCGTTGATTTCTGCTAAAGCTTTGAGATTTTGCATTTCTGTTTGATAAGCTTCCAACTTTTCTCGTTCTCGCTTGAGTTTGTCTTTAGATGCCACTACAACTTTTTCAGCACGGGCTAATTGTTCTGCCATTTTGGGCAGGAGGCGTTCGATTGCGATCGCTCGACTCATCGCCAATCTTGCGGCTTCTTCATTCCCTTTTTGATGGGCGATTAATGCCTGATTTTCTGCCAGTAAAAACTCTTGCTGTTTGGCTGTATATTTGGCTTTAGCTTTCTCATAAGCAGCGACTACCGTAGCAACGGATTCTGTGAGTTGGGCGATGGATATTTGCATGGATTCGAGGGATTCCCGCGCCACTTCGACGGCAACTTTGCCGCCAGATTCCACCGGGATACCCCACAGCCAATTCCAGATTGCTACTAAAGTCCGTCCAGCTGTTTCGCCAATTAACCAGTAGATGAAGTGTTTTAATTTACCTTCACCAATTAGCCAACGGATAAGTTGTTTCATTTTGCTCTCACTGCTAACGCATCCAATTTATGATTGGGATGGAGTGAGAAAAATATGCAATCTCTGGAGCGATCGGTTTCTCATTTTCTGATTCCCAGGTTTCTCATTTCTCATTCCCAGGTTCTACCTGGGAATGCAATGTACAGAGGGCTGCTGCCTCGCAACCACATAGAGGCATAGCCTCTAGATCCTACGTTCCCAGGCCGGAGCCTGGGAACGAGATAAAATATGCAGTATATGCAAAGAAACCCGGTTTTTTTTGCATAATATCTTCGCCAAAAGCCGACACCCTAAAGGGTGCGGCTAGACAAACCCCGCTGCCTACCCTTCAGGTTCCGCGTTAGCGGTACGCAGCCTGTAAGAATTTCAGCCGACGAAGGTGTTGCTATGTTTGTGTAGCCCCTTTAATAGCACTGATGTAAGATGTCAGCCTATTCTCTTGTAATTGGTAACTTTAACCAATCGCTTAATTCTTGTGCCAACCAATCGGCTTCTTGCGTTGTCAGACAGCCATAAAACCGCTTTTCACTGTTTGTACTTAGAGATTTACCAATGGTGTAATAGATAGTTTTATTACCCTGTTTTGCCCAAATCTTTAACTCTGGCGGTACTTCTACAATTGCACCTTCACCATCTGGACAATAAAGACGCTTAACGTAGGTTAATTTGTATAGACTATTGCGACTTGCCTGAAAAACCCGGTGCTGGATTCCAAACCCTGAGAAAGTTGTGACACTCATCGACGTTCGATCGATGTGGATGTACTGGTATGCATTCGCTAGAAAAACACTTTGCCACAGGAAGCTAATTCCCGGAAACAAGAAAAACAAGGTGAACAACACGTTAATCCAGTTACCAGTAAATAACGCAGTAAATAACCAAGTCGCTGGAATGGCAGCAAGAAATAACCCCAACAGAAAGAAACAAGCTGACCCTGCAAAACCTGACGCTTCAAGACATTCTGGAGGTAAATATATCTCAAGAGTTTCTGCATCCTTGCGAAGAGAAATGCTGCTACCATCGGGTTTTTGCAGGGTTAGAGGAGTTAATGTAGTTGATTCAACAAATTGGGGTTGACTCTTAGGATTATCCAGCACTTGCAAAGCAAGTTGAGCAGAAGCAAACCGCTGCTGGCGATTGGGATGCGTTATTTGCTTGAGCCATTGAACAAAGCTGGCAGAAATATGCGTCAAAGGTTCAAACTGAATTTGCAGATCTTCTTGGAGCAAATCGGCGGGATGTGTCCCCGTCACCAAGTAAATTAACGTGGCTCCCAAACTATAAAGATCGGAAGCCGGAAAGGCACGTCCGCTAAATTGTTCGGGTGGCATATAACCATAGGTTCCGACAATCGTCATCGTACCAGTTTGTCTTACAGTGGTTTGAACAGAACCAAAATCAACCAAGTATAAGTTTCCCACTTGATGGGCAGTGCGATCGCTGGTTAATAAAATATTGCTGGGCTTGATATCGCGATGAATCGCGGGAGGATTGCGCGAGTGCAAGTACATCAATACATTTAGTAACTCTTTAGCGATTTGTTTCACTTCCGATTCGCTAAATGTTCGCCCCCGTTTAATCCAATCTTGTAGCGAGGTGGCATCAATATAAGTTTGCACGAGTACAAATCCTCGACAATCGGGCAAGTTTAATTCAAAGTAATCGCGATAGCGGGGAATTGCTGAATGATATAGAGATTTGAGGGTTTCTGCTTCTCGTTCAAACAGTTTCAGATCGTCCCAACGAAAATCGCTATTAAAACTAAGAATTTTCAGTACCACCAGTTCGTGGGTATGTAAATCTTGAGCCAGTAAGGTACGCCGAGAGGCGTTGTGTCCCAACTGACGTTGAATGCGATAGCGATCGCGTAGTATCTGCTGTCCAAAGCTAGTAGTTGTCATTAATATCCCTATGCTAATACAAGGGTTTATTTGGAAGTTTGATAGGTATAGAATTTTTGCAGCGCTGCCACGGTTTCAAAACGGTAAGCAGGCAACAAAGGACTGATAGAAAGCTCGGTGCGATAAATGCTAAAAAAAATAAAGTTGCGCTCTTTGGTATGATCGGCAATTAGTTTCTCAAGTTGAGGACGCCCAACATCAACTAGCAACGTGCAGGAATGCTGGAGCAAACTATCCTCATCTTTGAGAGTTTGGGTGCAAGTGTTATCTTTTAAGTAGGCTGTTAACTGAGCGATCGCATACTCTTCGTAGTCAGACTGGCTGGGATTGGTAATTGCCATCGCTATTCCAAGTCCAACCATAACCGCGATGGCTGCGGATTTGATCGTATTCAAGAGCTTCATGGGATGTTTGCCTACCTTGTCGATAGGGAGAAATAAATATGCAATCCGGGCAGAGAAACCTGGTTTCATTGATACATCTCTCCTTTGGCTCTCACTTCTAAACCATCCAATTTAGGATTGGGATCGAGTGAGAAAAATATGCAATCTCTGCAAAGAAACCCGGTTATTTGAAAAAACCGGGTTTCACCAGGAAACTATGCCAGTGCGGACTTAAACCGAGACGAAATCACTTGAGAACACGTTGGTCGTATCTTGCACAACACCAATCAGGTCGCCATTCCTGTAGATGAGCGTATCGAGTGCGGTTCCTCCGGAGAAGTTGCTAGTCTTGACTAGCGAGTAGCCACTGGAAAATGCCCCCCGAATCTGAATTTTGTCGCCTTCCAACCACTTAAAGTCGGTGATGGTGGCATGACCAACACCCAGATAAGAAGCACCAGTTGTTGTTCCCAGCACGAACCTGTCCGCCCCAGTGCCACCTGTGAGGGTGTCGTATTCAAACTGCGTGCCGCCAAAGCCGTTGAGCAAGTCATTGCCTGCTTCCCCATTGAGGCGATCGCTGCCGCTGCCGCCATAGAGTTGGTCGTTGCCGGTGTAACCCCGCAGCGTGTCGTTGCCCGATTCTCCGTAGAGGGTGTCATTGCCAGACCAACCATCTACAGTGTCGTTGCCCCCGCGAGCGTAGACAATGTCGTTACCGCTGTTAGCAAAGATGTTGTCGTTAAAAATTGTGCCGTTGATTTGAGGGCGGAAAGCGCCGTTGTTGAAGGTATTGTTGTCATTGAAGATAGTGCCGTTGATGTTAGCCATTTTCGTTACTCCTAAATTGGTTAAAAAATCCAATGAAAGTAAGTGTTTGAACGCTTTGAAGGGGTTCAAACTGCTTGTCTAATTAGAGATAGAGGATGAAGTTAAAAAATATGCAGGATCTCCCGTAGTTGAGGTGATAATAAAACCTGATAAATAATGTGAAAAGCTTTGTGCATAAAGGTTGTAGGTTGGGTTGAGGAACGAAACCCAACTCCGACGCCTAAAACGTTGGGTTTCGCTTCGCTCAACCCAACCTACGAATGATTAGATAAATTTATCACCATAAGTACGGGAGAGCCAATATGCATTCCCGTCAGGAAAGTTAGTAGCCTGTTAGCGAATTAAGTATGTAAGTATAGTTAGTAAAATGCGCGATCGCACCCAGAACCCAGACTTCACAAGAAAAGTCGGTTTTCTAGGCATTATTGTTAAAAGTTCTATAGCAAGTTAATCTTTAACTAGAGCGAATTCGTAATTTGAGCCGTTAGATTGGACTTGAATGATGACTGGATTGCCGATGCGATCGCCCGATGGTGTAAATGTGACCGCACCCGTCGCCCCTGGGACGGTAAACCCCGGACTGTGCAATGTTTGTTGTAAGCGATCGCGCCCAGTACCTTGTTGCAATCCAGCAATTATCGCCCCTGTTGCATCGTAAGCGGTAGCGCTACGCCAGCCAACCTTACCGCGCCACTTTTGAGCGATCGTTTCTGCAAAAGACGGGTTGACTTGGGGATGCCAAGGGGCGACGAGGGCTAACCCCTTGACGGCTTGCTGTCCAGTTTCTAAGGTTTTGATCGTATACAGATTTGAGTTGCTAAATAGCGCTAATCGGTTCTGATTTGCTTTGGCGACAGAGACTGCTGCTTGTAAGCGATCGATATGGCTCAAAATAAACAACCCATCCGCACCGCTGTTGATAGCCCCAGTTACCGCCACAGTTGGGTCAAAATTAGGCGTCGATAAATCGCAGACGATCGGCACAAATTTCCCTCCCTTGCTGACAAAAGCAGCCAAAAATTCATCTTTGAAAGAGACATTATCGGGTGCTTGGGAATCGTAACAAAAGACTATTTTAGTTTTACGAGCCTTGTTAACTGCATAGTCGGATAATGCTTCTGCCATGACTTTAGTATTCAGAACTGTGCGAAAAATATAATTACCAGATCCAGAGAGATTATTAGCAGTTGAAGTCGGCGATATCATCACCAATCCGCCCTTTTGATAGATAGGGGCAGCGGCGAGAGAAGCGTTGCTGGCATTGTGTCCTACGACGCCCAGCACTGCTCGATCTTTAACTAATTCCTGAGCAACTTTTTGGGCAATGTTTGTATTGTTTTCATCGTTGACAATCTCGACTTGCAATTTCTTGCCGTTAATCCCACCTTTTTGGTTAATTTCATCCTGGGCTGTGGCAACGCCGCGCAGGATTTCTTGCGATACGTTTAAATTGCTGCCAATTGGCACGCTCACCGCGATTTTGAGGTAATTTTTGATGGCTTGAGCGTTGTTTAAATAGATCAGAGTTTCCGGATCGTTTGGTTGCTGAATTAGGGAGGATTTAAAGTGTGCGATCGCTTGTTTATAATCTCCTTTCGCAAAAGCTTCAACTCCCTTTTGTTTATCCAAATTCGCATTTGCTTGAATCAACAAACGATTTCCGATACTCCTGCGCCCAGAATCAGGTTTGAGCATCCCCTGAAAGCGAGGAAATATAACAAAAGCTAGGGTGAATAGTGCGATCGATCCCATTCCCCATATTGCCAGTTTCTTGCTTCTATTTATAGATATTAGCAGTTGTTTTAGTAAGTTTAAAAATGGCGATTTCGGATAAACAAGTGGTGGTTCTTCGGGATTTTGAAAAATCACGGGTAGCCAAGAGGCGTTGGGCGAAGAATCTTCTAAATCCCGTAAATTTTCCCTCGCTTCGCACACCGCTTGCTGTAAAGACTTCCCTTTAGCAAAGCTATTGAGAAAATGCTCTAAAAATTTTTGAGCCACTCGATCGTGGACTGGCTCTCGCATTACAATAATGTGGGGAATCTGTAACTTTTCAAGTTGTCGTGCTAAACCCAATCCATCACAAGAATTAAAAATTGCCACTTTCAATCCATTTTTGACGGCTTTTTGCAAATCTCTCTCAATATTTTGAGGTGATAAAGATGTTTGGTCATTGAGCCAAATTCGTGCATCATTTTCCTCTGGGTGAGTCGCACTATGTCCCGCAAAGAAGACAATATCCCAAGGCTGATTTCTCAGTTTTTCTTTGAATTCGCCCAAGTTAGGTTGTTTTAGTAGGGTTAATTTGGCTCCTGGTAATGTCTTCTCAAGAATCTCCCAATCGGTTTGAATATCAATGTTTTCGTCGCTTCCCAAAATGACTAAAATTTTTACAGGAACGCTCAGACGTTTTCTTATCGGTACTCTTCTAATGCTTAAAGCCACTTCAAAATTATCATAACGTTGGCTCAGCGATCGCCATAATTCCCAAGGTAGCTTTTGTAATTCTGAGTGGTTAGTTTGTACGATGAAGCTGACAAATTCATCTCCTCTGACCGTCTGTGATAATGTCCATTGAATATCTTCTAATGAGGAAAGTTTTAGCCATTTATTGAAAGCTTGTTCAAACTTGTCAGCCGCATTTCTCACTCGATCTTCACTGTTTTCGCTCGCGTGTGTAACGATGGTTGGTGGAACATCGATCTGCCGTCTCCACCAGCGACAATTTTCATCTTGGCCCCAAGCGTAGTAAGCTTGTTTCCATTCTTGGTACAGGGTGGGAATTTCAGCAAATTCTACCAGAGTACCGGAAACTTCTGGAGCGCAAAGCTTACCATTTTCCCGAATTTCTAAAGTAATGGGAAAACCGCGATTAAAATCTCCTGTTTCAATCCTAAAAATAACTCGCTTGGTCATGTTTAATCCTCCTTTTCCTGCTAGAAATCCCGCTACTTGCAACCTTGGTTAGATCTTGTGCCATCCGGCATTGTCGCACCACATAGATTGGCTCGCTCTAGGTTCGCGTTACTCAAATCTGCACCGCTGAGATTGGCATTTCTCATGTCGGCATTTTTCAGACGAGTTGACCTTAAGGAAGCATCACTCAGGTTAGCACTTATTAGAACAGCTTTCTCTAGATTGGCATTGCTCAAATTGGCTCTACTGAGATTAGCACCACTTAAGTTAGTCCGATGTTGGAAATTCCTTGCTCCAGTTCCCAATGGATTCCCAGCAGTAGTAATATCGCTCAAATTTGCAGTTTCGAGGTTGGCTCCCTCTAAATTAGCCAGCATCAGATTGGCTCCACTGAGTTTCGCTTGACTCAAGTCTGCCTGCTGCAAATTCGCATACTTTAGGTCGGTGGCGCTATTATCGTCCGCGTTCAAGTTGGCGTTTCTTAAAATAGCTTGTTCTAGATTGGTACTTTGTAGGTTTGCACCTTGTAATTTTGCTCCTTCTAAATTGGCTTTTATTAATGAACCTAGAGCCAATATTGCTCGTGTCATATTGACATTGTTGAGATTAACATTGTTCAAATTAACTGCTACTAAGTAAGCATTTTTAAGTTTAGCTCCTGCTAGATTACTTCCCTCCAAATTCGCTCCTTCTAAATTAGCAATTTCTAAATCGGCTGACTGTAAATTGCTTTCCCTGAGATCGCATCGTATACATACTTTAGTTTGGAATAATTGCCTTAATTGCACTGATTTATCGCTTGAACTAGCCATTTCGACTTGAGTTGCCAACTGGTTTTGAAATATAACCTTAGAGGAAAAGTTAGTTGTTCTTTCCAGTTGAGAACGGAGGTTAAGCCCAAATGATGGATTGCTCCAAACTTTCAAAAATTTGCTGCGATTTCCTAAGCTAGTATCTGATTCGAGCGTGAAACCTACATTAATTTCTGCCAATTCATTCCATAATAATGAATTGCTCCGCGACTTAGGCTCCCAAATTTGAGCAGTTTGAGCAAATATATTCCGAAAGGGAATCTTGATTTCTTGAGTCCCACCTTGGTTATTTCGATCGCCACTCTCTAAAGCAATCTCACGGTAGATAGTTAAACCTTCGTTGTCGATCTCAACTTTACAAGGAGCGAGTTCTTGCGCTTGGTTTAAAAACAATGCACATTGTGCTTGATGTCCCGGACGATCGGCTAGTAAAATTGGCAGAAACCTACCTTCGCCTCGACAGCGGGAGTTCAAAGGAAATTTAGAACATAAGTTGTATAATTCTCGCAGATTTATTTCCCACTCTTGAGCATAGTTGGGAACCGCCAAAAACAGAGAAATAAATATGATACTCGTAAAAAGCTTCAGTTTCATGACACCGTACTTCCTTTTTAAATCATGCTATTCACTCTTGACAAATTGACGGTTTTCGACTCTGATTAATGCATCAGAACGCTGTTTCTGAAACAGAAATTCCCGTTCGCCTGTGGAGCTGTTGAATTTAAATTCTCCGGTGATACCTTTTACTTTAAAGTTGGCAGATCTGAGGATATTGTCTAATTTGTCGCGAGTTGGATTGTGTTCTAGCAAGAGTTGTTGTAAAGCCGTGGCGATCGCTCTCGTTGCATCAGAAGCCAGCGGCGAGCGCCAAGTATTTAATTCTGCTTTCCAAAGCGAGCGAAACGCATCTTTTTCTTTGGCATCGGGGAAGTATGGAACTGATAATGTCAAACCTTCTACTGCTTTTCCTCCCCACTCCATTGTTTTATCGTTGTACAAAGTTGGACTGCCATACAGTTTAACTGGTAACTGATGTTCTCGAACCACTTTGAATATCTCGCTCGCCTTTCGCAGGTTATCTACATAGGGTGCTACCAGCAGACTATTAGCTTTGTTTTTTCTAATTTCTTCAACTACAGTCATGGGATTAAAACTTGGTTCTGCAAGGGTACAGGGTATGTCGATAATTTGCCCTCCATAGGCTGAAACAACGTACCTAAATTCGCTTCTAAAGGATTTCTGATCCGGTGATACCTCATCTAGACAAACAGCAACTTTGGTATTACGAATTTCTTCGCCAAGACCTTTAGATAATTGCGCGGCAAAAAAAGTAATTTGGGGAACCATGCGAAAGACATACGCAGGTTCTTGCAATTGGTTAGCAAAGCTTGTTGGGGAAACCATGATTAATTTCCCTTCTTTATAAATAGGAGCGGCTGCAACAGAAGCAACGCTAGCATTATGTCCAACAACTGCCAAGATAGAGGGATCTTTGACAAAGTTACTAGCAACTTTTTTGACCAGATCGGGTTCGTTATTATCGTTGGCAATCGCTACCTGTAATGGCAAGCCATTAATCCCATTGTCGCGATTAATTTCCTCTTGAACAAACGCAACACCCCGCAAAATTTCCTCGGCTATAGGTTGGTTGTTACCAATCGGTACGCTGACGGCAATTTTCACGCTTTGTTTGCTATTTGCTGCTATGGCATTGTTTAAATAAATTCGCGCCTCCGGATCGTTAGGTTTTTGATCGAGAGATGCTTTGAAATTTGCGATCGCCACCGGGTATTTTTTTTCCGCAAAAGCTTTGACGCCTGCTTGTTTTTCAGGACTGCTATTTTGGGTGAAAAATTGTTCTCCTAAACTGATTACTTGCGATCGCGTCGAATCTTTATCAAGTTCGATGATTTTATCAATGGCAAAGGCTAAGGAGATTAGTGCGAGTCCTACGGAAAGCTTCGCTAACGCTCCCAATCCCCACCATGCAAGTTGCTGAGTTTTTCCTCTATTTTCAGACGGTTTTGGTTGAGGGTCTTGTATGATAGTAACTGGAGGTTCTGAGCGCGGATAAGTTAGCGGTGGTTCTTCAGGATTTTGGAAAATTACGGGTAGCCAAGAAGCGTTAGGAGAATAATCTTCTACTTCATCCTTTAAATTCTCTCTAGCTTCACATACCGCTCGATGTAAAGACTCCCCTTTAGCAAAGTTATTCAGAAAATGTTCGAGGAACTTTTGAGCTACCCGATCGTGAACGGGTTCGCGCATGACAATAATGTGAGGAATATCTAAATTATCAAGTTGTCGTGCTAGTCCCAATCCATCGCAAGAATTAAAAATTGCCAGTTTCAATCCATTTTCAACGGCTTTTTGCAATTCTCTCTTAATGTTTTGAGGCGATAAAGATGTTTGGTCATCGAGCCAAATTCGCGCGTCATTTACGTCTGGGTTAGTTGCGCTATGTCCGGCAAAGAAGACAATATCCCAAGGCTGAGATCTAAGTTTTTCTTTGAGTGCAGCTACTGTAGGTTGTTTTAGCAGAGTTAATTTTGCACCTGGTTGCAATGTATTTTGAAGAATCTGCCAATCAGTTTTAATATCAATATTTTCATCGCTGCCTAAAATAACTAAAATTTTGACAGGAAAGCTCATTCCTCCTTTTATCGGTTCTATTTTCTTGCTCAAAGCTACTTGAAAACGGCGATAGCGTTCGCTGATACTCCATATATCCCAAGGAAGCTTTTGTAATGCTGGGTTATCAGTTTTCACGATGAAAGTTACAGGTTCATCTGTTTTTACGTTCTGCGATAATTCCCATTTGATATCCTCTAGTAAAGAAGAACTTAGCCAACTATTGAAAGTTGTTTTAAACGTTTCAGCCGCATTCTCCACGCGATTTACACTGTCTTCACTGCTAGAGTAGTTTTGATTCATGCTTGGTGGAATATCAATTTTTCGTCTCCACCAGCGACAATTTTCATCTTTACCCCAAGCGTAATAAGCTTCTTGCCATTGCTGGTAATTGGTGAGAATTTCAGAGTTTGGCACCAAAGTACCGAAAACTTCCCCAGCCAGAAGATTACGCTGACAATCCCGAATTTCTAAACTGACGCGGAAACCTTGCTCGAAATTACCTTGGTCAATTCTGAAAATAACTCGCTTACTCATTTTGATACTCCTTTAAGTTTGGTTGTTACCTACTTCTGAATTGTCCGCCAATAGCAAGAGTCCGACGAACAATCTGGCTCGATTAATGTGTTAGTGTTTTCTCGGCGATCGCTGACATTCAACGTAATCCTCCCGCTCAATCCTTCAACTTTAAATCCCTTGTCAGCTAAAGCTTTTTGCACTCCGATTCGAGTCGGTTCACCAGGCTGGTTTTCTATCCCATGAATTGCCATTTGTAAGGCATCATAAGCCAGGATAACCAGCCAAGTTGCCTTGTCTGTCTTTCCCCAAAAATCTTGAAATTGTTTATAATTGCTACTAGAAGGATAAAAAGGAGTAGCAACAACCATTTTCCTCAGTGCTTGCCTTCCTAAAGCCAACACTTTATCATCTCTAACTGTTTCGTTGCCAGCAATCAACAATTCACCGTTGTTTTCTTTAATTACTGCTATTTGATTATCCCCTTCATTAGAAGTGGTATAGGCATCGGGACTCAGGACTATAGCAGCATCTTTAAACTCTTTTTTGACTCTAGCTACGTTAAATTTTACCTTGGATGTATCTTCCTCTAAATCAAAGTCTCCAACAATTTTGACCCGCCGAGCCAGATGGGTTTTCAATTCTTTCTTAAACGACTCGCTAAATGCTTTACCTTTTGTGTAAAATATCGCGATATTTTGATATTTTTTGTCGATCAAGTAGTCTGCTAATGGTTTGGATGCAGATTGAGTATTTTGCGCGCTTCTAAAAAAGAAATTGTTAACAGGATCGGTAGAACTGAGTGCTTGAGAAGCTGCACTACCCGATACCAAAACTAATTTGTTAGCTTGATATATATGTTTAACGTTGGTTGTGAGATGACTGGAATAATGACCAATAGCGACTAAAATATCCTGCCGCTTCACTAATTCTTTGGCAATTGTTTGAGCTTGTACTATATTATTACCGTCATCGGCGATCGCAATTCTTATTTTCCATTGGTTGTCAGGGTTTTTATTGACTCGATCTTGCAGCCAAGCGATCCCTTTGACTATATCCTTACTTTGGAAATCTGGAGCATTCGAGATCGGAACGACTACAGGAATAGTGTAAATATTATGTTCCGGAATTTTCTCAGCTAGAATCTTGGCATTATTCAGATAAATCAGTGTTTCTGGGTCTTTTTTCTCCTGCCATGCTTGTGTTAGCAATCGGACGGCTTTTGGATAGTTGTGTTGTGCGATCGCATAAATCCCCTCTTCTTTTTTAAGCTGCGGCGGACGATCTTTTGGATTCATTAAAGCTTTCTCACCGCAACTCAGCGGTAAGTTTTTATTCAGTTGCGCGTCGCAAGCTTCTTGTTGTGAAGGCAGTAAAGGAACAGATGCAGTCAGCGTTAAACTAGCGATCGCTCCTATTCCACACAATATTATATTCAACATTAGTTGGTAATTTTTTATACGATAAAACAGCGGCGGTTCTTCGGGATTTTGGAAAATTACGGGCAGCCAAGAAGCGTTAGGAGAATTTTTTTCTATATCGATTAAATTTTCTCTAGCTTCACATACTGCTTTATGTAAAGATTCTCCTTTGGCAAAGCTAGTCAGAAAATGTTCGAGGAACTTTTGAGCTACCCGATCGTGAACGGGTTCTCGCATGACAATAATGTGGGGCATACCTAAATTGTCAAGTTGTCGTGCTAATCCCAATCCATCACAAGAATTAAAAATGGCTAGCTTCAATCCCTTTCTGATAGCTTTTTGTAAATCTCTTTCAATGTCTTTGTCTTTAAGCGATAAAGATGTTTGATCGTCGAGCCAAATTCGCGCGTCATTTACGTCTGAGTTAGTCGCACTATGTCCGGCAAAGAACAGAATATCCCAAGACTGATTTCTAAGTTTTTCTTTAATTTCATCTACTTTAGGTTTTTCCAGCAGAGTTAATTTGGCACCTGGTTTCAATTTATTTTGAAGAGTTTGCCAATCAGTTTTAATATCAATGTTTTCATCGCTTCCCAAAATAACTAAAATTTTAACGTAAAAGCTCATTTCTCCTTTGATCGGTGTTTTTTTACTGCTCAAAGCTACTTGAAAATAGTCAAAACGTTTGCTTATACTCCATATATCCCAAGGGAGCTTTTGTAATTCTGGGTTGTCAGTTTGCACGATGAAAGTTACAGGCTCATTTTCTTTCACATTCTGCGCTAATGTCCATATAATATCCTCTAGTAAGGTAAAACTTAGCCAATTATTGAAAGCTGTTTGAAACTCGTCAGCCGCATTTTTTAATCGATTTACATTGTCTTCGCTGCTAGAGTAGTTTGTAGTCATGAGTGGAACATCAATCTGCCGTCTCCACCAGTGGCAATTTTCATCTTGACCCCAAGCGTAATAAGCTTTTTGCCATTCCTGGTACAGATCGGGAATTTTAGAGTTGGGAACCAGAGTACCGAAAACTTCCCCAGCCAGAAGGTTACGCTGATGATCGCGAATTTCTAAGCTAACGCTAAAACCTTGCTCAAAATTACCATTATCAATTCTGAAGATGACTCGCTTGCTCATTTCTCATCTTCCTTTAGGTGTAATTTATTGAGTTGTATATTACTATAAAATATCGAAAAATAAAAGTAGATTTATTATAAATTAATAAACCTATGCAATGAGTTATTTAACTAGGTTAAATTTACCGCTTTCTTACCCAAAAAACAACAGTATAGTTGGGTTTCGTTACCTCAACCCAACCTACGTTTGTTCAAATAATGCGTTTGTTAGACGACGAATTGTTCGGTGATGCTGGTATCTTCTAAAGCTAGACGGACACTGAAGCGATCGCCAACATCCGCCGTAAAATAAAGCGCGATGTAATCATCTAGAGGTTCGCTTCTAGCTACTGCTTCCAAACGTGGAATTGGAACGCCATTTTCATCCAGTACAATTAAGCGCAGATCGGCAGGTAATTTAGCCTGACCTCCCATTGTATATGCTCGCAGCAACACGGAAATTCTTCCATCTAATTTTCGCAAAACTGCAATCATTAAAGCGATGGAATGACCCATTAATTGAATGCCTAAATCTCTCACATTTCTGATAGCACTAGCGGTAGAATCAGGAGCGATCGCCCACAAATACTCAGCCGCTTTCCAGCGAACTGTTTCATCGCGAGTATGCTGTAACAAATGAACCAACGCCTCTCGATCTTCAATGTCAGTAGGAACAACCACTTCACTTTGACTGTTACGAAACTGCTTCACTGATCGTTTAATTTTTTCTGGTGAATCTAGTTCAATTCCCCTGACTTGTTTAGCTCGAAATGCTGGGATTTTGGCATTGAACCATTGATCAAATGTCTGCCACCCCGCTTCAACTATGCCGTCTAACCAGATACTGAGATTGAATACGACAGCTGCATCAAGCTTGTGGGATGGACATCCTGTCCGTCCTTCATAGAGTTGTTGTAACCAACGATTCTCATTTAACAATGCACCCCACTTTTCAAACTTTGCCTTCAGGCGGGGAGAATAAGGCGAAGGTTCCCTCAGTTTTACCATTAAATTTTCTACCTCCCCATTTGATAGCGTCACTAAAGGAGCAACTTGTCCTTTTTCCTCGCGCAAATTAGACGCACCCTCCAACATCTCTAAATTAGGAATAACCCAGTCTCCCTCGACGTAATACAGACGATAAATCGAGTCGAAATCTGCTTTAGCTTTCAAAGTCCGTCGGGAAACAAATCCCCAAAAATGAACCGAGCGATTTTCTAAATCAATCTGCACGGGTAAATAATAATCCGCTGCTAAATTGGGAATATCCACCCATTCTTGAGGTACGGCGAAATCTGCCATATCGATGGCGTCGCTGGGAATTAATACCAGTCGTTTGCCGTAAAGATTAATGCCACAACCCGTGAAAAATTCCCAAAGCATGGGTAAAACTTCCTGGTTAGGAAATACGGCAGGTTCTAAGTCTAAATTTTCCTGGCACCAATGCAAAAATGCATTCAAACACAGGCGATTGAAAAATGCATAATTGCGTCCAGTATCGTTTGAGTAATTTTTAGGATTTGGGCGAGCTAATTCCAAATCCCTGTCCGTAAGTTCTAACCACAAATGCTCGGAATAAATCTGGCTGAGGCTGGCTTGACTTAATTTCATTTTTTTGTTCCCCGCTTAGTGTACATAAAGTTGCAGAATTGTTTCTAGCCGAGTTTCGACGATTGCAGGAATGCTCTTGATAGCTGCACCATTTGGTTGCAGGTTGAGGTTAAATTCAGCTTGAATTTGAGCAAGCGTTTTGCTGTACAACTGCTGTTGTATGGAGTTTAAGCGATCGCGTACTTGCCTTTCAGTTCTTTGAATCATCTGTCCGATGTCTGAAAGTGGCCTTCTAACCACATAAAACAAGTTTAACAATTCCCTATTTTGCTCGTCTAGTGAACTAATTGAATTTTGCAGAAAGCGGTCGATTTCCTCAGCATAATGTTGGAACAACACTGCTTTTATTTCAGCTAATCCTATAGAACTTACTTCGACTTGTAGTTCCTCTCTGACCCAATTGCTAAGTGCCGACAAAATGCGATGATTTAAATGACTGAGATGGTGGCTGATTGTCGATTGATGCACACCTCCTAGTTCGCTAGCAACTTGACCTTGTTTCAGTTCTAACCCATACCTGAGAAAAAGGAGTTGCTTTTCTTGAATTTCTTGCAAGCCATTCAAGAGATTAGCGATCGCTTGCCTAAATTTGCTTACATTTTCCTCCATCTCCTCATCGTAACTTGTCTCAAATGGAATGTTTATCAGGATACTTATTTCCTCATCAGATTGAGAACAAAAATGACTCCAAAAAGAGGTGCGGGGTGGATCGAATAATCGTCGAATTGCTTCGCCGATGTCGTCTAACCAGCTTTTAATATCCGAGCCACTAACCCTGGTTTCATCTTGATTCAACTCATTATAACGAGCGGCAATGTTTTGAAAATCTTGCGAACTAAAGCTATTGACTCCTCGGTTAACTGCATCTTTATATTCCTTAAAACAGTTCCAAGCATCCAGATATCGATCGACTTGTGCTTTTGTGTAACCAGAGTGTTCGAGTGCTTCTTTAACTCGCGTTCGGCTAGAGCGTGCCGCTAAACCTAAATTACTTTGTCCAGGCATATTGTTTCCTGTAACCCTCCTTAATTCGGGTAGTAACAGATGCTTGAGTTTGATGTCGGTAAACCTGATGAATGTCGGATACCAAAATCCCTGTTGAATGCGATTTTCGTCAAAATTGTTAAAGAACCTAGCTGGATTGATCGCTGCAACAGACGCCATCATAAATAAGTCATCGAAGCCAATATGGTGACGATCGCCTAACAGAGGCAAAATTCTCCTAGCGACTATTTCGCAACGCCTGAGTAGAAAGGCAATCCAATGGGTACGGATGAGTTCGTCATTTGGATGTTGCCGCAATTGCTCGAAGAGATAGCGCGCGATCGCTGCCTCCCACGGGTCGTTAACTGGGTAGTTCACTGGTTGTATGATTTGACACAGCATTTCAATATGCCGTTGCAATCGCGGATCGATTCGCCATAAAATTCGATCTTCTTCTACGCATAGTAAGGTATAAAAATTTTCAATTGGCATGGTTTTCACCTGAGTAACTAGGTTGAGCGCTCTAAACTAGCTTCCCCGTGCGATCCCTGTATTGGGGTCTACACTTATGGATTGAGTCCGGTGCAAAAATTTATGCAAGCAACTTAGGTTAAGAAATGTTTCGAGCAGTTCCCACGCCGACGGGCAAAGCCAGAAACCCGGTTTTTTCAAAAAACCGGGTTTCTTGTGACCTCGTTACCGAGTTTACCTCGTTCCCAGGTTCAACCTGGGAACGAAGTTTTGGAGGCTCCTGCCTCCCCAACGCCAGACTCACCTCAACGCCAGGGGCGGGTTCAGTTTAGTTAT
>DNGG01000284.1:0-2834 GCA_003486675.1 Cyanobacteria bacterium UBA11372
TTTCAACGGGTTTTAGCTTTCAGGTGTGAAATTTATTTCTGTTGGCTCTGGTGCAAGATGTGAATTTAGGAACTTAAGTAATTTATCAAAGGTGGGGATTGTCATGATTGTTCTGGCATAAAATTAGAGTCTAAAGCTTCTGTAGATGTGTAAGGACATAACTGCGGAAAAGTTGCTTCTGGCAGTCCAGTTTCAGCACTTGCTTGTTCAATTGCATCCAAATAGCATTCAGCAAATATCTCTTCAAGATAAGGTTTGAGGCTGGGAGAATCTTTCAGAGCTTTGCGAATGCGTCTGCGATGCTCAGCGATGCTACCTTTCCAACTACCGCTTCTAAGTTCTGGTTGAAATTGCCATTTGAGTAAGTGCAACAGGATAACAACGAGATTGCTTTCCAAACTCCTACGTTCGCTCCTACCCATGTCTTCAAATTCCTCTATTAGATTTTCCCAGTCGATGTTTGAGTAGTCCTGTTCTCGCAACTTTTCTACTGTAGTTTCAATCCATTTTAGATAGTCTGTCTCGTATAAGCTGTGTCGGTTAGCTTCTAGGTTTATTTTCATAACGGCTGAGTGAAGGAACGCTGATTCGGGTGGGTTGCTAGTTTTATTTTAGGCGATCGCACCAGCCTATACGCAGATATACTCATTCTGCCGCTACCCGTGCGGGTAGTTTTACCCAAACCCACAAAAATTTACCAAAAAATCCCTAACTTCCACAAAAATTTCACACCCTGTCTGTAATCTAAGTATCAGTTCAGATTAGAAAACCATCAGTCATGAATACTATCGCTCCCGATCGGGTTCAAGTTTGTCGTAACGTCATGGAAACTCTTGTCTCTGAGGAGATAGACGCGCAACTGCTCTTGCTCCCGCCTCGCGTCGCCCAATCTGTTAATAAAATTGATGTGATGACTTACGCACTGAATCGATTGCCAGCGCTGTATGCTTCGAGTCAAAAGGGTTGGCAGCACCAAATGTCTCGCGCCCAAAAAGATTATGGTCAACAGATCTTACTAGCTGTACGTCAGGCAATAATAGCAGTGCAACGGGATCCCTTGCGAAAGGCAATTCCCCTCAAGCCCCACGCCGATGTACAATCCCAAGCCGCTCAGGTTGCGTTAGATAAACTAAAGGAATTACTCCAAAACGAGCAACTGTCTTGGAGTAATTTAGTAGTCGTTGTTGAGCAAAGTTTGATTAAAGCTTCCCGTGGAGAAATGAAGACAAAATCCCCCCGTTTCCTAGCCCGCTCAATTGATATGTGGGACAGAAATGCTTACTTAAGGTAAGCAAAGCTGGCTTCAATATATAGATTTTAGTTCCCTGACTCGATCTCGCCAGACCCAATCATTAGTAAATATGATTCGTTTTGTTGTTGAACCACCTGCTGTTTCCAAATCATTTTTTCTGAAGAGTCCTCAAACAAAACAAGTAATTGTTGGTTTGAACGCTCTTGGGTTGGATCTGCCATTACATAAATATTTATATAATCAGGCCGTAAACTATTGCTAGCTCTAGCAATCTCTTTGATCTCAAAACTCTGTCGTTGATTTTCTAGAATCTCTAAAAGAATAGATTCAATTCCAGTTAACTCTGGAAAGGCTAAAGTAACTTCTCTGCCTATATCGAGTTCGGCAGGATAATCAGAATATTTTTTTACTTCCGGAGAAATCTTTTTAACGATCAAGTCTCTATCCATTATGACATACTCCATGTTACGCAATGCCAGGAGCTTCATCAGCGGTGAACTCAACGAATTATCCGATTTTGTTGTGTTTCCAGACAAAGGCTTAAGGCGATATCCCAAACCGTGAACTGTCTGAATTAAATCTTCGGCGCCAGCTTCTTTGAGTTTACGTCGCAACCCTTTAATATGAGTTCTGACTGCATTTTCAGTTGGAATTGAATCGTCAACCCAAATCTTTTCGATAATAGCCGCCGAACTTAAAACATGATTGGGATGATCGAGGAATAGCTTCAGCAGTTCGTATTCTTTGGGATACAACCGCAGAAGGGTTCCTTTATAACTTACTTCACATGCTTCAGAATCTAAATGTAAATCTTCCCGCTGGTACATCGGTCATACTCCAACAAAACGAAAATAGGGGTGCGGTCAATTTTAGTTGCTAGGATGCCAAGGAAGGTGATGAACCCATCGTCCTCATCTCCCTCATCATCTTTGCTCTCTCGATCGCACCCCTGCATATCTCAACTTTATTAGCACGTTGTGACAAAGATCAAGCCAAATTTTCACAAATCTTACACGCAACTTATGTAAGCAGGGGATCTGTTGAGGTCAGAAAAACCAATATGCCAACAACGGAAGCAACCAGATTTGTGGAAGTCAAGGTTGATTCTAAACGTCATTTACCAGCAGTTTTGACACCTCTGCGTGCATCAGGGCGATCGCAGGATCGCGTTGGATAGCGCGATAGTATCGCGTTTTTAAGCTGGGACCTTCTTCTGATGGATCGAGCAGCATTCTTGCTTCTTCTAAAAGCTGATTGGCTTCGGTTAACGTTGCGGGTTCTTTGCGAGTGAGGAAAGTATCGATCTGAACGATAAATTGGGAAATAGGACGCAACCAACTAAACCAATCGTGATTTACAACTAGCTGAAAAAACTCGGTGCTGGATTGAATGCGTCCGTAAAATTGTTCGTACACAACCCGTTCTGACTCTAGTAAGGCTTTGTGAAGGCGCAGTATACCCTGACGTACCAGGCGCAGGCGTTGCAGCGTGAAATCTAGGGATGGATTGGATGCAGACATGGGGAAGCGCGATCGCTAGACACTTTCCCCATCTTGCCATATCTCTCGCTACCAGATCGCCA
>DNGG01000284.1:2971-3610 GCA_003486675.1 Cyanobacteria bacterium UBA11372
GTGAAATCTAGGGATGGATTGGATGCAGACATGGGGAAGCGCGATCGCTAGACACTTTCCCCATCTTGCCATATCTCTCGCTACCAGATCGCCAATTCGCTAATATTTGAGCCGATCTCAGCCATACTGGAGTCAGACTATTGACTCCAGACTCTGGTATTTTATCCGCGAAATTTGGGCAAACTAAAGTCTGAAGTTATTTGTCAGTCCTCGTAGAGACGTTACATGTAACGTCTCTACTTAGTTCCAGGAAAAACCCATGAGCGATAATATTAAAGCGGCTGGCTGGATCGAAGATTTAGATCGCGTTGTCAAAGAAACTATTTTTGCAGCCGTGCAAAATTGCTTCGATGTGTACGAAAATCAGGTGAGCGATCGCATCAACGCCGATATCAATTCCCGCCAAGCCGAGTTAAACAACTTACTGCTGCAAAAACAGTTGCAGGAAATTGACCGAGAAGCCGAAACTCTCCGCTTGAAAACTGCGGAAAGCGAAGTTTTATCTCAGTTGCGACAACTTGATTTAGTGCGCGCATCTTTGTAGATAGATTTATAGCAGATTGCAGACGGTGATGCTACACCGAAAGAATGCAATATGCATTCAAAGCCTTAAGGCTTTCCCTAGACGAGCTTGCAATC
>DNGG01000284.1:3808-14367 GCA_003486675.1 Cyanobacteria bacterium UBA11372
GACGAGCTTGCAATCCGCTGTATGCACTTAAAGAAACCGGGTTTCACCTGAAAAATCAACCCGGTTTCTGGCTTCGGAAAATCTATTTTCACATCGATATGGATGATAAGAATCGACAACAGCATTTGAACGCATCCTTGACAAAAGACACACAACATGCACGATTATTAGCAATAGACTTCAGCACCGATCCGGAATTGCTGCGCCAGTTAGCTGTTTCAAGCGATCCCGCTTTGCGGGTAGCCGTTGCAGCTAACCCAAATACGCCACCTGACGTGCTTCTGAAGCTGGGAGCCGAATTTCCGGCACAATTGCTAGATAACCCGGTGTTTTCATTGCTACTGCTGGAAAATTTGAACCTGGTTGAAGAGATTCCCTTGCCAACTTTACGAAGCATTCTCAGACAAGAAAATGTGCCGCTTTATATCTTGGAAAAGGCAGCAGATAAGGCAGATTTGCAGGTTCAACAAGCCTTAGCTACGAATGTCCAAACGCCTAGAGAAGTTTTGCAACGACTGACTCAAAGCCGAAATGCTGAGGTTAAACAAGCAGCTCAGTTGCATATCAATTTGGCTGGCGAATTAGCAGAAGAAGTATACGAAGAAAAAGCAAAAGAGGTAATTCAAGCAATAATTCCTGATGGTTATAAAGCGGATACTCGCAGTCTAGCAGTACTGGTGCAACTGTGTGCCATCCCAGAATTTATAGTTGAACATTGGCTGCAAAAATCAAGCTATAACGATTTTGTCTGTAGAGTCATTGCATATTCTCCTGCGACGCCGCCCAAGCTTCTCAAGTACCTAGCCCAACATCGCGATCGCTACAAGCCGCATGGAGTAGCTCAAAATCCCAAAACTCCCCCAGAGATTTTACGAGACTTGGTAATTGAGCAGCAAGAAAACTATGTTCGGTTCTTGGTTGCTGGTAATTCAAGTACACCCATCGATGTTTTGGAGAAATTGTCTCAGGATAAGGATAAAGTGGTTCGTCTAGAAGTTGCCCAACATCCTAATGTACCCTTGAGCCTACTCAAAGAACTAGCAAGCGATCGCGATCGCGAGGTAGCTGAAACTGCTACAAAGCTAATGAAAGAAAAACTTGGGGAATACGATGTTGCAGCACTCAGAGAGCCAAAAACTCCTAGCTGGGTAGTAGAGAAACTGGCGAAACAGACACCTGAAAATGCTGCAAGGCATCCCAATGCACCGATCGACCTCCTGTTAGAATTCTCCACGAGCAAAGATAGGAACCTTCGTAAAGCCGTTGCTGAAAATCCTCATGCACCCGTCAGTATATTAGAGCAATTGGCTCGCGATGATAGTTTTGAAGTGCGTCGGGAGGTTGCCCGCAATCCCAAAACATCTATCGAGGTTCTCTTAAAGCAATTAGCCAGGGATACAAGAGCGATCTCTGCCGTTGTTAATCGAATGTCAGCCAAAGGATACGATCCGGAAAGTATCTACGATCTACTCGCAGAAGAAAGCACCAGTCCTTTAGAAATTATTTTGCAGCGATTGGCAAACGAAGGTGGCATGGGAGCGCGTCGATTTCTGGCTCAATGCTGGGATGTTCCTATCAGTTTGCTGGAACAATTAGCGCCCGCTACTGAGTCTGATATACGTCATGCTGTAGCTCAAAACCCCAACACTCCAGCCAGCTGCTTGGAACAACTAGCTGGAGCAAAAGAACCAAAAGTGCGTCAGGCAGTTGCACAAAATCCTAATACTCCCATTACCACCCTCGAAACCTTAGCTAAGGATGAGAATAGCTTAGTTCGGACGAGCGTTGTAGAAAGAATGAACCTATCGAGTCAGCTCTTAGAAATACTGGCGGTTGATAAATATGAACCAGTGCGCGAAAAAGCGATGATAAATCCCAATTTATCGAAAGAAGCTGTAGAGCGTATTCTTTGCGGGGAATATGCAACCGAGTACCTAAAGCGGAATTCAAACTTTCCGTCCGATAACCCCGATAGCCTGACTGCGATCCTAAATCATTACGCCAAATCTCAATCTTGGTTAGTCAGTTACATTGCGCTGTGTCAACCTCAGATTTCCCAGGATCTACTACAAGAAAAAAGCCGTTCTATCTCCTGGCTGGAAAGATTTGCCGTGGCTCAAAATCCACAAACTTCTTTAGAAATCCTCAAGCAGCTAGCGGAAGATAGCAACCAGCTTGTGCGAGCAGCAGCCAGGAATTTACAGCGAATTGCCAGCGAGTAACGTACAGCCTTTTGGCTTGTTTGTGTAGCGGCACCCTTAAGGGTGCCGCTATACAAACGAAGCTATACCTCATACGGCTGCAATCCGCTATATTGCAGAAACTGGCGTGAAAATCATTAAACATTGACGACAAAAGAATCAAAATTATGTTCCAAGAAAAACCGGACAATCAGTTTCAGGATATTGGAGGAATTGAGGGATTGCTGGCAGCTTACCAGCAGGGAATTCGCGAGTTTTCCCAAGCGAATCTAGAAAATGCCAATCTCAGTCAAGCAGACTTATCGGGAATCAACCTTTGTCAGGCTAATTTGCGAGGAGCTAATCTAACAGAAACTAATCTCAGCCAAGCTAACTTAAGTCGAGCAGACTTACAGGGAGCAATTCTAAATCAAACCAATTTGAGAGATGCTAATCTTAGTGGCAGCGACTTGCGGCAGGCAGTCCTCAAACAAGTCGATCTGTATCGAGCCAATTTGAGTTGGACGAATCTCATAAATCAAGACCTTAGTGATGCCAATCTGGAAAGAGTAGATTTGCAGGGTGCTAATTTAAGTGCCGCTAATTTGAGTAAAGCTAACCTCAAAGAAGCTAAGTTAGATGCGGCTAATCTGAGCGCAGCAATTCTGACAAATGCAGTACTTAATGATGCCTACATGGCTCGCGTCCAATTGGTTCAGGCTAACCTCCGACAAGCCGATCTAGTCAATGCCAACTTGACCCTAGCTAACCTGGAACAATCCACTTTGGAGCGGGCGAATTTAGCGCGTGCTAAACTGCGAAAAGCTAATCTAAAACAAGCCAACCTTAAACAAGCTTACTTGCGCCATTGCAACTTGCAACAAGCAAATCTTACCAGCACAAATTTGCAGAAAGCAGACCTAGCTGATACCAAACTGGATGAAGCTTGTTTAACGCAGGCTGATTTGCGGGGAGCGGAAATCGATCCGGCTAAACAGGCAAATCTGGCAGGTGCAATTCTGGGTGAACCGGAGCTAGCTATCAAACACTATTTGCATCTAGAGCTACAGGGAAAGCTGAATATATCTTTCGCATTTAGCCCCGATAGTGAGATGCTAGCCTACACCGATTGGGACACAAAAGTTACCTTGGTAAATATCCATACTGGCGAGCAAATAATCAAAATAGATACCCAAGTAGAGCCGATTGTTTCGGTTGTTTTTAGTGCCGACGGCAAAACACTTCACCAGAGTTTTTACCTGAACGAGTTAAAATTATGGAATCCATCAACAGGTGAGCTAATTCATCATCTGAAAAACCACTCTGCCAACATGACTGCTCTGGCATTTAATGGCAATGCTGAAGTTGTAGGCATGGTAGGCACGGGCGAACCCTTCGAGGTCTTCGATTTGGGTCACGAGACGCGCACATTTAGGGGATATTCTAGCGGTATTTTGACGCAGGCACACAGCCCCGACGGGCGGTTTACGGCTAAAGGCGGCGCAGATTTAGAAGGTCGAATTGAACTGTTAGACCGACGAACAGGTCAAATAATTCGCGTCTTTACCGGACACAAAGCAGCGGTGCAGTCTCTTGCATTTAGCCCGGATAGTAAGCTCCTCGCTAGCACCAGTGAAGATGATGAAAAAATGTGGCAAGTGGAGACGGGGAAAGAAATATACCACCACAAAAACCTAATTTATGCGGCGATGTATTACTACTCACCGAGCATAGCTTTTATTCAGACGGATAGCAGCGAAATTCCCGTTTTAATGAGCAGCTATCTTTATAGTAGATTTGAGCATAACAACGCTACACCCAGTGAAAAAGAGGGTATTGAATTTGACTGGAACAGTAGCGTAGATGGTTGGTCTTCTATCGGTCGTTTTGCCCTCAGTGCGGATAGAAAGGTGCTTGTCAGAGCTGATGACGAGCAGCCAATTCAACTCTGGAATTTACAGACTAACGAAGAGTTGGGCACTATCAATTTGAATTCTAAAGATCTCTATGCAATATCCCTCAGTCCAACTGGCAATCTTTTGGCGGTTAAGTCGGAGCGAGGACAAGAATTTACGTTATGGGATGTAGAAACAAAAACTGCAATCAAGACATTCGCAGGTCACTCAACTGGCACCAGGAACGTTGTATTTAGCCCAGATGGTCAGATGCTGGCGAGTATAGGCTGGGATGGCACAATTAAGTTATGGAATCTGCAAACATGTGACGAGATCCAAACGCTGCGATCCTATTCTTGCGTTGATGCTTTGACATTCCATCCCTTTGAGCCAATCTTAACTAGCGGAAGTCGAGATGGAATAATCAAACTTTGGGATTTAAACACGATGGAGGAGATTCACAGTTTTAGAGGTCATAACCAGGATGTGACTGGCTTAAAATTTAGCCCAGATGGAAAATGGTTGGCAAGTAGCGGCGATGAAAAACTCGTTCGTTTATGGGAGTTCAAGCCAGGACTGACGCAGCGACACCATATTTAGCAGGACCCAGGCGCGGCGATCCTATCACCTTTGTTTCTTGCTGCGATCGCTCGTTGCCTTTCCCGACGATTTTTTATAGAAACAAAGGTGATTTGCGTAATATCATGTCCGCTTGTATCGGAGGAGCATATTTAATAGTGTTGTAGGGGCGGGTTTTACCAAAAACCTTTGATACCAAGCGAATTGTCTTCATAAACCCGCCCCCCCCACGATGCCGATGCAACCGGACATGATATAAGTCCTGTTTAGATTAGACTGTGAAGAAATACAATAATTTCTATTTTGGACAAGGTGACTGAAGTGGAATTTAACTTTTTTCAACAGTGGTATCCCGTTTCACCACTAGAAGATCTAGATCCAACCCGTCCGACGACGGTTACCGTTTTAGGTCGTCGTCTCGCAATCTGGAAGCCGAGTTTTTCTGAACAATATTGCGTATTTCTGGATCAATGTCCCCACCGACTGGCACCTTTAAGCGAAGGGCGCGTGGATGAAAAAACTGGTAATTTAGCGTGCAGCTATCACGGTTGGCAATTTAACGCTCAAGGTGAATGTACGCACATTCCCCAGTCGGATAATCCAGACTTGATTGCCAAAAATCGCCAGAATTTCTGTGCGGTGTCCTTACCTTGTCAGCAAGCAAACGGTTTACTCTGGGTATGGCCCGATGAACGTTCTGCCGATTTGGCGGCATCTAAACCACTACCCCTATCGCCTCAAGTTGATGAGAGCAAAGGGTTTGTTTGGTCGTCTATGGTGCGCGATTTGGCCTATGATTGGCAGACGCTGATTGAAAATGTGGCAGATCCGAGTCACGTTCCGTTTGCCCATCATGGGGTGCAAGGCGATCGCAACCGAGCCAAACCCATTTTAATCGACATTATCCAATCAACCCCAGAATTAATCGAAGCCAATCTCGGAGGAAATTTTCCAGCCAAGATTACATTTGAACCGCCTTGCCGATTGGAATATGAGATCAAATTTGGCAACGAACGACAAGCTGGTTTAATCACCTACTGCATTCCCGTTGCGCCCGGTAAATCGAGAATTGTAGCTCAGTTTCCCCGTAACTTTGCCAAAACTTTGCATCGTTTAACACCGCGATGGATTGACCACATTAAAACGCGCAACCAAGTTCTAGATGGAGATATGATTCTGCTTTACTACCAAGAGCGTTACTTGCAACAGCGCAAATTAATTGAAAGTTGGAAAACAGCCTATAAATTGCCAACAAGTGCCGATCGGTTGGTAATCGAATTTCGCAATTGGTTCGATAAGTATTGCCAAGGAAAATTACCCTGGGTTCAGTCAGAAATACAGCAGCAAAACGAACAACCAGCGAAACGAGAAGATATCCTCGATCGCTACCGACAACACACGTTGATTTGCAGCAGTTGTCGCCGTACTTTGAAGACTATCCAGTGGTTGCAAACCGTACTGCTGGGATATTTTGCCGTAACCGTCGCTACCGTTGCTCTGTTGCCAGATTCGCTGCGAATTCGTCTGGGTTTGCCCTTAATTATTCTGGCGTTAATTGGATTAGGAGGGTATGCGTGGCTAAAATTTTGGCTAGAACCAAAATTTTACTTTGTAGACTACGTACACGCGGATAAGTGATGGAATCATATGATGTCCGGTTGCACCGGACATCATATAATAAAATTCCCAGATGTGGAACTCCTAGTTTTTATCAACAAGAACGACAAGAAAAAATCAATATAAAAAAGACCAAGAAAACAACCTTTTATTTAAAAATTTTAAAAAGTTAATATATTTTTATATTAACATATAAAATTTTACAAAATTGATAAACATAGTGTATTTTTACCAAAAAATGCGAAATTTTTTAATTAATTTTTAATTATTTTGTAAACAGGATAGTTTTATTATTTTTCTTTGGCAACTATAACTACAGACAACTGAAATAAGGAAAAATTAGATGGCTGCAAGATGGATTTCACAAGGGCCTGACGTCATTCAAGCTGGCTTCAACGTTGAAATACCCACTAAACCAGGACAGACACTACCCGAACGAGGTGGCAGCCTTACAGGGCCTCAAGTTGGCAGTATCAGAACCGTCGTTGCACATCCTACCAATGCGGATATTATCTACATTGGCACGGTTAATGGCGGTATTTGGAGAACAACCAACGCCACTGCACAACAACCAACCTGGACGCCCTTAACCGACAATCTCTCCTCGCTTTCGATTGGCGCCATAGATTTAGACCCTACGGATCCGAACCGGCAGACTTTGGTAGCAGGTATCGGCAACTTTAGTGCATCCGCCGGGAGGGGCGGCAGACTTAGCACTGCCACCACCGGCTTACTCCGCAGCACCGATGGTGGGAATACCTGGCGAGAATTTGGCATTAGCATTAATGGAATCAATAATCTAAACTTCTCGGCAGTCGCTGCTAGAGGCAACATCATCTTGGCGACTGCCATCAACGGAATTGGACTGTTTCGCAGTACCGACACAGGAGCCAGTTTCCAAACAATTTCGGGGACAGAGGGAACGGGTCTTCCCCGCGCGGGGATTACCTCCTTAGTTGGCGATCCTAGCAACCCACAGGTGTTTTATGCTGCTGTCAGCGGGAATGGTATCTACCGCAGCGACAATAGCGGTGCCAACTGGGTCGCTGTCACCCCTCCTGATGCCACAATAGGAAACCAAGCGAGGGATAACGTCAAGATTGCCATTGGCAACAGCGGCGTCGTGTATGTGGGCGTTGTCACTGACGGCAGGCTCAGCGGTGTTTTTCAGTCAAGGGATAGGGGTAGCAACTGGAGGTCTTTGGGGATTCCCACCACCCAACCTGGGGATATCGGCATCCATCCGGGACGTCAAGGTGGCATTCACTTCTCGTTTGTCGCAGATCCGAACAATCCCGATATTTTCTATCTAGGTGGAGATCGTCAGCCTTCTGGACAAGAGGAAGGTACCAGTCCGCCTCAATTTCCCAACTCTGGTGGGGCGAACTCTTACGGGGGTCGGCTTTTCCGGGGTCAAGTGGGTGCCAATGGCGCCCAGTATACTTCCATCACCCATAATGATGCCGACCCGGATGGGTCTGGTCCATTACCTGGAACAGCGCCTCACGCCGACTCCCGTGGTATGGTGTTCGATGCCAGAGGGAACCTGATCCAAATCGATGATGGCGGCATTTACAGGCGCTCAAATCCAACCTCTTCTACAGGAGTATGGAGCAACCTCAACAACAAACTGCGGATTACTGAGTTCTATTCGATCGATTTTGACTCGACGACGTTCAGGATTATTGGTGGGGCGCAAGATAACGGTGCTTCGAGAGGATTCTATTCAACCAATGGGCAAGTTCAAAACAATTGGGATGAAGTAGTTGGCGGCGATGGGGGCAGAGTTCTGGTCGATGACAGTAACAATGACTACTCGATTCACTATGCCAGCGCTCAAAGATTGGGAAGTTTTCGACGGCAAACGATTGATAGAGCAACGGGTCGCATCGATACGGAGTTTCTCAGACCTGTAGTCGGCGATACTAAGCAAACCATCTTTCAAGCTGAGAAAAATGGCTCCTCTCTCCCGTTTATCACTCCGATTGAGTTGAATCAAGTTGACCCGACTCGGTTGATTGTTGCTTCTAATGGTCGGGTTTATGAATCGACCGATCAAGGGAGTAGTTTAACCATCGTCGGTACTGTGACTGGGGTCAATGCGATCGCATACGGTGGCAAAGCTGGTGGGCAGAATAATCCCGATGTCTTTTACGTCGGCAGCAGGAACCGCGTATTGCTTCGCACCAAAGCGGATGAAGATTTAGCACCTACCCCAGAGGGTTTTCCAGGCGGCAATATTGTTGACATCGTGCTAAACCCCAATGATTGGAATCAAGCTTACGTACTAGATGGCAACAACGTGTATCGCACTCCCAATGCCGGACAAACTTGGGAAAATATTACCGGCAACTTGTTCGCTGCGGGTGCGGTGGAAAAGCGGCTAGATACAATCGAGTTTATCCCCGCCGGGACGGGGGGAAAGGATGCGCTGATTATCGGCGGTTTGGGCGGTGTCTTCGCCAGCACATCTTTTGACCAAGGCTCCCAGGCGCAATGGACAAAATTTGGCGAGGGACTGCCGAATGCGATCGTCAGAGATGTGAAATATGATGCCAAAGTCGATA
The DNA here is from genome assembly GCA_003486675.1 of Cyanobacteria bacterium UBA11372. Taxonomy (GTDB): domain Bacteria; phylum Cyanobacteriota; class Cyanobacteriia; order Cyanobacteriales; family Aerosakkonemataceae; genus Microseira. The sequence goes on from DNGG01000284.1 coordinate 12,647, forward strand.
TTCTCGTGGCAGGAACTCTGGGGCGAGGTGCATGGACAGTTGCCAATGTCAAGGCCGAATTTGGCGCTGGGGGTACAACTCCAGGATTTTCCCCACCGGCACAAGATGGCACGGTAGAAATATACGTTGGCAACGCCTCTGCCCCAGAAGATATTGATGAGTTAGAAGAAGAAGAAGACCGCCAAGAAGATATCGCCGAGACGGACGAGGAATTAGACGATGACATCCCCGAACCAGATCTCACCTTTGTCGTCAGCTTATCGGAACCCAGCGATGAAATTGTGACTGTGCAATACTCTACCGCTGACGGCAATGCTACAGCTGGCAGCGATTACACTCCTGTTCAGGGGACTCTCACTTTTGCACCCGGACAGACAACCCAAACCGTCGAAATTGAACTCTCTGACGACGACACTCCCGAAGCTGCTCAATATTTCTTGCTCAACCTCTCGGATGCAACCGGCGGTGAAATTGCTGACGGTCAAGGTTTTGCGGAAATTATCGACGATGAAGCAGACGATAGCGGCGATGACTTCTCGATTGGTTCGTTAGGAGAAGATGAAATAACCGCAGGTGCAGGCAATGACCTGATCTATGGTGAAAGCGGTGACGATGAGATCGATGGCGGCGCCGGTGACGACACCATCAGTGGTAACCAGGGCAATGATACGATTCGCGGTGCCGAAGGCAACGATATCCTGCGCGGCGGCAAAGGCAATGACTTAATGTTTGGTAACTTGGGCAACGACCAAGTTTACGGCGACAAAGGCAACGACACGGTAAGTGGCAATCAAGGCAACGATACCGTGCTAGGTGGTTCCGGCAACGATATTGTCCGGGGCGGCAAAGATGATGATATTGTCCGGGGTGGCAGAGATGATGACCAAGTTTTTGGTGACTTGGGAAATGATTCGATCTATGGTGACCTCGGTGCTGATAGCTTGACGGGTGGCGACGGCAACGACCGATTTGTCATTGGCAGAGTCACCAATGCACCTACTAAAACTACAGGTGGTGTTTCCTTAGCTAATGCTGATGTCATTGTTGACTTTAAGGATGGGCAAGATTTAATTGCCCTGACTGGAGGTCTAACTTTTACAGACTTGCTGATCTCTCAAGGTAGTGGGGCGAATGCTGCGGATACAATTTTCCAAGATAAGAGCAATCAGGAGTTCTTGGTTATTTTGAGGGGAGTTAACCAAAGTCAGATATCTACCGCTGATTTCACCACAATTTAGACCAGAGGATGCGATCGCGCAGCAAGCAGTTTTCTGACATGGGGACTGTGCGATCGCTTTTTTCGATACACCTAGAAACCCGGTTTCTTTGCGTCAGTTCTGTTGCTGATTAGTCAGCACGATATTTCGCGACATTTACTTCGTCAGGAAGCTCTGACAAAATCAACAGGCATGGGAAAGGCAGGGCAAGCTCTCAGGCAGGTGTTAGAAACCTATAGTATTAGCCAAAACCGGCTAGCAGTGACGATGGGAACTCGGCGCTCAAATGTTAACCGTTGGGTAAATGAGGAAACAGATCCAGCAGCGGATGCGGTGCTTGAGATTCGGGATGGACTCAAAAAGATTAATCCGGATGCAGCCGAGGATTTTATCAGGCTGTACTTAGGCGATCGCACAGGTGAGTCAGATTCGCCTTAAGGTATGGCAGAAGTTGGTTTGATATCATGTCCGTTAGCTTTGCTTGTGTATAGTTGTTTATGCTGT
>DNGG01000284.1:14643-15660 GCA_003486675.1 Cyanobacteria bacterium UBA11372
AAACCCGCCCCTTAGTGCAGCACTATGACGGACATGATATGACGCGATCGCACCGCCTCTGTTACCGCTTACTCACCCCATGCCGCCACTAGGGTTTTGAGTTTTTGCGTAATCTCTCGGCTGATGTTTCTCCGTACTTTCCCGTATACCGGACAGTTTTTCATATAGTTGAGATAAAAATTGCGGTTACTACGAGAATAAAAGTAACTTTGGGGTTATTTGAGTGAAAAGTTGCTTGTGGGGAATGCGGGGGTTTGGATGCGAAGTCTCCCCTTCAAAACTATAATCGCTGCTAATTTATCCTCAAAAATACGTAATTTAATTCACTGTATTAAATACTGAAATCACACCAAAATTAAAGAATCAGTAAAAATTACTATTTTGGTCTAGTAAATCAAAATGGTAATGACTGGAGTGTAACTGGTCAATTTTATGTATCAGGTTCAGAGCAAATATCTTGGATGTGAACAATCTACAGTACTTTCGCACATGGATGTTTTTTTACTGAATTAGAGCAAAAAGCGATCGCACGCCCCACCCGCTTTTGTGCGATCGCTATCGAGATGATGGACTATTACGCTTCAACTCTTCAACAAATGCCTCGCCTTCAGCAGTCTGGCGGTCAATTTCTTGTTTATGGTCGTAATAGTATGCCATCGCTGCATGAACCGATGCTAGGGATAAATTGTATTTGCTAGCAATTTCTTCTAGAGATTCTCCCATCTCTAAATACATCTCGGCGATCGCCGCTACTTTAATTCGATGTCCAGCAATACGCGGTTTACCGCCACAAACTCCCGGCGTAATTTCAATATGCTCTGAAACGTCAGCTATAGGGGTAATATCGCCAGCAGCAATTTCCTGGCGCACCATCTGGGCTAAACGATTCCACCCATCGTCTGTTGTAGCTGCAAACCTAACTTTCCACCCTCGCTCATCTTCTAGTTCTGCAAGGAGACGAGTTGCGTTCGCGAAGCGTGTGCGAACAGCACGTATCGCATCTTGTTCTTCTTCTGA
>DNGG01000087.1:0-6054 GCA_003486675.1 Cyanobacteria bacterium UBA11372
AAGGCTGTACCTCACTCACTTGCAATCTGCTGTAAAAGCGCCTCTGTGGGAATCGACAGGGAAAACCGATCTTTAGCCTTCCCTTTCCCCCTTTCCCCCCTTTCCATCACCCGCCCATCAATACAAATGAGAATTATTGACAATAAACTCCCACCCTCGTATATTTAATTTCAGTCCAAAACTTTTGCAAATAATTTTCAATAGCAGGGTCATGCTCTGCCAGATCTCGCCTAACTATGGAAAATACCAAATTGCAGCCGACACCAACTTTGGCGTCGGTAAGTACGAATGCTTATAGAGTCAGAGAAAGAGAAGCACTTTCTCAAAAGTTAAGCTGTTGAAATAAGTTTGAAGTTTTTTAAACAAAGCTTTTAACTCTTTAGTTTTTGCTATTGAGGTGGGAATGTTTTAGCTTTAAATCCACGTCAATCAAATATCTATTTGGCTGTTGGCAATTTGCCAGCAACGCTGTTACTTAAGTAGAGTTAAATTTTCAGTTCATGGTGATCGCTGTATCAGGAGTAACATTTTTATTGATGCATCTACATCTCACACATCTGCTGAATTTACCAGGCGCGATTGTCGAATCCTTTACTGATTCTAATGATTTGATCTGTTTCAGGTTAAGCTTTTTAGCCGAGGGAATTGAATGTCCTCATTGCCGTAACTATACCGAAGAATTGCATCAAGTGCGACCAATTATGGTCAGAGACTTACCAGCCTTTGGCAAAACGGTGTATTTGCATCTGCCGCGTCGTCAGTTTTACTGTCAAGCTTGCCAGCGCTATTCCACAGAGCAACTAGATTTCATCGATTGGCGTCGAAGATATACGCATCGATATGAAGAAAGCATTTACGAGCAAGCGAACACCTCCAACATCGAGATAGTGAGCCAAAAACAAGGGTTGAGTTACCAGGAAGTTAAAAGAATTGTCAGGTGTGTGAGTAAAAAGAAGAAATCTAGTTCATGAAAATATATAATTTTTGCAGTTTTACTACATCAGTAAAAGTTATCACCATTTACTGGCTAATTTCAAAATAATTGTTTAATTAAACCTAAACAAAATGCAAATAATTACCAATAAAGCCGTAATATTTAAAAGTAGCTTGAAATCTGTAAAAACAGGTTTATCCCTATCGCATAAATGCCGACGCTTCAGTGTATCAACCATAACCGATCGTCGCAGGGTGAGGGTGATAGATTCAGATTCAAGATGCGATCGCTTCAGTGGCAGAAGCATCAAATTTGTCAATATAACGGATGGCAGGCGCATAAGGTACACCGAAAGTTTGTATAGCGGCAGCATTAATCCTGCCGCTATACAAACGAAGCCAAAATGCTTTCCCTGACTCGCTTGCAATCCGCTGTAAAACTCCCTTGTCAATCGTTTCTGAGTAGCCAGATGAACGAAAATTTTTCTATGGAAATGGAATCCCATCAAGATGCAGTCTCAGTGGGATTTCCCAAACAGTTAGATATTGCGAAAGTGAGCGTTTACGCCCTCAGCTTTTTATCGGCAGGAATGTTTCTTTTCTTGCCATTCGTTAACTTATTGCATCCCAGTCCTTGGCAGAGATGGATGGGAACAATTCACGGCTTTGCATCATTATTAGCGACAGTTGTAGCCGTCTATGCAGGACATTTAGCTTTTCCCTTGCTGCGCGGCGTAAACAAAATTCTGCCCCAAATGCGTACTCTGACTTTCTGGTCAACTTTTATCGCATTTTTGGGAATCGCTACCGGCAACTTAGCGTACATGCGTTACCGCGCGGGGATGAACTTCGGCGGCGCTAGGGCTTGGCTGAAAGAAAACTCGCCTTTAGTACAGTACGTTTTGATGGAATACCACGAATTTACCGTACTATTTACCTTGCCCTTGGGAGTTGCTTGCACTTGGATTTTGTGGCATTACGGCGACTCGATTCTAGAAAAAGAAAACCGCCCCGTTCTCACAGCAACCTGCGTGGCTTTAATGGCGATGATGTTTTTTGCTATGGGTGGATTAGTCACAGGACTTGGTGTGGCTAAAGTCCACGCCTTATGAATTTGACATAGCAGATTTTTCTCTTTAAATCTGCAATCTAAAATCTGAAATCTGAAATCTGTTTGAGGCGCATAAAATGACTCGGCAACTAACTCGCGTAACCAGAAAAGCAGCGGCAGACGAACCGATATACGGCAAAATTTGGGGATGGTTAAAACACTTTCCTAACGGTTTAGCTGAAGGTTCAATAAATCCACCCACTGTTTCCGGGCCAGCAGCGGCGGCGTTAATTAGTGCGGGAATTGGCTGCGTAACGATGATGGTGACGCATCATTTATCGGATGCAGATAAATCGAAAGCAACCGAAAAATTTGTTCACTCTCTCGGCGCATGGATACCGGGAAGTTACAATTCCAGCGAATTGTGGGGAAATATTGGCAGTTACACCGGCAAAGAAACCATGTTGTTACTAGGTTGGCTGGTGAGTTGGCCTATTCTTTACGCGATATTGAGGAAGAAGAACGTTAAATCAAAAACGATATTCTTCTGGATGTTTGTCTTGTTTGTTGCAGCCACTGCTATGAGTTGGCATCCTTTGTTCCCCTATTTACCGTTGATGTAAAAAGTGTGAGGTTTAGTTATGCAAGAACCACTCAAGCCAATGCCCGCCAGGGAAATGCACAAGTATGTTTGGGGTTTTGTGGGAGTATTTTTCCTAATTGCGGGGAGTTTTCCTATTTCTTTCTGGCGAGTCAGTCAGGATCAGAAATTTGCTGGGTTTCACGTCAAATCTTTCACCGATGGGGGTAAGCTAAACCTGCCATCCGAACCAGTAGTAGCGGTTCAAACCTCTGTTAATAATTCTGCCAGCATTAATAGCACAGCGGTAGCGGGTCAACCTGCTAATCCTGCCGAAACAATCGCCAGCATTAATCAGGCATCGGTAGCACTTACACCAGCTAATCCGGCGGTAGAAATTACAGCTAGTAGTAGTGTATCGGTAGCGGGTCAACCTGCTGAAACAATGGTAAGCAATAGTAATCAAAATGCTTTTGCACAACCAGAAAAAATAACAGATGCTAACCAGTCCACTGCGATCGTAAATCCCACTATTGGCAATCATCCTTCTGCACAGATTGCCGGTAATGGCAGTCAAGTTGCAGTTAATCCAATTGACCAGGTTCAGCTGAGGGATTTAAACCATAAGGTGTACGACCAAATTGCTAAAAATTGGCAACTTGGTCGCAGATTTGAGCAGTCTCTGGTTTACCGCGTCAGCGCGACGGCTGAGGGAGCGATCGCATCCTTCAAACCCATCAATCAAGCGGCATCGAACTCGATTCAACACACCCCTCTGGCAAACTTGCCCTCATCTTCTGCGTCCACGAATACCCCTGTAGTTGACTTTAGGGTAGTATTTACCTCCCTGGGCATACTCGAAGTTAGTCCTTGGCATGGATTCGCCAACTAGGCGCGGGTTTCACGAGATATGCAAGTAGGGGCGGGTTTAACTTGCATATCTCGTGGTTCCGTAGATTGATTGGTCAAACCCGCCCCTATGAGGGCGGGTTTAACTTGCATATCTCGTGGTTCCCTAGATTGATTGGTCAAACCCGCCCCTACTGGTAAACCGCACTGCAAGCAGCAGTTCTCTGGCATTAAAATTGCATAAATTTGTCAACATCTTGTTGAATAAATTGGCAACAATTAATTAGGAATAATTGGCAACTCAATGCAGAATCTTCCCATACCAGAGAAAAGAAAACCTTGGACTCGACGCCAACTCCTGCAACTCGGATTGGCAGGCGGCGTTGGCGTCGCGGGTGCAGCCTTGGGACTGCAAACCCTGAGTGCAAAACTCTTGCCCAGGGTAAAAATACCACCCTTACCGGGCGATACGCCAGATGGAGGTAACGGGATTAACCCTTTGCAAGTCCTGCGTGATTTTGATTACGGCACTGTTAAGCGAGAAAACGGACGCACGATCCGCGAATTCCGCATCACAGCTAAAACTTCCACGCTGCAATTAAACAGTGCTGTAACATTTAATACTTGGAATTGCAACGGGCGCGTACCGGGGCCAACCTTGCGGGCGAAAGAGGGCGATCGCATCCGCGTTTTATTCTTCAACCAAGGCGGACATTCCCACTCGCTGCACTTTCACGGCACCCATCCTCCGGAAGCCGATGGCGTTAAACCCATCGCCAATGGCAAAGCCACGATTTATGAATTTGACGCCGAGCCTTATGGTGTTCATTTATACCACTGTCACGTTGAGCCGGTGACCCGTCATATCGCCAAAGGTTTATACGGCATGTTCATTATCGACCCACCCGGCGGACGAAAGCCAGCGGATGAGATGGTCTTAATTATGGCTGGGTACGACATCAACGACGACAACCGCAACGAACTTTATGCCTTTAACGGGTTACCAAATTACTACCATCACCATCCCATCCCGATTTACAAAGACCAACTGATTCGGCTGTACGTCCTCAACATGATTGAATACGATCCGGCGGCGACGTTTCACCTCCACGCCAATTTCTTCGATGTGTATCGCACGGGGATGACTCTGACTCCCAGCGAGACAAACGACGTGATTACGATGGGGACTGCGGAAAGACACATCCTGGAATTTTCCTATCGCTACCCCGGTAAGTATATGTTCCATCCGCATCAGGACATTATTGCCCAAAACGGCTGTATGGGTTTGTTTGAAGTCCTCGACGCCTAGAAACCGGGTTTCTAAGTTTGCAAGTAATTTGCAACTATTACAGCTAACACGCCCGCAAGCCAGGAGCTTAATCAAAATTTCTCATTTGCTTATTGAATAATAAATTCATCAAATGTGATAATGAGCTTCTGATTTATCCAACAGGAAAATCCTTAACCATGAGCGCTTTTCGTTCTTACTATTACACCGCTGCGATCGCCAGCTTGATCGCCTTAACTGGCTGTAGCGGTTCCACAACCACCAGCAATACACAAACGCCTGCCGCCACATCACCAGTAGCGAATACTACCGAAACAGCTAGTCACAATCATGGAGGTGGCAAGAAAATTAACATCAACTCGGCGATTCTGTCCGAGTTAGATAAATTAGAAGCGAAACTAGGCATTCCGGCGCTATCGAATCAAATTCAAGCCAGTCGTCCCTACGCTTCTCCGGAAGAATTAGTCACCAAAAAAGTACTGACTCAAGCGCAGTTTGACCAGATTAAAGACATGGTGACGATTGAAGATGTAGTGCTAACCGGGGAAGCCAAAGATGTTGACTACATGACCAAATTAGGCTTGATGAAAGGACATCTTTTAGTGGCAAAAGAACTGCTGGATCTACAGCAGGCAAAACAGGCAGAACCCCACATCGGACACCCGGTAGAAGAGATTTATACCGATGTGGAAGAGCAGTTAAACGAGCGTAAAGTTAAAGAATTCAAGACCACTTTAATTGGCTTGCAAGATTTGGTGAAATCTCAACCCAAAGACGCCAAAGTTGCCACAGAATTTGGCAATTCGATGCAAGCGGTGGATGCGGCAATTCAAGGGATACCGGAAGCACAGCGCCAGTCGCCTAAATTTGTGCTGCAAGTGATTAACGGGTTGCTGGATGCGGCGAATGCGGAATATGGGGCAGCGATCGCAGATAATAAAATCTCAGCGCTGATTGAATATCAAGACTCGCGCGGGTTCGTTATCTACGCCAATACCCTCTACCAAACCATCGCCGCTCAAATGGCAAAAGAGCAGCCCGAAGCTCATAAAGCCATTAGTACCAGCATGAGCGAACTGGTAAAAAATTGGCCCAGCGTCACCGCACCTCCCGCACCCGTAAAAACTCCAGATCAAGTCACGCAATTGATTAAAACAATTGAGCAAAATTCTCAAAAAGTCATTGGAAATGGCTGATGGGAAATTTTGGCAAATTTTAAATAGAGGAGTGAGTTAAGAATGCCTGAAATAGTGTGGAGGGAGCATGTCAGGAATGCAAATTTATACCAACACCCTGAAGGGTGTGGCTATACAAACCAAGCCCGCCTTCGCGGGCTAAAGCTTTTAAAGCCTG
>DNGG01000087.1:6266-9881 GCA_003486675.1 Cyanobacteria bacterium UBA11372
GCGGGCTAAAGCTTTTAAAGCCTGTGAAGGCAGGCTTTGTTTGTGTATCGACACCCTTTAGTGGCTATACAAACCAAGCCCGCCTTCGCGGACTAAAGCTTTTAAAGCCTGGGTCGGCAGGCTTTGTTTGTGTAGCGACACCCTTTAGGGTGTCGGCTACAAAGTTGACATGCTCCCCAGTGTGGAAGTCTCTGCTGTTGACACCAGCAGCATTATGTGCTGCACTGACGTTCTGTAGTGGAGCGATCGCAACAGAAACCCCAGGCTCGAGGGACAGCCTCAATCAAGTCACCTCGGTATCTCAACTTACCGACGTAGATCCAACCCACTGGGCTTTTCAGGCATTGCAATCTCTCGTCGAACGCTATGGTTGCATAGAAGGATATCCCGATCGGACGTATCGGGGCAACCGCGCCTTGACGCGCTATGAATTTGCCGCCGGGTTAAATGCCTGCTTAGACCGAATTCAAGAACTGATTGCCGCAGCTGTTACCGACTTGCCGAGTCGAGACGATATCGCCACCATCCGGCGCTTGCAAGAGGAATTTGCCGCCGAACTCGCCACATTGCGTGGGCGGGTAGATGCGCTGGAAGCACGTACTGCCAGATTGGAAGCGAATCAGTTTTCCACCACCACCAAACTTAGAGCAGAAATTATCTTTGCCCTCGCTGGTGCCTTCGGCGATGAAAAGGCTAATAGCCAAGATGATATAGAAGACAACATCACTTTGAGCGATCGCACCCGTCTGAATTTTGATACCAGCTTCAGCGGCAAAGACCAACTAAGAGTGCGCTTGCAAGGCAGAAACACCACGCCCCTCAGCGGGAATGTCACCGGCACAAACATGACCCGCCTCTCCTTTGACGGGAATGAAGAAAACGACATTCGCATTGATGACATGTACTATCGCTTCCCCTTGGGTAAGCAGACCACAGTCTGGGTGATTGCCAACTCTTTTGGCTCAGAGAATATTGCCGACCCCCTCAATCCCTTGCTCAGAAGCGATGGTAGCGGTTCCATTTCCCGTTTTGGGCGGTTTAGCCCCATTTATCGCCTTGCCGAAGGAGCGGGGATTGCCCTCAGCCATCAATTTAGCAACGCCGTCAATCTAACAGTCGCTTACCGAGCCAGAAATGCCAACAATCCGGAGGACAAAGCTGGACTTTTTGATGGTAACTATGGTGCTTTAGCTCAGCTGACCTTGACGCCAACTAAAAACATAGGTCTGGCACTCACCTACGTTAATTCTTACTTCCCCGGTAGCAATGTCGATACTTCCGGAAGTACCGGCAGTGCCTTCGCCAGAAGACCTTTCGATCAAGTTGCCACCTTTTCCCATTCTTATGGTTTGGAAAGCACCTTTCGGTTGAGTCAGAGTTTTACTCTTTCCGGTTGGGTGGGTTTAACCGAAGCGGAAGCCAAAGCAGGAGCAAACAAAGGCAATGATGCCACAATCTTCAACTGGGCCGTCACCTTCGGCTTCCCAGATCTCGGTAAAAAAGGTAACCTAGCTGGGTTTGTCCTGGGGATGCCGCCTAAAGTCACCGATAACGACATCAACAGCCGCGAAGACGAAGATACCTCATTACACCTAGAGGCGTTCTACCGCATCCAAGCTACCAACAATATTTCTATCACTCCGGGTTTGCTAGTAATTACCAATCCAGAACATAATGACAGCAACAACACCATCTACGTAGGAACAGTTCGCACCACCTTTAGTTTCTAGACTTGAGACACCTGGGGCTGTGTGATGCGATCGCAGAGAACCGAGAAACCGGGTTTCTGCGTCTATCTCTGATCGCAAAGCGACAATTTTTCCGAGAAACCCGGTTTCTGGCTCTATCTCTGGTTCAAAAGCGGCAATTTTCCCTAGAAACCCGGTTTCTTTGCCTAAATCCTGAGAATAATTCTCGCTAAATCCAAAAGCACGCGGTTAAATCTCAGTTGCCAATCTTGAAAGAAAGTGAAAGAAAGATATGGAGACTCAAATTAAATCTAAAATTGTAAATTACACTTGGCCTAATTTACCCCTAACAACTGATGAGAGAACTTGACCAGGAAAAAGCCATCCACCTGCTGAACACCATCATGGAATTTGAACTAGCGGGTGTCGTGCGGTATACCCACTATTCACTAATGGTGACTGGCCCGAATCGGATTCCTATTGTCAACTTTTTCAAACTGCAAGCGACCGAATCTTTAACCCACGCTCAACAAGTGGGAGAAATTATCACAGGTTTAGAAGGTCATCCCAGCCAGAAAATTGCCAACATTGAGGAAACTTACAAGCACAACGTCAAAGATATTCTGGAGGAAACTTTAAACCACGAGAAAAAAGCTCTGACCCTGTATAAACAGTTGCTGGATGTTGTCGAAGACGCCAGCATTTACCTGGAAGAATTCGTTCGTACTATGATCGGTACAGAAGAAGCGCACACCATAGAAATCAAAAAAATGTTGCGCGATTTTAGTTAAAAGCTAATTGGTAATTGGTAATTGGTAATTGGGTTATATTTATAGTAGCAATCTTTTTTCCCATTACCCATTACCGATTACCCATTACCCAATGACAAATTATGGATTTTAGCGCCGCATTACCGACATTTGTAATTACGCTGCGCGAGGGAGTAGAAGCCGCCCTCGTGGTGGGAATTGTCCTCGCTTATATCAAAAAAGCCCAGCAACCTCGGCTCAAATCTTGGGTTTATGCTGGCGTGGGTGTTGGACTGATAGCTAGTGCTTTGGTGGGTTTGTTATTTGGCTTTGTGGTGCAAGAATTAAGCGCATCTAATCCCAAGTACGCACCCGCAATCGAGCCGTTTTTGGAAGGAGTGTTTAGCGTTATTGCGATCGCAATGCTGAGTTGGATGCTCATCTGGATGACTCAGCAAGCACGCACCCTCAAAGCGCAAGTCGAAGGCGCTGTCGGTTCCGCCTTAAAACAAAATAACAATGCCGCCGCCTGGGGCATTTTCAGTTTAATATGCATCGCCGTTTTGCGCGAAGGTTTTGAAACCGTCTTATTTATTCTGGCGAAATTTCAGCAAGGTTGGGTTCCCGCCTTCGGCGCTGTAGCAGGATTGTTAGGAGCGGTAGGAATTGGCGTTTTACTATTTAAGTGGGGCATCAAGATCAACATTCGTCAATTCTTCCAAATCATGGGGATATTTTTGCTGTTGATCGTTTCTGGGTTAGTGATATCAGCCCTAGCACATTTCGACACCGCCGTCCATACCTTAGCGCAGATGGATCGCCAGTCGGAATCGTTATGTTTCTACTACGAACACTTTGCCAAAAACCCATCCTGCATTTTAGGGCCGATGGTTTGGAATACCAGTAAAATCTTGCCAGATAGGCAATTTCCTGGTATAATTCTGCATACCTTGTTTGGTTATACAGACAAGCTGTATTTGGTGGAAGCGATCGCTTACCTTCTGTTTTTAGCCACCGTTGGTAGCATCTATTTCCGCAGTTTAGGCGGGAAACCCAAATTATCAACAAGCAATAAATCAGCTTAACTAATAACTCAAGTTGCTAGTTATAAACTGCGGTGTTGCTAATTGCTCATTGCTAATTGCTAAATGCTAATTGCTAATTGCTTATTGCTTATT
>DNGG01000371.1:0-6635 GCA_003486675.1 Cyanobacteria bacterium UBA11372
GAGACAGCATCCGTCTCAAACGACATCTCTTCCACAGGGAACTGGCGGCGAATCACCAAACCGCGACCGCTCATCTTGAAGCTGTCAATCGATCCCTGCAATAATTTGCTGGAAGGATAGCAGCGGACAGCGACCTCTACCGACTCGCTCTGAGAGAACAAGTGGCGAATTGCTTGAGTCGCGGCTGTGTTGAGCAAGCGCTCTCCCCAGTCCGTGTCAGTAGGATTGAAACCAGTCAGACCACCAAACATAAAGTTCTGTGTCAATATTCCTTTACTTTTTTTAACAAACTTTGCAAAACTCAGCAATTAGTTTTCCATATAGATTGCCAATCTCATCTATAAGCGTTCACCCAGCATCGGTTGAGCGGGCAGGTTTCCACTCGTTTCCACTCGTTCCCAGGTTCAACCTGGGAACGATTTACTAGAGGCTCCGCCTCGGCAGGCTTGGGAGCAATTTCAGGAATTCGCTAGTCAGATCTTGTAGGGGAAAGCTAGCCTGGACAAAGCCTTTGCATAAGTCAACCCAGGCTAGAAGTATGTATTAGGGAGAGAGAAGCCAATCGCTTCTATTACTCGCTATTACAGAATAATTAAGTATTTATACCCTTGACATTTTAGCCACATATTCTTCTAAAAATCATGGCAAAAGAACTAGCGATTTGTACGAAGGGACTCACCAAGCAATTTGACCGCCACATTGCTGTCAACGATGTCGAGTTAGAAGTCAAGGCGGGAGAGGTTTACGGACTAATTGGTCCCAATGGTGCGGGGAAAACAACGCTGATTCGGATGTTGGCGGCGGCGGAAGAACCTACAATTGGAGAGATTTATATACATGGCGATCGCTTGCTACGCGACCAGAGCAACGCTAATCTAAAACAGCGCCTCGGTTTTCTCCCCGACGACTTCCCAGTGTACGACGACCTCACCGTCTGGGATTATTTAGATTATTTTGCCCGACTCTATCGCTTACGAAATCCCCGACGGAATCAACGCTTATACGAAGTTTTGGAATTAGTCCAGCTTACCAACAAGCGCAAAAGTATCATTTCCACCCTATCGCGGGGGATGAAACAGCGCTTGAGTCTTGCCAGAACAATTATTCACGAACCGATTTTACTGCTTTTAGATGAGCCAGTTTCGGGATTAGACCCAATTGCGAGAATGCAGTTTCGGGAAATAATTAAAGCATTGCGAGAAGCGGGGATGACGATTTTGATATCTTCCCACGTCCTCAGCGACTTGGCGGAACTTTGCACCTCGGTAGGGATAATGGAATTTGGTTATTTGGTGGAAAGTACATCGCTACAGGAACTTTACCGCCGCCTCAGTCGCCAGCAAATATTGATGTCTACGCTGGGAGATTTAGAAGCATTAAAAGCCGAATTAAAAAACTATCCCCAAATTGAAGGATGCGAAGAAATCCCCGGAACAAAGCAATTGCGCGTGCATTTTTCTGGAAGTCCGGAAGATGGAGCAAAATTGTTGCGAAGTCTCGTTGAATCTGGTATTCCCCTATCTGAATTCCACTGTACAAAAGAAGACTTAGAAACTATCTTCTTGAAGATGGGACACAAGCAAGCATCGTGAGGTTTTAGATTTTAGATTGCAGATTTCAGATTTAACAGGAAATCTGCCATTTCCCATTACTTTTGGAGTTAGGCAATGAATTTTAATTTACTAGACCGAATTGGTGAATGGAATCCTCAACTGTTGCGAGAACTTAAAGGACAACTTAAACCTCGTAATATCATCATTGCTGTTGTTGTTTCGTTAGTGGGACAATTTTTACTGTTCCTGTCTTTTTTAAATCAGCATTTTAATAACATTAATGTAGTTAGTAAATATTGTAATTGGCGATATAATTACGAGCATTATATTATGGAACGCGACAGAATAAATCAGCAAATAAGTGTTCTATACTCAAAATATCTTACAAACCGTAAGTTAATTGATGAACTGTATAAAAAAGTTAGTGAAATATCTAGAATATTGGAGAAACAATGTCCTGAAGATGCAGTTAACATGCAACTTTGGTGGCAAGATTATGCACTGGGACTATTTTTGTGGATTAGTGCGATCGCAATCTGCGCCCTATTGGTGGCCGGAACTTTCATGCTAATCAACGACCTTTCTCAGGAAGAACGTCGCGGTACGCTCAATTTTATTCGATTCACTCCTCGCTCATCGGTAAGTATTTTAGTTGGTAAGCTATTGGGAGTACCAATCTTAGTTTATTTGGCAGTAATTCTGGCAATACCATTGCATTTATGGTTGGGAATTAAAGGTCAAATTCCGATTGTTGATATATTCAGATTCTACGGAGTTTTAGTTGCTAGTTGTGCCTTTTTCTATAGTTTTGCTGTCTTATTGGGCTTAGCTAGTTCGGGAATAAGTGGACTTCAGTCTTGGTTAGGTAGCGGCGCGGTTTTGCTTTTTCTATATTTAACACATTTTGCTAATCCGATTAATCAAACTCCAATAGATTGGCTTAATTTGTTCAATCCTGGTTTAATTTTGAACTATTTAGCCTCTAAAGTTAGCTCTGAATATCATTATCCTGTTTATGACGGAGAAATTAAGAAATGGCAATGGTTTTATTTACCATTGGGTGAAAGTGGTGCATTTGTGATTCTGGCTGCTATGCTGAATTATACTTTGTGGACTTACTGGATTTGGCAAGCGATTAATCGTTATTTTCACAATCCCAATGCTAGAATTATAACTAAAAGACAAAGTTATTGGCTGGTGTTATCTTTTGAATTAATCGCTTTAGGATTTGCTATACAAGAGCCAACAGAATACAATTACTGGCAATGGAAAGACCAAACTAACACTAATTTTGGTTGGCTGTTTTTGCTCAACTTAATTGTGCTTTTCAGCTTGATTGCGATGCTTTCAAACCAACGGCAAGATTTGCAAGATTGGGCGCGTTATCGACACCAGCAAGTTTCTGGTAAGGGTTTCTGGAATTGGTCTTTATGGCAAGATTTATTATTGGATGAAAAAAGTCCGTCACAGCTAGCATTTTTAACTAATATGTTAATTATTACTAGCCTTTGGTTACCCTGGATATTACTGATACCAGAAGAACACATTGCAACTTCCGAAGAAGGTTTAAAATTTATTCTTGCGATCGCTTTCTTTTTCAGCATGATGATGATTTATGCTAGCCTTGTCCAGTTGATGTTGATGATGAGAAATAATAAGCGATCGCTCTACGCAACAGCCACCATAATCGCCGCAATTTCTTTACCTCCCACTATTCTATTAGTCCTGGGTATCAATCCTTCCGACAACCCAATTCCTTGGCTACTTTCAACCTTTCCTTGGGCGGGTATAGAAACAGCTTCTTTGACCACAACCTTTCTAGCATTTCTGGCACAATTAAGCGTACTGGTATTAATCAACGTGCGATTAAGTCGCCAACTACAACAAACGGGTGAATCTGCCACCAAAGCACTTCTCTCTGGACGTAATTGAGGAACAAAATAGATGTTAGCCACTTTATTTGACCGCATTGGAGAATCGAACCCCCAGCTATTTCGAGAAATCAAAGGTAGATTTATTTCGCGCAACCTTTGGGTGACGTTTATTTGCTCCTTACTAGGTCAATTTTTTCTGTTGTTGAGTTTGTCTAAACAAACCTGCATCAGCTATGTTGACAATGAATGCGCTCAAGTTAACTGGGAGTTTCACTGGCAGACTATCTATAGAGTTCTCAACTGGATATTGCCACTTTTACTCATCTCTAATGGCGTCTACGGACTGATTAACGATGTAGGACAAGAGGAACGTAAAGGCACGTTAAACTTTATTCGGTTTAGTCCCCAAACTAGCCAAAGTATTTTAATCGGAAAAATCCTGGGAGTTCCATCGTTAATGTACCTTGGCATTGCCCTAGCAATTCCCCTACATTTGGGTTCTGCTTTAGTGGCGGGATTACCTTTATCTTCGATTATCGGCATCTACGCACTTTGGGTAATTGGTTGTGCTGTATTCTTCAACGCTGCCCTGCTCTATACCTTCCAATACAGCCATAAAATCGAGGCTAAAAATCTAGCTGGGGGAGGATGTTTTTTAGCCTTTTTGTTGGGGTTAGGTTACAGCTTTACAATTGACTTTTCGTTTGATTGGTACAACCTCAAACTAATCCAATGTTTAACGCCATCACCCGGTAACAATTATTTGGATTACTGTCAGACAGATGGATTGAACTGGCAATGGTTCTTTTTACCGATTGGCAATCAAGCTGTATTTGCCTATGGGTTAGCATTCATGACCGTCAGCATAGCAGCTTACTGGTTATGGCAAGCTTTAAATCGTCGTTTTTTCTCCAGCAATGCTACCCTAATTAGCAAAGAACAAAGTTATTGGTTGGTTGCCAGTTTTGAACTGTGGCTGTTAGGTTTTGCCTTAGCCGAACTTAAGCCAGTTGCTGCTAATAACTTCGGTACTGGGTTTGGTTTACTATTCTTTTTGAACCCATTATTTTTGCTCCTTGTCGCTTTTAACTTAACTCCGAGTTATCAAGCTTTACTTGATTGGAGTCGTTACAAACATTTGGAAGTCAACAATCGTAACTATTCACTAATGGGGGATTTGATTTGGGGTGAAAAAAGTCCGGCAATAGTTGCAGTTGCCATCAACCTTGCCATGACAGCAGTGATTTGGTTACCCTGGATGTTATTATCGCTACAAAAAAATGGGTCGGAAAGTATTCACACTCCCCAACTGCTACTGGGATGGTTTATGACCATGAATGTTATGCTGATTTATGTAGCGATCGCCGAACTGCTGAGGTTGACAAAAACTCCAACTTGGCTGATATTTGCATCTACTGGCTTAAGCGCAATTGTCCTAACAACAGGAACAATTTGGCATCTCGCGGCAAACAAGCTACCCCTAGTACAGTTTCTCTTACTATTTTCCCCCTTTCCGATTGTTAGCTTAGCATTGGGAGGTACGACGATAACATTTTTAGGTTTACTGGCGCAGCTAGCAACTCTATCTTTATTAACCTGGCAATTAACCAGACAAGTGCAAAAAATTGGTGCATCTTCCTCCCAATCTTATCTGACACCTTCGCCTTGAAATAGCAGTAAGGGCGGGTTTAACTAAATATTTTATGGTGTCACTGAATGGTTGGTAAAACCCGCTTCTACTATAATCCAAATTGAGGTAAATACGATGAAATTTCCTTGGATAGACCGAATTGGTGACTGGAACCCGCAATTATTACGGGAACTTAATGGTCGCCTTAAACCGCGTAATGTTTTGATTGCAATAGCAATTTCCCTACTGGGACAATTTTTCCTATTTCAGTTTTTCCAAACCCAGCTTCCCATTGCACCTCCACCAGGGGAATACAATTACCCTATTTACAATCAATTTTGCACGGGAAAACGCGAATATGAGAGCGCAAGAGTATATAAATGCGTCCTCGATTCTTTGGGCAATTTTTCCATAAACTGGCAGCAATGGTGGCTGTCTGTATTTGTATTTATGAGTTTTGTCGGCATCTTCGCTTTGTTAGTAGTCGGCACTTACATGCTGATAGCTGACTTAACTCAAGAAGAGCGTAAAGGTTCGCTCAATTTTATTCGATTAAGTCCAGAATCTACCCAGCGTCTTTTAATTGGTAAAATGCTGGGCGTTCCTATTTTGGTCTATCTCCTAGCAGCACTAGCATTACCGCTGCATATTGGGGCGGGTTTATCTGCTCAAATTTCCTTGGTTGAAATATTAGCTTTTTACGGCGTTGTTGTTGCCTGTTGTATATTCTTTTTTAGCGCCGCACTTCTCTACGGTTTAGTTAGCAATTGGTTGGCAGGATTTCAAGCTTGGTTAGGTGCTGGTATCGTTCTCAGCTTCTTATGGTTAACCAGCACATTGGCGATTTACACACCCATTTACAATCCAATTGCTTGGATCAGGTTATTTGCTGCTTTTGATCTGATTCCCCATCTAGCTGATAATTCGCTCTCGTATCAAAAAGTTGAACTGGAAAGGTTACAGTGGTTCCACTTACCATTGGGTGCGAATGTCCCTATTCTTATCGCCTTTGCTATCCTGAATTATGCCCTTTGGACTTACTGGGTTTGGCAAGGTTTGCACCGTTGTTTCCGCAACCCCAATGCGACAATTTTGAGCAAGAGACAGAGTTATCTATTCACAGCTTGCTTCACTGCTTCAAGTTTAGGATTTGCTCTACCAGGATACACAGATGGTTATCTGGAAAATAATCCAAAAGATTGGTTGTTCCAGCATCTAATGACGCTCTCCTTCTTCGATTTGCTGCTATTTCTCTATCTGATGGCAGCTTTGTTTCCTCATCGTCAAGCTTTACAAGATTGGGCGCGCTATCGTCGGGAAAAGGTTTCTAATCGCAAGAGTTTTTGGAAAAGTTCGCTGCTGAAAGACTTAATCTGGGCTGAAAAAAGTCCGGCATTGGTGGCAATTGCTATCAATCTTATAATTGCCGTAATTCCCTTAGTGGGAGTGGTTATATTCTCCAGTGCAGAAATTGATGCTAAAATCGCAGCATTTTTCAGTATTGGTTTAGCTGCGAGTATAGTCATAATCTACGCCGCGATCGCTCAACTGATGCTGTTTATGAAAGCTCAGAATCGC
>DNGG01000371.1:6886-7131 GCA_003486675.1 Cyanobacteria bacterium UBA11372
TTCTTACCGCCTATTATTTTAGGCGTATTGTCGATTCAACCGGGAACAACGGTTGGTTTCTTGTGGTTCTTTACTGCTGGCGCGCCAATAGTTGTGCTATCTCCTCCTGGAGGTTTTATATCATCAATGACGCTTTGGCTAGCAATTGTCGGTCAATGGAGTATCTTCGGATTGTTAAACTTACAATTGACAAGACAACTGCGACTTGCAGGGGAGTCGGCGACTAAAGCATTGCTAGCTGGACG
>DNGG01000371.1:7396-7537 GCA_003486675.1 Cyanobacteria bacterium UBA11372
GATTGCAGATTGCAGATTTCAGAGAATTTTAGATTTGCCATATCCAGAGTTCTCAATCCAACAATTTCAGGACTTACGCCTAAATATGATATGTGGTGCGTTACGAAGAAAGTTAACTCACCCTACTGGCGTGACACACCT
>DNGG01000369.1:0-6016 GCA_003486675.1 Cyanobacteria bacterium UBA11372
TTGAATGCCGTGCCCCTACAGGGTTTAAACTGTCTGTGTCAAATGATACGGACTGGTCAATTTATCCAACTGCTTCACCAACAAACTGAGGAATAAACCAACATCGGTAACGACGCCAACGGATTCAATGGAACCGCGATCGCTCAATTTTGTCACTACCGCTGGGTTAATATCGACGCACACCATCTTGACGCCAGCGGGAGTCATATTCCCCACGCCAATGGAATGTAACATCGAAGACAGCATCAGAATCATTTCTGCTCCTTCCAGGAGTTTTGCATATCCTTGCTGTGCTTTAATTAAATCCATTTCCGTATCCGGCAAGGGGCCATCGTCGCGAATCGAACCAGCGAGGCAGAAAGGCACGTTATTGCGGACGCATTCGTACATGACGCCGCTGGGGATGATGCCTTGCTCTACAGCGTTGGCAATGCTACCGTAGCGGCGAATTAAATTAATTACCTTCAAGTGGTGGCGGTGTCCGCCCCGGACGGCGACGCCGCGTTTCATATCCACGCCCAAGGAAGTGCCCATCATCGCTTGTTCGATATCGTGGACGGCGATCGCATTGCCACCCAACAATGCTTGCACGTAACCTTCGCGAATCAAACGGGATAAATGTTCTGCACCGCCGGTATGAATTACTACAGGACCAGCCGTGACTACGACTTTACCACCGCGATCGCGTATTTGGCGCAATTCCCAAGCAATTTGTTCCACCACTAATTCGACGCGACGTTCGCTGGAAACACCAGATCCCATAAAGGTGAATTCTTGGGTATTGCGTTGTTCGCGGGATTCGGTTTTGCGGACGGTGCGAATCCCTTCTACGCCGACAATTACATGGTCGCCGATTTCGAGATCGCGCAGCAACTTGCATTTAGCAATTGGGCCATCTGGAGTGAAGTTTACAGCGATCGCGCCATCCATGCGCTGATTTTGTACTTTCACCCACTCGCAATGCACCCGCACTTCGGTGGGATAAATCGTCGTCACGTAGAAGTCATCTGGCGCTACACCTGCTTGGGTGACAGGTTCGAGATTAACATCGCAAATTTCTTGCGGCGGCGGTACGGCACCCAAGTCGATCAACTGGGTGACGATTTCTTCCATGATGTCGTGAGAAGGTGCAGAAACCTTCACATCTGCCGCCGAAGTACTTTGCCGCTGTTCGCCTAGATTAAAATTGAGTACCTGGAAGCTACCGCCATTGTCCACAATTAAATCTAAGGCGCGGTTGATTAAACCCGAATCCAGCAAGTGTCCTTCTAACCGAATCGTGCGACTTTCTACCGACACGTTGGCGTGGACTTCGACTTGCACGGGTTCGGTAACGCGCAGGGTTAAGCATTTAGCCGCACCGCCTGCTTTGAGGAATTCCGTCAGCGGCGTTTCAATTACCCTAAACCCAGCATCAGCCAAACGCTGCTTTAGACTATCGCTTGCCTTGTTCATCACCACAACGCTGTCCACGTTGACAGCATTGCAAGCGAAATTGACCGCATCTGCTTCTGAAATTGCAATCCGTTTTTCAGCCGGAACTCGCATTTCAATCATGCGATTCGAGTAAGAATCAAATGCGGGTGGATAGTAGAGTAAATAACCGCCAGCAAGCGGACAGAAGCAGGTATCTAAGTGATAGAAACGCTCGTCAATTAAGCGCAGCGATAGCACTTCAATATCCAACCACTTTGCCAGATAAGGATGCGAGTCTAATTCCGACCTAAACCCGTATCCCGCCCATAACCAGCGTCCTTCTCTATCGAGTAAAGCGTCTCCCGCGCCTTCAAATGGCAAGTCTTTCGGCAGTTCGTAAACAGTATAGCCTTGCGACTCGAACCACTCTTTAAAATAAGGTTCTTCTCCCTGACGTTCTTTGTGATAAAAACGACTGAGAACGACATTTTTTCCCAACAACAAACCCGCGTTAGCGGTAAATACCATATCAGGCCAACCTTGTTGGGGTTTGACTAAATCGACGAGCGCATGGTCTTTGAGAACGTGGTGTAACTTTTGCCACTGTTCCACCGCGCGATCGCGCGATGATTTGTGTATGTTCCCCTCCATCCAAGGATTAATCACGTAATCCACGTCGTAGTGGTCGGGGGCGCACATCAAGAAGCGAATCTGATCGGTCATAATTAATTTCTAGAGGTAGATTACACGGCTTTACAGACTTTAAATATCAGCAACTGCAAAATTTCACCTCTGCGATCGCTTTAATCGCAGCTGGTGTCGGTCGCCATCAAAGCCAGCTTTATATTTTATCAGACCTGGACATCGAGTTGTATCAAGCTTTACCGTTTCTCCTCAGCCCAGGATTCGCGATCGCTTAATAGTACAAAAATACTAATTAACTGTTACAATACCTGCTAACAATAAATAGCCGACAGAATATGCTGCTCAAAACTACAAACGGTTATAACTTTTCGGAAGTAGCTTCGGCGTTTCAAAAATCAATTCGGCGGGGGATAGAAGCATTCGAGGCAGAGCCTCTAGATCTTGTTCCCAGGCAAGAGCCTGGGAACGAGGGTTTTGGAGGCAGAGCCTCCAATCTGAAGCTTAATTAACCGAGGACATATCAAATCCAGCGACGGTTTTTCAGGTTTTTCATAGGGGAAGCGATCGCAATTGGTGCATATTATTTCTCAAGCCTGTGAAACCGCACCTTTAACCCATCCCGTGGGTGCAGTGTCGGGACTGCATCTAGGGTCAAATTTTGCGGTAACAACTCCCATGTATAGTTGCGTAACAGGTGCGCCGCTACAATTTTCATTTCCATTTGGGCAAATGCTATTCCCAGACAAATACGAGAGCCTCCGCCAAACCCCACTAAGCTATATTCTTGTTTTTTATGTTCGGCTCGTTCTGCACTAAACCGATCGGGATCGAATCGATCTGGGTCGGTAAAAATAGTAGCATCTTGATGGGTTGCCGCAATGCGGTACACTACTTGCCAACCTTTAGGAACGTAGTAACCGTTAAATTCAAACCCTTCCACGACGCCGCGAAAACCGCCACCCACAGGCGGATACATTCTTTCTACTTCCCGCAGCACAGAGTCGAGATAAGTCATCTGTTTTAGCGCGTCCATCGTCAGGGAAACATCGGTTCCTAACTGCTGTTGTTCGGTACGCGCGCGTTGCCATATATCGGGATGCTGCGCCAGCGCCATACACAGGGAAGCCAACATTGATGTGGTCGTTTCGTGTCCGGCAAATAGCATCAGTAACGCTTGGACTTTGATTTCTGGCAAACTCAATCCGTTACCTTCTTCGTCGCGGCTTTGTACCAACAATCCTAAAGCGTCTGGTGCGGGTTCTTGTTGCCTGTGTCGTACAGCGGTTTCGATGTGGGATAGGATGCGATCGCGCGCTTGCAATGCCCGACCATAAGTAGTCCAAGGTAAGCGTAATGGAATGGCAAATAAACCTTTGGTTAACTCGGTAAACCACCTGCTTAATTGTTCGTTTTGTTCTCCCGGTTCGCTACCAATCAGCAAGGTACTGGCAATTTCAAACGTTAGCTGTTTTAACTCTGGAAACCAAGTAAAATTTTCTAATTTCTCCCATTTTTTGAGATAATTTAGCGTTCTGCACTCCATCGTATATAAATAATTAGCCAGTGCTTTACCGTGGAATGCTGGCATCAACAATTTCCGGTTTCTTTGATGTTGCTCTCCATCTTGCAGAAATAGAGATTCTCCCAACAATTCTTTAAAAGTATTGGGCCAACCTTCGCGCCATGAAAACCGATTAAAGCCGCTAGACAAGATAAATCGGTTCGCTTCGGCGCCGCACATCATCGCCGTTGGACGTCCGAGAATGTGGCTTTTGAAAATGGCGCCGTATTTTTTTTGCCGCTTAATTGTAAAATCAGCATCCCGCAAAAAGCTAATTGTTTCGCCAACTATAGGCAAACCAAAGCTGCCTGGGGGTAAAGGCAGCGACGCTTTTTTCTGGCTGATCGTCATAACCTCTTCCCTCAGCTAGTGACAATTTTAAGGCAGTGGAAATATGTATATTTTAACTTTGTAGGCGATAGGGAGCCAACACTTTGTTTATCTGCCGACTAATAAGTTTAATGTTCAATTTAAGCATCGTGCTGCATTACATCCACAATCAATCCTTCACGCGCCATCAATGCATTGGGACACATTGCTTTGACTTCTTCCGCTACTTTATCGAGAAAATCATCGTTGTGAGTTGGTTCGTGGTGAAATACTACATATCGCTTCACACCAGCTTCGAGAGCTATTTTTGCCCCCATTTGCCAAGTTGAATGTCCCCAGCCCACTTTTGGCATTTTAGGGTGGTAATATTCCTCGTCGGTGTACATGGCATCGTAGATGAAAACATCGGCGTCCTGGGCTAGGTGCATCACGTTTTCATCCATGCGATCGCTTGGATGTTCCGTATCCGTGCAGTAAAATACCGAATGTCCCTGCCATGTGATGCGATATCCTAGCGCGCCGTTGGGGTGATTCAGCGGTCCTGTTTCCAGGGTGATATCGTCGATTTTTACCACATCTCCCGCTTGGATTTCGTAAAACTTCAAGTCTGCTTCCTGCATTCCATCTAGCGGCACTGGGGAGTTTGGGTGCAGCACCCGTTCGATGAAATGCTGTTTCATCGATACCTGACAATCGGGTACTCTGCCATAGATGTGGAAGCAATTCCCCCGCACAAAGGCTGGAGTAAAAAAAGGCACGCCTTGAATGTGATCCCAGTGGTAGTGGGTAAAAAACATGTAAGCTTCCAGAGGCATCTGCTTCAGCAAACTTCTTCCCAGTACGTGTAAACCGCTACCACCATCAAATATCAGGCGTTTTCCACCTACCCGCATTTCTATGCAGGAGGTGTTGCCGCCGTAGCGTGCTGTTTCGTTTCCTGGGGTTGGTATGCTGCCTCGCACACCCCAAAACTGGATCGCAAATTCGGAAGAAGGGTTAGTTACCATTTCTAACTTAAAATTTTAAATTGCCACATTGACCCTGATGCCGCAACAGATGATCGCAAAGCACCAAAGCAACCATTGCCTCTACCATGGGCACTGCTCTGGGCAGTACGCATGGATCGTGCCGTCCTTTGGCTGCTAGTGTTGTTGCTTCACCCTCACGAGTGACAGTTTGCTGCTCTTTGCGAATGGTAGCAGTTGGTTTAAATGCCACACGTATAATTATGTTCTCGCCGTTGGTAATGCCACCCTGAATTCCGCCCGATCTGTTGGTTGTCGTGCGGATATTACCGAATTCATCGGTATAAAATTCGTCGTTATGCTCGCTGCCAGTCAGCAACGTACCGGCAAAACCGGAGCCGATTTCAAACCCCTTACTTGCCGGTAAAGACATTACACCCTTCGCCAAGTCTGCTTCTAGTTTATCGAATACAGGGGAACCCAAACCTTTGGGTACATTTCTTGCCACGCATTCCACAACACCGCCTATCGAGTCACCTTGTCGTCGCACCTGGTCTATTAGTTCTATCATCCTTTCTGCCGACTCTGAATCCGGACAGCGGACAATATTGCTTTCTACCTGTTCTAAGCTCACTGTGTTGGGATCGACAAGAGCTTCTAAATCTTTGATACGTTTAACGTAGCCGACTATTTCTACATTAGCGGCTTGAGACAGAATTTTTTTCGCGATCGCACCCGCTGCGACTCTGCCTATTGTCTCCCGTGCCGAAGATCTGCCGCCACCTTGCCAATTGCGGATGCCATATTTGGCGTCGTAAGTAGCATCGGCGTGGGATGGGCGATATTTTTGCGCCATTTCGTCGTAATCTTGGGGGCGGGTGTCAGAGTTTCGCACCAAAATTGCGATTGGCGTCCCCAAGGTTTTACCTTCAAAAGTGCCGGAGAGGATTTCGCAAATGTCGGCTTCTTTGCGCGGCGTGGTAATCTTGCTTTGTCCGGGACGGCGGCGGTCTAATTCCACCTGAATTTCCTCTGGTGAAATTTCTAATCTAGGTGGGCAACCATCGATTACGACTCCCACGCCGCCGCCGTGGGACTC
>DNGG01000369.1:6211-7030 GCA_003486675.1 Cyanobacteria bacterium UBA11372
CCGCCGTGGGACTCGCCGAATGTGGTGACGCGAAATAGATGCCCAAAGGTGTTGCCCATAATACTGAAAAGAAAGGCTTGAGTTTAAATTTTAACAGCGATCGCTCTTGACCAGGAGGTTTGGTCAAAAGAACCTGGGTTTGCTGGCGCACGCCTGGAAACGGGCAGACTATTTTGTAGGTTGGGTTGAGGTACGAAACCCAACTTTTGCATCTGTGTGATTCACCAGGGCCCAACCTACCAAGAAATGGCTTCGCTTCACGCACAAAGCACAGAAACCGGGTTTTTTGAATCATACATTCGCCAAAATCCGACACCCTTAAGGGTGTCGCTATACGAACAAAGGCTGCCTACGCAGCCTGTAATAATTTCAGCCCGCGTAGGCGGGCGAGAGTTTGTGTAGCCCCATGCTTTAGCGTGGGGGTGGGAGGCGTTGCAGAAAATTGGCGAAGATATTGTTAGAAAAACCCAATTTCTTCAACCTGGTATTCTTGCCAATTGAAAAACCTGCTGTGCCGTAATTTCCAAACCCTCAAACAGAGAATCAGTTAATAGCGTATCTCCCATATAAGTCGGCGGCGGCGCATCTGGATAAAAAACCGTAATGCTTCTAGCTCGACTATCCACCACCCACACTCGCAACACTCCTGCATCCAAATAATCTCTCGCTTTAGCAGCTAATTCCCCAAAAGTTTGTCCCGGTGAAATAATTTCGATAACTAATTCTGGCGGAACAGAACAGGCTCCATCTTCCTCCCAGTCTGACGGAAACCGAGCGGCAGAAATGTACAGAAGATCGGGGCTTGGTACCCAGTCTCGA
>DNGG01000081.1 GCA_003486675.1 Cyanobacteria bacterium UBA11372
TAGGCGCGACTTAAGTCGTCAAGCTACGCGATCGCTTTTCCAGGTATAGTAATGCAATTCGGAAGGCGATCGCGTATCCTCTTGTCAGACATTTCGCGTATTTTCCCCGTGGTTAACTCATAGGTCAGATGCCAGCATAATGATGCGTAATCTAACTTCCAGGGAACCCCCATGCTGGCTCTCTCTAACTACCAAATCCATTCAACTCTGCACGAAGGCATCGAAACCATTGTCTATCGGGTACAAACCCCAACCGACGAAAAGCCAACAATCCTCAAAATTCTCAAAGCCGAATATCCCACCCTCGAAGCTATTACCCGCATCAAACATTCATATCAAATCCGCAAATACTTAGACCATCCTGGCATTGTTAAAATTATTAGCCTCGAAACCTTCAACAATCGTTTAGGACTGGTTTTAGAAGACTTTGGCGGCGAATCCCTGTCAAAATTATTGGAAACAGACAAACTTTCTATAACAACCTGTTTAAACATAGCCATCCAACTCGCTAAAGCCTTAGAGTATTTGCATCAAAACCAGATTATTCATAAAGATATTAAACCCAGCAACATCATCATCAATCCTCAAACTGGTATTGTTAAACTAACCGACTTCGGCATCGCCTCGCGCCTTAATAAAGAAACCCCCCAATTTATCAATCCTAATATTGTAGAAGGCACACTCGCTTACATCTCTCCCGAACAAACAGGGAGAATGAATCGCACCCTCGACTATCGCACAGACTTTTATTCATTTGGTGTCACCTTATATGAAATGCTCGCCAATCAATTACCATTTCAGAGTGATGACCCCTTAGAGTTAGTTTATAGCCATATTGCCAAACAACCAATTCCCCCGCAGCAACTCAATCCAGACATTCCCCAAAGCTTATCAGAAATAGTAATGAAGCTGATGGCAAAAAATGCCGAAGAGCGATATCAAAGTGCCGCTGGAATATTAGCAGATTTAGAAATTTGTCTCAACCCATCACAAACCAAAGGCGAGATTACCTATTTTATTCCCGGACGCTTAGATATCTTGAGTCAATTGCTCATACCCCAAAAATTATATGGCAGAGACAACCAGGTCAATTTACTTTTATCTGCCTTTAATCGCGCTGCTGAAGGAACCAGCGAGCTGATGTTAGTTTCTGGTTATTCTGGCATCGGCAAATCTGCCGTTGTCAATGAAATTAACAAACCGATTACTAGGCAACGGGGTTATTTTATCTCTGGCAAATTTGACCAATTTAAACGAAATATTCCCTACGCTTCTTTAAGCCAAGCCTTTGGCTATTTGATGCGGCAATTACTGACAGAAAAAGCTGAAGCATTGCAACAATGGCAGGAAAAGATATTAACAGCTATAGGCGCTAACGGTCAAGTCATTATTGATGTAATTCCCGAACTAGAATTAATTATTGGCAAGCAGCCAGAATTACCGCAACTAGGGCCAACAGAATCCCAAAACCGTTTTAATCGGGTATTTGCTCAATTTATCCGAGTTTTCACCCAAAAAGAGCATCCGTTAGTTATTTTTTTGGACGACTTACAATGGGCGGATTCAGCAACATTGAACTTAATGCAATTGCTGATGACCGCTCCGGATAGCAACTATTTATTATTAATTGGTGCCTATCGAGATAATGAAGTAAGTTCCACCCATCCTTTGATGCAAACTGTAGAGGAAATTAAAAAGGCTGGTACGGTTGTTAATAATATTGTTTTGCAACCCTTAGATTTAGACAATGTCACTCATTTAATTGCCGACACCCTACAAGAAACCCGGTTTCTTGAAGAAACCGGGTTTCTGAGCCAACTGGCAGAATTACTCTGTAATAAAACCGGGGGCAATCCCTTTTTCTTGACGCAATTACTCCAGGCACTTTATCAAGAAAAACTCTTGACATTTGACTTTAATAGTGCTTCGTGGCAGTGGAATCTGGAGGAAATTCAGGCGATTGGGATTACCGATAAAAATGTGGTGGAACTGGTAGCTTCGCGAATTGAAAAACTGCCAAAATCAACCCAAGAAGTACTAAAGCTGGCAGCTTGCGTGGGAGACAGGTTTACCTTAGATGTTCTCTCAATTGTGAATGAAAAATTACCTTCAGTTACAGCGCTCGAACTTTATTCAGCTTTACAAGCAGGGTTAATCTTACCTTTGAGCGAAGCTTACAAAATCCCTTTGTTGTTTGATGATTCAGAAAACTCACATCTTGCACCACGGGAGGCAGAGCCTCCAGGATCTCGTTCCCAGGTTCAACCTGGGAACGAGAATACTGAGGCTCTGCCTCAAGGTGCAAGATCTGAGGAAAATACAGTAGAAATAATAGAATACAAAATCGCTAAGGTGGGTTATAAATTCTTGCATGACCGAGTGCAGCAAGCAGCCTATTCACTGATTCCAAACGAACAGAAGAAAGCAACCCATCTCAAAATCGGTCGATTGCTCCTGGAAAATACTCCCAAGGAAAACATAGAGGAAAACATTTTTGATATTGTCAATCAATTAAATGTAGGAATTGACACAATTTACCAGCAGGAAGAAAAATATAAATTAGCTCATTTGAATTGGATAGC
This sequence comes from Cyanobacteria bacterium UBA11372, assembly GCA_003486675.1. Classification (GTDB taxonomy): domain Bacteria; phylum Cyanobacteriota; class Cyanobacteriia; order Cyanobacteriales; family Aerosakkonemataceae; genus Microseira. Next base: position 2,583 of record DNGG01000081.1, read on the forward strand.
AGGTAAGAGAGCCAAAGCCGCATCCGCCTATGAACCTGCGGCTAAATATCTTAATACCGGACTGGAATTGCTCGCGTCTGATAGCTGGCAGAATCAATACGACTTGACTTTAAATCTCCACCTTGCCACAGCAGAAGCAGAGTATCTCACTACCAACTTTGAGCGAAGTCATGCGCTGTTAGATGTTGTCTTGACTCAAGCCAAAAACCTCCTCGATCGGGTTAAAGCTTACAGAGTGAAAGTTGAGGTTTACACCGCCCAAGTTCAAATGCAGGATGCCTTGGACACTGGGTTATCGGTTGTGGAAATGCTGGGGATCAAGTTGGAAGAGGAACCGCCACAAGTCGAGCAGATTGAGGAGTTAATTAACCTTCCCGAAATGACTGACCCTGATAAAATTGCAGCTCTGTGGATACTACTTAAAATTACTAATGCAGCTTATATAGCAAATCCAGGTCTGTTGGCAAGCTTATTGTTTACAATGGCAAATCTCTGCATAAAATATGGGAATTCGCCGGAAGCTGCAAAGGTATATGTTTACTATGGATTGCTTCTATGCAATTCGCTGAATGATATTGATGCAGGGTATCGCTATAGTCTATTGTCTTTGAAACTTTTGGAGCAATTCCAGGCCAAGGAAATACAAGTGTTCATCTTGAATGGGTTTAATGGTTATATCAGGTTCTGGAAAGAACAGGTTCGAGAAACCTTAAATCCTTTGCGCGTGGCTTATGCTTGCGGTTTGGAATCTGGAGAAATCGTGTACGGGGGCTACGCGATTTTGAATTATTGTAAGCACAGCTTTTTTGTGGGCGAATCCCTGGAAATTATGGAGCAGAAACATCGCCATTACATTGATGAATTCAAGAAGCACCGGCTCTATTACCACGTCGTATATGCTCAGATTGGCAGACAATTAATTCTCAATTTACTGGGTCAAGTTGAGCAGCCAGCCTTGCTGATGGGTGAGGCGTTTAACGAAGAGGAGATGATTCCTGTTCTGAGCGAACAAAAGAATGGAACTACGCTGTTTTTTGTCTATTTAGCTAAAGCGATGCTTGATTATTTGTTCGAGCAGCCGGAATTAGCGATCGCCAATTCCCAATTAGCAGAATCCTACCTCCAATCCGTATCGGGATTGTTCGTTTCTGCCCAGTGTAATTTCTATCAGTCTCTGGCGCTTTTAGCTCGCTATCCCCATGCCCAAGCAAGTCAGCAAAGCCTATATCTAGAAAAGGTGGCATCCAATCAGGAAAAAATGCAGCAATGGGCATACCATGCCCCAATGAACTTCCAGCATAAGTACGATCTAGTAGCAGCAGAAAAAGCGCGGGTTTTAGGCAATAAACTCCAAGCAATCGATGATTACGATCTGGCGATTAAAGGAGCCGCAGCGAACAATTATCTTCATGAAGAAGCCTTAGCTTATGAATTGGCAGGAAAATTTTATCAATCCCTGGACAAAGAGATAATTGCTCAGGCATACCTCACCAAGGCTTATTATGCGTATATTCGCTGGGGAGCCATAGCTAAAGTCAAAGCCTTAGAATCAAACTATCCTTTCCTAGCAGCACAATCTTGCTCAGTAGAAATCCCGAAATTCGATGTTAAAAGCACTACGGCAGTAACGACGACCAATAGCAGGTTGGGAGATTTTCTAGACTTAAGCACATTCGTCAAATCTTCTCAAGCCATAGCCAGGGAAATTGTCCTGGAAAATTTGCTCTCCCAGTTAATCAAAATCCTGCTGGAAAACGCCGCCGCTCAAAAAGGCTTTCTCCTGCTGCTAAAAGATGACCAACTCTATATCGAAGCATCGGCAACCGCTAGGGATGATGTCGTCAAAGTTTTACAATCTATTCTCGTTGAAAACTGTGACGATTTACCCCTATCCGTCATCAATTACGTGTTTAGGAGTCAAGAAAATCTCGTCTTAAATAACGCAACGGTTACCGAACCCTTTAATGCAGATGTTTATATTCAAGAATGTAAGCCGAAATCAATTCTTTGTTTGCCGATTTTGTATCAATCTAAATTGCAAGGGATTCTGTATTTGGAAAATAACTTAGCGGTGGGAGCATTTACCAACTCGCGCATCGAAGTGCTTCACCTTCTATGTTCCCAAGCCGCTATTTCCCTGGAAAATGCACGGTTATACGCCCAATTAGCAGAATATTCCCACACTTTAGAAGAAAAAGTCGCAGCCAGAACCGCTGAACTCAAAGCCGCCCAAAAGCAAATTATTGCCCAAGAAAAACTCGCCTCCCTGGGAACTTTAACCGCAGGCGTTGCTCACGAACTCAAAAATCCCCTCAATTTTGTGAATAATTTTGCCGAATTATCAGTAGAATTAGCCGAAGAATTGCTGGCAGAAATTGAAAACCAAGCCGAACCTCTCGATGCCAATACCCTAGAATACACTAAACAAACTTTAACTGATATTAAAGAAAATGTCGCAATTATTCAACAGCACGGTCAAAGAGCCGACCGCATTATTCACAACATGATGCAGCACGCGCGGACTGACAACAATACTCCCCAACCCACCAACCTCAATGCTCTGCTTGACCAAGCGGTGCAGCTAGCGTATCACAGCAGGCGTTCTAAGAATAACCGTTTCAACGTGACGATGCACGAGGATTATGACGACTCTATCGGTCAAGTGAATGTAGTATCCGCCGATCTCAACCGTGCTTTCATCAATATTATCGACAATGCCTGCTATGCGGTCGAGGCGAAGCAGAAGCATTTTCAGGCGCAGATGGGTAACTCTGGTGAAGTCTATACGCCCACCCTGTGGGTGAAAACCCAAAACAAAGGGGAAGTTGTAGAAATCCGCATCCGCGATAACGGCATCGGAATTGCACCCGATCTAATAGATAAAATCTTCCATCCTTTTTTTACCACTAAGCCAACTGGAGAAGGCACCGGCTTGGGTTTATCTTTAACCTACGACATTATTGTAGGGCATCCAGGCGGCACTTTGAACGTGGAAAGCGAACTTGGAGAGTATACCGAATTCATCATCACTTTGTCTGTCTGATTCTGCCTCAAGTTGATTTATGAAGTTAACTTAAAAATTCTCTGCTTCTTGTAACGTCACCTTTGCAAAAGTATAATCATTTTTCTGTGAAGCCGAATGCTGCAAAACTATATCCAGTTAGCTTTGTAGTCATTTACCGTTAACTTTATAAATCAACTCTTTCTATTTGAAATTACCTTTGAGTGATCGATGTCACCGCTTGCCGTATCGCAAGAGTGGTATAGGAATTTATAGGGGACTTTTTTGTTTATATTCTATATACTTATGAAACCTGCCAAAATATTAGTTGTAGATGATGAGACGGATTTAGAGCGACTAATTAAACAGCGCTTTAGAAAAAAAATTATAGCTAAACAATTAGATTTTATTTTTGTTAAGAATGGTGTAGAAGCAATAAAAAAACTACAAACAAAAGATCCGGTCGATATGGTTTTGACCGATATCAATATGCCGGAAATGGATGGGTTGACCTTACTGAGCAGGCTGCCGGAAATTGACCAGACTCTCAAAGCGGTGGTGCTGTCAGCTTATGGCGATCTACCGACGATTAGGGTAGCGATGAACCGAGGCGCGTTTGACTTTATCACCAAGCCGATAGATTTTCAAGATTTAGAAATTACTATCGACAAAACTGTAACTTTTGTCAAACAAATTAGAGAACAAAAGGAACAGCTGCAACAAGCGCTTGAGCAACTACGATACCAAGCATTTTACGACCAACTGACAGGTTTACCTAACCAGCATTATATTCTCGGTCGCATTCGCCAGTGTATTGAGTGGAGGCAGCAGCGAAATAGTTTATTCGCGGTTTTATGTTTGAGTCTAGATGGCTTTAAAGCGGTGAAATATGGGTTGGGTCATGCTTTAAGCGATCGCCTCTTAGTAGAAGTAGCCCGTCGCCTAGAAACCTACCTGCAACCAACAGATATGGTCGCTCGTTGTGGCACAGATGAATTTGCCATCTTGCTCACGGATTTGCCCAACTTCAAACAAGCTGAAAACAAAGCCGAGCAACTGCGTCAGGTGCTAAGAACTCCGTTTAAACTTAACGGCTCTGTTGTCTCCTCTAATATCTGTATTGGTATTGTTAACAGCACCATCGACTACCATCAACCCGAAGACTTTTTGCGGGCAGCCGACACGGCAATGAATTACGCCAAAATGCCTGGAAGACCCAATATAGTTGTATTTGATACCGGAATGCAGGAAAGCATTCTCAAACGCCTCCATCTGGAAGCTGATTTGCAAAGGGCAATTGAACGCCAACAGTTTAAACTACACTATCAACCAATTGTCTCGCTAAAAACCGGCAAAATTGTCGGTTTTGAAGCGCTGGTACGGTGGCAGCATCCTACTAGGGGGTTGGTTTCTCCTGTGGAGTTTATTCCCTTGGCAGAAGAAACCGGACTGATTATCCCCCTGGGTGAATGGGTGTTGTCCGAAGCTTGCCGACAGTTAAGCGTTTGGCAAGAGCAATTTTCTCACCGAAAACCTCTGAGCATCAGCGTCAACCTGTCTGGGATTCAGTTATGGAATCCAGATGTGCTACAGTCAATTGACGAGATTCTTGACTCGCTGTCCTTGAACGGGTCACACTTGAAGCTGGAGATTACCGAGAGCATTTTGATGGATAAGGAGTCAGAGGCTAAAGCAGTGCTAGATCAATTGAAACAACGGCAGATCCAGTTGTCCATCGACGATTTTGGCACGGGTTATTCTTCTCTGGCGTACCTGCAATCTTTTCCCATCGATACTTTAAAGATCGATCGTTCTTTTATCAGCGGCATCGAACAGCAGGAGAAAAACTTAGATATTACCCGCACTATTATCACCCTCGCTCACTCGCTGGAGTTGGATGCGATCGCCGAAGGAGTGGAGACACCAGCCCAACTCGATATATTGCGCGCCCTCGGCTGCGAATACGCACAAGGCTACCTCTTCTCTCCCCCCCTCGAAGGTTCAGCCGTTGTCAATTTCATGGCACAACTTGAGCTATAACACCCAGCGGCAGTTACTTTTTTTTGGCTAGCGGATCAAAAATCCTTATACTATAACTGACATTGACAAATTGATACTTCTCTCACCCCATCGCTTATGAAACCAGCCAAAATTTTATTTGTAGATGATGAAGTTGATTTAGAACGTTTGCTCAAACAGCGATTGAGGAAAAATATTCTGGAAAAAGAATTTGAATTGCTGTTTACCTCGAATGGGCAGGAAGCGTTAGAGATACTGACAAGCGATCGCTCTATAGCAATGGTGGTGACAGATATCAACATGCCCGAAATGGATGGCCTCACCTTGCTAACTAAAATAGCCGCAATCGACCCCACGATTAAAACCGTAGTCATGTCCGCTTATAGCGATTTAAAAAATATTAGAACGGCGATGCACTGCGGCGCTTTTGATTTTATCACCAAACCGATAGATTTTGAAGATCTGGTAATTACTATTACCAGAACTCTCAAACAGGTGCAACAAGTTAGAGAAAACCTTAACAAGTTGCAACAAGCCCAACTCTTACTGATCCAGAGTGAAAAAATGTCTACACTCGGTCAGTTGGTGGCGGGTGTTGCCCACGAAATTAATAACCCAATTGGTTTTCTTGCAGGTAATATCGAACAAGCAAATGACGGAATAAACGATTTAATTAATCACTTACGACTATATCAAGAAAAATTTGCCAATCCGGGGTCAGAGATTGAAGAAAATGCTGAAGAGATAGATTTAGAATATCTGGTAGAAGATTTACCCGAAATGCTTTCATCGATGAAAGTTGGCGCCGAAAGAATCCGTAATATTAGCAATTCTCTGCGGACTTTCTACCGAGGCGATACGGGTGCTAAAGTATTAGCTAATATCCATGAAGGCATCGATAGTACCATAACGATATTACAACATCGACTCAAAGCTAATAACGAACGTCCGGCGATTGAAACGATCAAAGACTATGGAGATATCCCCCCTGTAAAATGCTATCTGGGAAAACTGAATCAAGTGTTTATGAATCTTTTAGTCAATGCGATCGATTCAATAGAAGAATCGAATCAAGGTAAATCGTTTACCGAAATTGAAGCCGCACCTAACACGATCGGTATCAAAACTGAATTATCCGAAGATGAGCAAAGTGTGGTAATTAAGATAAAAGATAACGGCAAAGGAATATCAGATGCAATCAGCTCCAAAATATTTGAAGATTTCTTCACAACGAAAGCTATCGGAAAAGGGACGGGGTTAGGGTTATCGATCAGTCGTCAGATAGTAGAAGAAACACATGGGGGAAGTATAACTTGCTCCTCAACCGAAGGAGAGGGATCGGAGTTTGCGATCGCTATTCCCATCGAGTCGAATAATAGTTAAAATTGCAGCTTTGGTAATCTGTTCAATAGCTTTCACTTTGGCTTAGTCGTAAACACGCGCCACGCGATAAAAACAGTCACTCCTATATAGCCGAACACAGCGAGCCAATCTAGCCAGTTAGCGGGAATCATCAAAATTTGATCGTTCATAAACAGATATCACCAAATTGGGTTTTTTTGTAGGGAC
>DNGG01000328.1 GCA_003486675.1 Cyanobacteria bacterium UBA11372
ATGACGGCTGGGGAGTATGTCAATGGAGTAACGTGGAAAAAAATAGCGAACCGCCGCCCATTTGACTCTTTGCAGAAATATGCCGTTAAAGGGTACGATCGACAATTTTTCCTAGAGAAAGACGCGCTCCTCGATGGGGGCAGCGATCTTGCCAAGCTAATGCTTGGGTATCGTCACGCCACAATACTAAATCTTCTTCCAGCAAGCGGACGCTCAGGACTTTTCCCGCTTTCAGGTCTTGCGATCGCCCCACTACATGCCTGTCATGGAAAAGTACTGGCTCTGCTAAAAATTTCATCCTTAAGTTAGTTGCGGTTCTGTAAAATTATCTATACTTTTCTAGCAGCTAGTATTCTAAGTATTTTCACATAAATTCCCGGACATAAAATCTTATCTATTCTTCATGATACATCATCTATCTTGAGATTGGTAAATGCTTTTTTGGTGATAATTCTGTAAACTTCATAGAAACTTCATATAATCATCCGTATTTTCCAGGAAAACTTTACCTAATCTTTATATATAGACGGATATTATAAATTAATATGACAGATAAGGCGAAAAAAAAATTTATATTGATGCGCGAAAAATTTGTATTAACGGTCACAAAGATTGGTTATGAATTCACTTAGTAAGCTATCTGTCTCAGTGGTTATCCCGGTACACAATGGGGGAGAAAGTTTCCGCCAATGTTTGTCAAGTTTGACTCAGGCTTGGCCCCAACCGGATGAAATAATCGTAGTAGCCGATGGAGAGTCAGATGGTTCTTGGCGTGTGGCGAAGGAATTTGGCGCTAAGGTGTTGAGACTCCCCACCTGTGGAGGTCCGGCGCGGGCAAGAAACTGGGGAGCGCGTGCGGCTAGTGGCGATATCATCTTTTTTGTGGATGCGGATGTGGCTGTTGCTGCCGATGCGGTAAGCGAAGTAAAGCGTGTGTTTGAGCAAGATCTACAAGTAGCTGCGGTGATTGGTTCTTATGACGACGCACCGGGAGCCAAGAATTTTTTATCGCAATATAAAAATCTGCTACACTACTACACGCATCAGACAGCGCAGGAAGAAGGATTTACATTTTGGGGTGCGGTGGGTGCGATTCGCCGGGATATCTTCCTTTCGGTAGGTGGCTTTGATGAAAGTTATCGCTTACCTTCAATTGAGGATATCGAGTTAGGGTATCGGCTGAAAAAAGCGGGTCATCGAATTCGACTGTGCAAAACCTTGCAAGGGAAGCACTTAAAAAATTGGGGAGTTGTTTCGTTGTTGAGGGCTGACTTTTTCTATCGGGCGATTCCGTGGACGGCGTTGATATTGCGCGATCGCACCCTACCTAACGATCTAAATTTGGGATTATCCAGCCGCCTCAGCGTTATACTAACCTACGTACTGGTTATCACCTTGGCAGCATCTTTCTGGTGGCCCAGTTTACTACCAATCGTCGCCATCCTCATCTCACCCCTATTAGCGCTCAACGCACCAGTTTACCGCTTTTTTAGACGCAAGCACGGTTTAGCTTTCGCACTGCAGACGATTCCCTGGCATTGGTTCTATTATTTTTATGGCGGGTTAGCATTTACCATTGGCGTAATTCGCCACCTGTTCTACAGGTACAGTCCAGAGACTGACTGTCAAATTTCTTAGCAGAAATCCCTGACGCGCAAACATTACCTCACTAGACGCTAACCCATGCAAAATAATTCCGCTATCATCATCGGTGCAGGTCCGGCTGGTTTGACAGCTGCATACGAGCTAGTCAAGCACGGCATCAAGCCTGTAGTGTTAGAAAAAGGTGACAAAGTGGGTGGCATCTCGCGCACCGAAACCTATAAAGGCTACCTCTTTGATATTGGCGGTCATCGCTTTTTTACTAAAGTTGAAGAAGTGCAGCAGCTATGGCACGAGGTACTAGGAGACGGTTTCATCAAAGTGCCTCGATTATCGCGAATTTACTATCGAGGTCGTTTTTTCAACTATCCCTTGAGTGCGTTCAATACTTTATCCAACTTGGGCATCGTTGAAAGCGGGTTAATTCTATTAAGCTACCTCAAAGCTAAATTGCGTCCTTCTCCAGTAGAGGAAAACTTTGAACAGTGGGTGTGCAATCGATTTGGCGAACGTCTTTACAAAACATTCTTCAAAACCTACACCGAAAAGGTTTGGGGAATTCCTTGCACCGAAATTCAAGCTGAATGGGCGGCACAGCGGATCAAAGGACTGTCGTTAACCACAGCAATTATCAATGCGCTGTTTGGTAGTAATAATACCAAAACCTTGATTAAGGAATTTGAATACCCCCTTTTAGGTCCGGGGATGATGTGGCAGCGATTTAAGGAATTAGTTGAAGAAAAAGGGGGAGAAGTTCACCTCAATACAAAAGTGCTTCGCATCGAGCGCGAGGGGAATAAAATCAAAAAAGTAATTGCGGAACGGGATAACAATTTGATTCAACTTACTGGAGAAAATTTTATTTCCAGTATGCCCGTAACTGCCCTGGTGCAAAGATTCGACCCGCCGCCGCCAAAGGAAGTATTAGAAGCATCTCGCGGTTTAAAATATCGCGATTTCTTAATTGTAGCACTGGTGGTTAATCGCAAAAATTTATTTCCCGATAATTGGATTTATATCCACAGTCCAAACGTCAAAGTGGGGCGGATTCAAAACTTCAAAAATTGGAGTGCCGCAATGGTTCCCGATCAAAACAAGACTTGTTTGGGAATGGAATATTTCTGCCATGCTGGGGACGGACTCTGGACAATGTCTGATGCCGATCTGATCTCTTTGGCGACGCGGGAATTAGATAGTTTGGGTTTAGCAAATGCTGGGGATGTGGAAGACGGCACAATCATTCGCCAACCGAAAGCTTACCCGGTTTACGACCAAGATTACCGCAAGCATTTGCAGGTAATTCAAGATTATTTAGCAACGTTTGAAAACCTGCAAACAGTTGGCAGGAACGGGATGCACCGATACAACAATCAGGATCACTCGATGCTGACAGGGTTGCTAGCTGCTAAAAATATTCTGGGCGAAAATCACGATTTGTGGGAGGTGAATACCGAGCGTTCTTACCACGAAGAGTTTACAGTCAATCAGGGAAAAAATACTCTCCCTGCGAGTGCTAAGTAGTTCGGTTAGGCAAGGGGTTTGCCGAATTAGGCACGCCAGTTTCGACACTGATAAACCTATCTTGAAACTAAAGTTTTAAGATAGGTAGTCTGAAAACAAACTTTTCGGTTTGAATATGAATCAATTATTGGATCATATTTATAATACAGGCTACGTTGAGGATGGTGATGGAAATTTGATTAATCCATTTCCAACCGCTACTCCCCGTGAAACGGGTACGATTCTCTACGAGATAATTGGAGAATACAATCTAGAAAAAACAATGGAAATAGGTATGGCTTATGGCTTGTCTGCGCTATTTATTTGTCAAGCCCATCAGGACAGAGGTGTCGGAAATCATACCGCCATCGATCCCAATCAAAGTACTTTATGGAAATCGATTGGATTGTTGAATATAAAAAGAGCCGGTTTATCAGAAAGATTGAGATTTTTTGAAAACTATTCTGATGAAGTTTTACCTCAGCTTGTAAAAACCGGAGAAAGTTTTGATTTCGCATTCATTGATGGATCGCATTTGTTCGACTACGCTTTATTAGACTTTTTTTATATAGATAAATTATTAACGCCAGGAGGATATGTTGTGTTTGACGATCTGTGGATGCCTGCCGTTAGAAAAGTGATATCTTTTGTTTTAAGGAACAGATCGTATGAATTGGTAAAAATTAAACCCAAAGCGAATTGGGTAAAAAGGTTGGCAAGAGTTATCTATCGTTTACTTCAGAATCCTCTCGATATTTATTCACTAAAAATAAAATTTATTCCAGAAAATATTTGTTTATTAAAAAAAGTTTGTAAAGATAGTAGGAACTGGAATTTTCATCGGTCATTCTAGCCCTTATGGTCAGGCTGTAACTCGCTTTCTGTTGTTACAATCGATTAAGCTCAGGGAAAAAAGGTGAGTATTATGGTACAGGTACAACCGAAAACTCAGTCAGAGTTACCCAGCTTTTCTATCATCATAGAAACCGAAAATTTATCGATCGCTGAACTGGATGGCTTGTTCCGATGTCTAAAAACCCTCGCAGAACAAGACATTTCACCAACGCTGGCTAATGAAGTTTTGATTGTCGAGAGTGGAGACGTTACTGCTGAATTAATCGAACGAATCCAGAGCAATTATCCTTGGATTGAATTCCGCAAAATTGAGTCAGATATTGGCTATTACGAAGCCAAAATGAAAGGAGTTGCTCTGACGACGGGGGAGGTAGTTGTTTTATGCGATTCGGATTGTACTTACGAACCGATTTGGCTCTCTAATCTGCTTTCTCCTTTTGCTAATAATTCGGAAATTCAGGTGGTTGCAGGGGAGACTACTACACCTGCTTACGGTGCTTATGGTGTTGCGATCGCTCTCTCCTACATCTTCCCCCGATTTTCCCACCAGGAAGCGCTATCGCCTGCGTCTAGCTATTTCTGCAACAATGTAGCTTTCCGCCGCAGTTTCTTGATGCAGCACCCAATACCATCCGATCTGCCTATTTATCGCGGCAACTGCACGATCCACGCCCGCGATCTCAGTGCTGAAGGTTATACAATCTGGAGGCAACCTTTATCTAGAGCTACCCACGCAGCGCCAAACGGTTTATCCCACTTTTTCTGGCGTTTTTTGTTATTAGGTTATGATGCGCTTGCTGTCAAGAGGGTTGCCGATAATTTGCCCCAAATAAAGCGCCAAACAGTTAAACCATTGCAGGATTTAATATGTTGTTTGAGTATAGGGTTTGGTAAGTTTAAAGATTTAGTGAAAAGGTGTTACACCGTTTTTGCTGAAGATATCCGCCGCTTGTTGTATCTACCAGCTGCATTGCCTATTGCAATAGCCGCACTTGTTCTCTACTTTACAGGTCTGGTAATAGCGTACTTCAGGCCGAATTATTTTGTCGATAGTTCGGGCAAAGTAGAATTTGAAGGTAATTGGTAATTGGTAATTGGTAATTGGTAATTGCAAGCTTGGTAATTGCAAGCTTGCTAATTGCACTTCTGCTCACCTGCTCACCTGCTCCTCTGCGCTATTAATACAACCGGAGGCGATATTATATGCTGGGTGGAACAATTAAAATTTTCCTGGCTGAAGCGCTTCTTTTGCCGACGGGGATAATAACTGCTGCCTTTCTTACTCGTAAATTTGGTCCAGAAGGGTACGGGTTGTTTACTTTAGCAGCAACAATTATTGCTTGGATCGGATGGAGTTTGACATCAATTTTTACCCGCGCCACGATTAAGTTTGTGGGAGAAACTGAAGACTGGCACCCTGTGGGTACAACTGTTCTGCGCTTGCATTTATGGGTGGGTGGCGGCGCGATGCTGTTAATTTGGTTGATTGCAGATGGGGTGGCGATGGTGCTGCACGAGGAAGCGATCGCATTCTACTTACGCCTATTTGCTTTGGATATTCCGCTGTTTTGTTTGGCGTATGCTCACCGCAGTATTTTAGTAGGGGTGGGTAAGTTTAGTCAACGCGCGATCGCCACTGCTCTCCGCTGGATCGCCCGTTTATTGCTAATCTTGCTACTGGTAGAGATGGGACTTTCGATTTCGGGTGCGATTCTCGGTAGCGTCGGTGCGTCTCTAGTTGAATTAGCAATCTGCCGCTTTTATATTCGTCCTTCCCTCTTCGCTTCATCTAATTTTCCAGCGGCAAAACTGTGGGATTATGGGGTACCGCTATTTTTATTTGCGCTGTCGATGCGCCTTTATGAAAAGTTAGATTTGTTCGCTTTAAAAATATTAGGTGGTACGGCAGCAGAGGCAGGTTTTTACGGTGCAGCTCAAAATTTATCCTTAATACCGGGGATTTTTTCCCTGGCTTTTGCACCTTTATTGCTTTCTACTTTAACCCGAACTTTATACGCAGGCGATCGCGATTCAGCTAAAAAAATTAGTCGCGATGCTATGCGTGCCGTTTTGTTAATGCTACCCCTCGCTGGGATGACAGCGGGTGCGGCACCGGAAATTGTGACGTTAATTTTTGGCAAGGCTTTTTTACCGGCGGCGCCACTTTTAGCCGTGCTAATTTTTGGCGCGTTGGGATTAGCGATGATTTCGATTGCGACAGCTATTTTAACCGCTGCTGGCAAACCCAATTGGACTTTTATTTTAACTGCTCCTTTATTACCTTTAGCAATTGTCGGGTACTGGTTTTTGATTCCGCAATTAGGTGCAATTGGTGCTTCTATTGCCTTCGCTGCGTTTGCTAATTTAGGCGGATTGATGACAGTATTAGCCGTCTATCGCCTGCTGCAAGTTCTTCCTCCCCTCCAAACATTTTGTCGGAGTATTTTAGTTAGCGGTTTGGCTTATGTTTTAGCGGCGAACTTTCCTGTTGAGGCTGGTTGGTTGGTAGTTAAATTGTTGGCGATCGCGCTCATTATTCTATTATCACTGTTGCTATCTGGGGAATTCAGTCAAAATGAAATAAGTTCTATCTTAGGGAGGATGCGCTTACCAATATGACCAGTTTATTTGTTTCTGCAATTGTGCCGGTTTATAACGATGCCGAACGGTTAAAAATTTGTTTGGCAGCGTTAGAAAACCAGACATATCCAAAATATTTATATGAAGTAATTGTGGTAGATAATGGTTCGGATCAAGCGCAAGATATTAAAGGGGTAGTTGCGAAATTTAAGTGTGCGATCGCTACCTACGAAAGTATTCCCGGTTCCTATGCGGCGCGCAATCAAGGAATATCTTTAGCGAAAGGCGAAGTTATTGCTTTTACTGATTCTGATTGTATACCCGCACCCGATTGGATTGAGAATGGCGTTAAAAATTTATTGCAAGTTCCTAACTGCGGTTTAGTAGCAGGAAAAATAGAAATTTTCTGCAAAAACCCAGAGAAACCAACCCCTATAGAACTGTATGAAAGCATTACAGCTTTTCCCCAACAGCAACTACTGGAAACGAAAAAAGGTGCAGCAACTGGGAACCTTTTTACCTTTAAAAACGTCATCGATCGGGTAGGAGTTTTTAACGCTAACTTGAAATCTAACGGCGATTTAGAGTGGGGATATAGAGTATACTCAGCAGGGTATCAGCAGGTTTATGCCGATGATACTTGCGTCGCTCATCCTGCCAGATCTTCTTTTAAAGAATTGTATAAAAGAACCGT
>DNGG01000595.1 GCA_003486675.1 Cyanobacteria bacterium UBA11372
TTGTTGCCGATTTGTCTGTGAATCGCTAAAGCGTCTTCCAAAAACTTCTGCGCTTTGGAATATTTGCCTAAATGGTAAGATATTCCGCCAAGGTTGTTAAGAATCATTCCTTTAAAAAACAGGCGTTCTTTCGAGATTTTTTTACTATGTTCTCTAGCTCGCTCGAAGTTATTTTTGGCTAATAAGTACTGACCTTGTTGACGATACACTTCTCCAATATTGTTGGAGCTTACCGTTATCCACATAGGATGGTTAATTTCTAAAGCAAGGTTAAGTCCTTGTTCCAAGGTTTTTAGAGCATCTATAAATTGACTGTAATGTACTTGCTTTTTTCCTTGTTGCATCAGTTGAAAAATTTCTTCTGAATACTTTTCGAGTTGAGGGATGTAGCGCAAGAGTTCTGCAAAAAAGTGAGGTGATTCTTTCAAAAAGATATTGAAGTCGGGACAAGCTAAAATTGTCGATATGATATTTTCCAGTTGTTGGTGAGGTTCTTCCACATACAAGGAAACTATCGTAATATAGATACGGGTCTTGGTTTCTCTAGAGCGATCGCCTATTTCCCGATAAATCTGCAAGGCAGCTTCTAAAGACTGTGAAGCCGCTCTAAATTGATTATTCTCAAGTTTGACAATTCCATCTTGCAAAAGTTGCTTGGCTTCCTGTTGACGAGGGTCAGAAAATTCCTCTAAACTTGAGTCAGGCAAAATAGTAGATATAAAATTTGCCACATGACTCATCATCGTCGCATAATTAGTTGCCGTACTAATAGAAAGGTCGCGGATTATTTTATCTAGCATGGCTCAATCCACCTGTGTAATCCTAAACTAAAGGTTCGGAAATAATATCATCCAAGCTAACACCCGATGCAGATAAAAGGACTTCCCAATCAGCTAGTAATTCTTCGTCTGTTGGCGATTGGCGGCGAAGTTCAGCTAATTCTGTTAGCGCATCGTGCCACAAACCATTAATCGCATAAATAAAGATGCGTTCTCGTGGTGTTGTTGCTTTTTCTATTTGATTTATCAAGTCATCGGACAGTACGACGCGCCTAACTTGTGGGGTGACAACCGCATCACCCATCCCATTACCCACAGTAAAAGTAAAATCCCACCTGTATGTTTGGTCTATTTCTAACTCTGGAGCATTTTCTGGCAAATGAAAGCTAACAATTCCTGGCGTACCTGTTAGCTGATACCTGGTTTCGTAAACGACATCTTCATTTTCATCCCAGAGGATAAACTCTGCGGAATGCGAGATTGATGATGAATAAGGGACGTAAATCCAAAAGGTAGGATGTTCCGAGATGGTAAATCCAGGGTAATATTCAGGTACTAAGGCTGTGAGAGGTTTATCTGTAGCCGGAATTCCGGGACGCTTTCCCCCGTCTCGCCGTGGGGTAGGGGGATCTCCGCCGGTTGGGGGAGTATAGTCTAGAGACAAGGATAATGGATGGCGATCGCTTGTTGTCTCGGTTGAGGTTTCCGACAAAGCAGGCGTTGCCAGACTAACTAATACCAAAATTAGGAACAAATCAAGTGCGATTTGTCCAACGAGCAACTTTTTCCAAAACATAGTACTGGAAAAGTCGGCAGCGATCGCCGATATTGATACGTTGGCAAACTAGCACGATCCCAGCTGTAGCGATTAAACCTAATGCTGATGGCACCAACGGCACCCAGCTACCCTGGATTAGCAGGACAAAACAAACCCCTGATAAAATGCCAGCTGTCATGATGCTAGCTAATGCCAAGTTTAGCAGAGAATGCGATCGCCAGATCGCTAAACCTCCCAAAACAGACCAACCCCAGATCCAGATTACTTCCAACCGTTGCGACCAAACTTGCAACAGCGGACGTTTATCCAAAACAGCGCTAACGATTTGACTCACTTTTTGTGCGTGAATGACTACTCCTGACACTGTTTGGTAAGGCCATTGACTGGTACTGTAAGGAGTGAAAAAATTATCATCAGTCGTTGGGGCAGTAATACCAATTAAAACGATGCGGTTTTTTACCCAATTCGGGTTAACCTTATCCTGCAAAACTTCTGTGAGGGTGACTTGTTGAGCAATGGTTTTGGAGGCTCGATAATTTAGCAGTATTTGGTATCCACCTAGATTCGACAAGGGCAAACTTCGGTATGCACCTGTATTCGATCTCAATTGATTAAAAATTCGCGTTCCTAGTTGGAATTGGTCTTGAGAAGTGGTTTGCGGTTGGATGCGATCGCCTTTTAAATAATGCAATGCCAGTTGACTGCTGAAGGATAATTCTGTAGCGCAAGGAGAGTTAGCAACTAATTGCATAAATAAAAGATGGCGACGCAGAACTTGATCGGGATCTACCACCAAGTCACTAAAGCCAATACGATTTGCTGGAACTTCAGAAGGAGGAGCAATCCCAGGCTTGTTTGGATTGTTATTTTGTTTAACGCTACAAAGTGCTATCAGGTTAGAATTCTGCTGCCAATGGGGCGCTAAATCTGTGGATTTTGCCTGTTGTGAAGGAGGACGAAAAATATCGATGCCAATGACTCGCGGTTGATACCGTTCTAACTTTTCTAACGTTTGGGTGAGGATAGCATCTGGTATCGGATTGCCATATTGATTAAGATGAGATTCGTTAATTTCAACCAGTAAAATTCGCGGATCTGGCTGTTCGGCAGGACGCAGTTGCATTAATGTGTCGTAAGCTTTCAATTCCCATGCCTGTAGTAATCCGATCTGCCTTATTCCCAGCACCAAAAGGGTTATAAATACGCTGGTTAGCAAAACCAACGCCCCTGTACGAAGTGTGCGGCGGTAGGGAAATGGCACCTCTTCTAAGCGACGCAAAATCTCTTGGGCATTTTGAGGACGATCTTTCGGCAAGTATGCCATCAAGTCATCAATTAAATCTGCTAGTGGCGCTGATATTTGCGGAAGATTTTTTGGGTTATTTTGGATTCGCAATGCCAAGTTATGCAACTGGTGTTTTGCCCAATTTATCCATTTATTTTCTGGCAATAATTCCAGCGCTTTAATGGCATAGTTTATAACTATATGCCGCCAGATCGGAGTCAAATATATATTGTCTCTCCAGCGCAACTGGGGATCTGTGCCCGTAAGTAAATGCACAAATGTACGCCCTAGAGAGTAGAAGTCGGATTGGCGAACGGCTTGACCTTGATATTGTTCTGGTGCCGTGTAGCCCTCTGTACCAATTTGCGTGCTAGCAGTCTTCTGCACTGCCACCGAACCAAAGTCGATTAACACCAGACGCCCGTCTGGTTTCAACATGATGTTGGATGGCTTAATATCGCGATGCCAGAGTCCTTGTTCATGTAACAATTCCAAAATTTTTACTAATTGTTTCAGCCAATCAATGGCAATTTTTTCAGATAATATTTGATTTTTTTGCAACAACCACTGCTCTAAGTTAATTCCTTCTACTTTTTCCATCAATAAGCAGTGCAGCTTCAATTGATTTAACCCATCAGGCTCCGGAAATAAAAAGTATCCGTCATTTTCAACCTTGGGAATACCAAGATACGGATACTTGCAACTTAAAAACTTCAATATTACAGCTTCTCGCTTAAAGAGTTCAACTGAAGGATGAGGATCTTTAAGTACTTTTAATACTTTTGGTCTGTCTAATTCAAATTCCAAGTCTAATAGATCAAATACTTCAGCATTTGCATTTGGTTCAGACAGAAGTTTACTGAGTAAGTATCGCTCCTGTATCCGCAATGGTGTGCCACAGGTTTGACACCTTTCTAAATCGAGGTCATCGTCTGGGTTTTGACGTTGCGGACAGCTAGGATTGATGCAGTAAATAGACATAGTTTTTAATCATCAGCAGAGTTAGACTGATTCGCTAACTGAGTGCGTGCGTACTCTTTGACTAAAGACTGGAGCGTAAATACAACTTCCTTACTCTCTGTATCTTTTCTTTCTAAGAGCGATCGCCGACTCAAAGACTGCATGGCTGCGATGATATCCGATAGTTCTGGCGGCTGGGGATCAGGGGATGAAAGCTTCTGCCTTAACTTGACAAATGAAATCGGTTGTTCTTCCTTTGCCAGTAAATAAACTATCTTATTTTCTAGCTCCGATAAGCGATCAAATTGCTGCTTCAGCAAGCTAGAAATATCCCCAAATAAAGGGGTTTTCTGGTCTAGAAACGTGGAAACACGACCGCAAAATACCTCGTTGATGGTAGCAACAGCCATTTTTAAAGCTAAGGGGTTGCCCCGATAGATTCCGATTAACTCTGACCACCTATTCTCATCTTCAAATAAACCCTTTTTATTAAAAAATTCTCTAATTTCTGATTCTGATAAGTTTAAATTTGTCAGTGTGAAGGTGCGGACGGGTGAGGTTTGCTCTTCCAAAGCCGCTATTTCTGGAAAGTTTTCTATACTGGTAATTAACAAACAACTTTGATGGCGTTCTTCACCCACCCTTCTAAAAAGTTCGCCATAGTTTTCATATCCTTGCTGATAGCGTCCGGCTAGTTCCTGTGTTTGCAGAATTGCATCGGCACAATCGAGTACTATAAGACAGCGATGTTGGCGAAAGCATTCAATTAGTAGGGATATTTTTTGGTTAGTTTCTGTTGGTAGATTGGGTTTTTGTGGGTGCGAAAGTAGCGGGATTAGGTTAGCTAGCAAGTCGTCGAGGGGTGGTGCGTAACGAAGCGATCGCCATATTACCCGCTCGAATTTACTGTCAACTTGTTCGACCAACTTCACGCACAAAGCGGTTTTGCCCATTCCTCTCAATCCTAATAGCGCCACTAGGCGACATTTTTCTTCAACTATCCATCCCGCTAGCTTATCCAACTCATCAGAACGCCCGTAGAATGTCGAGACATCGGGAGCCTCTCCCCAAACTATTTTCCCTGGAAGGGCAGATTGGCGTTTTTGAGACTCGGAAACAAGAATTTGCTTCAAATCCGTTAGTTTACCTGGGCGCATTCCCCCTAACTTGAATTTCCTAAACACCTCGCCCAATCTCTTGCGAACTGTCACTTCGCTAATATCTAGCTGCGCGGCAATTTCTGCGATCGCTAAATCTTTCAGCGCTAGAGACAAAGT
>DNGG01000220.1 GCA_003486675.1 Cyanobacteria bacterium UBA11372
AACTACGAATACTGCGACGAAAAGCGCAACACCTGTCCCGCAAAAGATTATATGGGTGACGTGGTGAGATTTTGGGTAGGCGAATATCACCTGGACGGAATTCGCTTCGACGCCTTAAAACAACTGGATAATCGGGAATTTTTGCATTGGATTACCCAGTCAGCCAAAAAAGCAAGTGGAGGGAAAAAGCCTTTCTACAACGTTGGCGAACAAGTTCCAGAAGACGTTAACATTGTAACTCCCAACGGGCCGATGGATGGTTGCTGGCACGATAGTTTTTATCACTTCGTACAGCCGATTCTCTGCGGGGAAAGCTTCGATCTCGAACAACTGATGAATGTGCTATATCCGAAGCGGCAAGGATATCCAGAGGGAATTAGCAAGCTGGTCAATTATATTACCAATCACGACCAAGAAAGATTGATCAGAAGTTTAGGCGATGTTGGCATTTTTGACGACGAAGCCTTTAAGCGGGTGAAACTGGGAGCTATTGTGTTAATGACCGCACCTGGAATTCCGATGATTTGGATGGGGCAAGAGTTTGGCGAGTACAAGAACAGAGAACCTAATCAGCCGAAAAAACTTGAATGGGATTTGCTTAAAAATGACCGCAATCGCGATTTGTTTGAGTTTTACAAAGGGTTAATTGCTTTCCGCAAGCAAACTTCCGCGCTTAAGAGTACGCAGGTTGATTTTATCCATGCAAATCCAGAGGGTAAAGTTTTAGCTTATGCTCGTTCGGATGGACAAGAATCGCAAGTTATTGTGGTTGCCAATTTTTCTGACCAATCTTTTGATGAATATCAAATTACCGATTTTCCTAATGGAAATTGGCAATTGTGGGGCAGCGATCGCACTCTCGAAATAACCGATAATCAGTTAAGTCTTGAATTGCCTGCTAACGAAGCACAAATTTTTGTGCGTCACTAATCAGCAAACAAGGCAAAAGTCTACATCCCGCCCGGAAATTAATTTCCGGACTAATAGCTCAAGTGTACACCCCGCCCGGAAATAAATTTCCGGGCTAATAGATCAAGTCGGTTAAAACCGACTAAATGTAATCAAACCAGTCCGTTTTAACGGACTTTCGCTACTCGCTGTGGGAATTTATTCCCTGGCGCGGTCAATATTTTTGCAAGAGGTTTAGATAAACTCAGATCTGAGCAATTAACCAAAAATGCCCCAATTTTGAATGCCTTGATGGCTAAAGATTTCTCCAGCACGATTAATTTGTTCATCGCTGCCGTCTACGATCGCTAAATAGTATCCTTGGATCAGGCGATCGCTATAAGTTCTCGCTTGGGGTTCGTCAATACCCAATTCAGTCAGTGCTTTCACCAATCCACCGATATTTGCAGTAGTCATAGCCGTACCTGCCACACCTGTAAGCAACGCTACGCCGAGGCTACCAGCGGCTAGAATGGGGCCGATACCGGGAAGCGCTAAACTGGTCAAACCGACTAAAACAGTACCCCAGGTAGCACTTGTAACCGCGTCTCCCATTGCTCCTGTGGAATCTACATCGCGATTGCCGATGCGATCGCTCATTGTTACACCGCTAAGTTCAGCGTTTTCATCGGCTTGCTTGGCAATGATGGAAACGTTTTCCATGGGAAAGCCAGAAGCTTTTAATTCATTCATTGCTTGTTCTGCGGCTTTACGGCTGGGGAAGATGCCAAAAGCACGTTTTTTAGCGATCGCAACCATATTTTCCTCCTGCTGCCCTGTCCGACTCATATTAAAACTTTCGTCTTTTCTTAATATTTTTGTTGTTAAATTTACATGTTTCATCCCTCTAGCGATGTAGCCCGCGAACTCAGCCATTAAACAAAAGCACGCATCAACAAAATCCCTTGCCACGGGCGAGCGCTCAAACATTTTATCCAGTACAAATATCGGTCTTAAGAAAGGGAGACATTTTGCCACTATAGATAGACATTATCGCTGTAATGGGTCGTTAGCATGAAGGCGTAACAAAGCGTAATACAGCGGTAAAAAGGCGTGCAATCACTCAGAATTACCTCAATTTATGAGGATGAAGAATCTAATAAAGGAATAGCGATCGCTGTTTCCATCATTAGTTTATGGGCGATAAGTCTAATCTTTCTACTTAACCTTGACCTTGACCAAATTCCTATTATTTGGTTAGGGGTTGGTTTGGTTTTACAAACCTTTTTATATACAGGTTTATTTATTACGGCTCACGATGCTATGCATGGGGTGGTTTATCCCAAAAACCCCACAATTAATAACTTTGTAGGAACAGTAGCCTTATTGGTTTATGGACTATTTTCTTACAAAGAATTGTTGAAAAAGCATCATTTGCACCATCGCTTTCCTTCTAGCGAAAAAGATCCAGATTTCCACGACCTCAAGCACAAAGACTTTTTTAGCTGGTATCTTTATTTTATGAAAAATTACTGGAGTTGGACAAGACTAATGGGATTAGGTTTAATCTTCATTATTCTGCATTTTGCGCTCCAGATTCCCATCGCCAACATGGCTTTATTTTGGATAATTCCTTCGATTTTGAGTTCGGTGCAATTGTTTTATTTTGGGACTTTTTTGACCCACCAAGAGCCAGAAGATGGTTATACAAATCCTCATCGCGCCGAAAGTACTTCATTTCCAGTTTTCTGGTCGTTTATCACTTGCTATCATTTTGGCTATCACGAGGAACATCACGAATATCCTAATCTTCCTTGGTGGAAGTTACCAGAAGTGCGCGAACGGCAAAACTGTTAGTGCCTAATTTACCAGAAAAAATGGAAGGAAAAATTAATTACCCTCGCTCCCAATCCTATCTTAGAAACCGGGCTTCCGTAAGCGTCAGCCGAACGGTGTCTTTTGCGCTCTTTCGTTTCATAAAGGATTTTTTAGGTGAAACCCGGAAGGATGAGCGTAACTGTCAACTGTCAACTGTCAACTGTCAACTGTTGAACTAGCTCCAGCCGAGTGCAATACCGATCTGCTCGGCTAATAACAAGGGACGAAAAGGTTTGGCGAAAACAGCAGCAACGTCCAAATTGGCAAAGTTTTCTCGCTCTGATTGTTGGGCTTTTGCTGTTACTAAAATGACTGGAATTGCTTGAGTTTTTGGATTGGCTTTTAGGTGTTGCAAAGTTGCTCTACCATCCATATCCGGCATCATCATATCTAACAAAATCGCATCCGGCTGATGCTCTGCCGCTACTTTCAATCCTTCCTCGCCGCAACTGGCAATTAATACGTTCCAACCTGCACCCATTTCTAGCCCTAGTTGGGCGATTTCTCGCACATCGTCCTCATCGTCAATTATTAAAATGGTTTTGCTCATTTTCAGTCTCCCTCGCCAGCAGTTAAAGCACAGTCGCCGTCCATCATAGATCCAAATCGGGAAGAACTAGGGAAGAAATTTTAATCAAGGCTATTTACCTGTCAACTGTCAACTGGTAAAGTGCTGCTGGCAATTTGATACAAGGATTGTAGAGTGATTCCATCGGTGGGATACTCTGCGATCGCAACACCAAAATCAACCTGAAATCGATTCCCATCGGGTGCTGTAAACACTTGTGTTCGCAATGCAGTTAAGAGATCCGAGATGCGATCGCAAGCTGCCATTTTAGGGAAGTTGAAAAGGATTAACAATTGCCAATCCATCAATGTTTGAGTAGCCAAAGTCCTCTGTGTAAAGAGTTTGAACATTTGCTTCCAAACAAGCAGCAACGATCGTGGCATCCCAGTAGGATAGACTGAAGCGATTTAGCAAATTCTCTGCACGATCGAGAATCATCCAGGTTGGAAGAGCAGTATACCAAACCTGCTGCAAGTCACGAATATACTGCCATGCTTGCGCTCTGTTATATCCTAGCGGTTCAAGCTTACGACTGGCTGCTAGATACTCACATGCAACTTGCCACAGTAAAACACCATCCGTCAGAGACAAAACTAAAGAAGAAGCTATTCCCTGTTTAACCGGATCGCGAGGATCGTTGACGTAGATCAGAATGTTAGTATCAACGGCGTTCATGCAGCATTTCCCTTGTTAACTTAGGAGCATTAAGCGGAATCGGATTTTGCTGCATTCGCTCAATCAATTCTCTTAGAAAACGTTGCTTGGTAGCCAGATCGGTAATTTGTGGTACTACAACTTGAGGTGATTGGATAACTAGATCAACTTCAGCACCTTCAGGTAAGTTGCAAGGGGTTTGTAAAATGAATGTGCCGTTACGATAAATGGCTTTGAGGGCGTAGGGCATAAACAAGGCTCCGTGCCGATCTCTGGGAGTCACTGGGTTATATTTTAAGCTTAACCGATTGTCCCACAGATAACCTTAAAGTAAAGTGCTGCTGGCAATTTGATACAAGGATTGTAGAGTGATTCCATCGGTGGGATACTCTGCGATCGCAACACCAAAATCAACCTGAAATCGATTCCCATCGGGTGCTGTAAACACTTGTGTTCGCAAGGCAGTTAAGAGATCCGAGATGCGATCGCCAGCTTCTAGTTTATTCAATCCCGCCATTCCCACGACAAATTCTCCATTTCCCCAATAACCTATCACTTCGACGGGGAAGGTTTTTTTCAATAAGTTACCCCATTGTTGTAGGATGCGATCGCCCACACTATGACCGTATTTAATATTAATTTGGCGCAATCGATCTAATACCAAAACTGCCAAACAAAACGATCCGTTGTTTTTCCCCGCTTGCTCGATTAAATTTTCTAAATTTTGACTAGATTTCCGTTGATTGCTTAATCCGGTAATTGGCTCTTTTGCTGCCAAATTCTTCAGCATCCGATTGCGTTCTAAACGATTGGTAATTCTGGTTAGCAATTCGGTTCCCACTACGGGTTTCACTACATAATCATCCGCTCCCACGGCAAATACTTGTTGAATTGTTTCTAACTCTCGATGAGCGGTGAGAAATAAAATTGGTAATTCCTGCCAATTGGCATCTTTACGAACGGTTTGACACAGTTCAACGCCACTAATTTGCGGCATTTCTACGTCTAAAATCAGCAAATCTGGCGTCACTTGTGGTAGTATTTCCCAAAAATTTAGGGGGTCATCTAATCCAGTCATGCGGATACCCCAAGGTTCTAAAATTGGACGTAATGCCCCTAAAAATACCGGATCATCATCTACAACTAAGACGCTAACTGTTTGGATGCCATTAATCTCTTGCTGAGTGGGCGTCTCGCTTGCCCCATTAATTGTTGCAATTGTTCCTGTAATTTCTAATTGTTTCTGCTTTAACAAGTTTGATAATTGTTCAATCTGGGAAATTAATTGTTTTTTGATATTTTCCTTTAATCTGTCATTTTCTGACAAAATATGCTCGATATTGGCGGCAATTTCAGTTCCTGTTTGCAACTCAAACATTCCCAAAACGCCAGCTAATTTATGTGCTGCTTTTTTAGCTGAATCGCGCATTTCTTCTGATAAGGTTTTGGTTTTGAGCGCGGCGGCGGCTTGTTGCAAAATCTCCATTCTTTGCATCATTAAACCTTCGTGCTTCTGCCACATTTTGTCCATCGCCTGACTAAATTTTTGCTCTACGGATGGCTCAGAAACCGGGGCGGGTTTAGTTAAATTGTCTGTTTGAGTTGTGAGGTT
>DNGG01000411.1:0-1692 GCA_003486675.1 Cyanobacteria bacterium UBA11372
GCTGTTTTGGCTTTGCCGTTGCGCTCCGTTGGTGGTTCAATTGTAGTCTCTGGGGGTTGGGAAACAAATTCTTCGGCGCGGCGCAATTTATAGTTATTATTGCGAAAGCCGCCTGTACCGACTGAACTACCTCTGAGTTCGATGTTTTGTCCCCGCGTGACGAAGAGGAATGCGATCGCTAGCAATGAACCTACCATTAAGGTGGCGTAACTCAGCATCATGACGCTGACGTGCATCATCAGCCAATTCGATTTTAAGGCAGGTACTAGGGGCGCTGCTGACTGCATTTCGGCAGGTAATGTCATGGTGGCAAATGCAGCTATACCCATGGCAACGGGTGCCGTCGCCACGCCGACTAAGCGCGAACGGCTCATATTTTCGGCGATTAAGTGAATGGTTGTGATTCCCCAAGTGAGGAAAAATAGGGATTCGTACAAGTTGCTCAAGGGGAAATAACCGGCTTCTAGCCAGCGCGACCCTAGCATAGCAGCTATACAGAGGTTTGCGATCGCCATCCCGGCTGTCCCCAAAGCTGGTAAATACGGGATGTTGGGGAATGCTGCGCCTCCCCAATAGATCAGCATGGTAAGAAATAAGACAGCAAAGCTTGTATTATCCAGCCAGTTCTGGAGTACAACCAGATCCATACAGTGTTCTCCCCAATCGATGTTTGATCGCAGTTTGTCACTTGATGGAATACAGCCTTTGCGGCGCAAGGCAAGTCAAGCGCGCACCCTTAAGGGTGTAGGGCACTTAAGTTATGGACGCATCAAGTGTGTTCTATCGAGTCACAATCCGCTATAGTATTGTATCTAGAATCTTCCCTAGACTCTGAAATTTATTTTCAGGCTTTGCTAATAGCTAATAGTTAATCGCTAATATAGCATTTTTCCCGAGAGAGGAATTAGCCATTAGCCATTAGCTACTATGCATGAGATAACTAGCAACTGCTTGCGTTACTCTCTAAAGAGATGGCTGAGAAAAGCGTTCTGGGGTAGGACTGGGTAAAGGTTTGGGAACTCCGGCTTTTTTCAGCGAGACGAAGATATCTAAGCCGGTACTCCGTTCATCGCTAACGGCGGCGGTAACGCCGATTCCGCGAATTGGTAAAAGTTGATTGGTGAGGGTTTTTTGGGTGTTGGGATCTGTGGAAAGTTGGAATAAAAAGGTTAAGAATCTAGCCGTACTGTCTATGCCTAAACGCTCAACATCTAGGTAGAAATGACCGTTGTTGGATTTTAGTTCTAAGGGTACGGTGTTGCGGAAGCGATCGCTTTGCACTAAAGTTGTCTTGGGTTGAGGTATTATCGTGTTGGTAACTCCTCCTCCCAGTGCCAAAAATGCAACGTTTTCATCTAACCAACCTTGGGTAATTGTTAGTTCCCGATCTGGCGCGATCCAATTGGTGACCGGGTTATTGCCAATATTCGTTTTTTCTACTTTGAAGTTATTTTGAGCGATCATTACTTGGTCAAGCTGTTGGAGCGTGGTTTCGGCGGCAGCGCGATCGCTTGCTTTTACCATAAATATTAAACCGGGTGCTGGGTTGGCTGTGGGTTGATTTTCCCCTGCATTGGAGTTGTCTTGGGGCAAAGGCACTAATGATAAAGAAAACTCTCCCCCCATCCAGGAAAGTAAATCTTTTTCTAAATCCAAGTTGGTAAATTTTTTAACTGAACTGCGAATTTGTTC